>NZ_JBSFNO010000031.1:0-94630 GCF_053981095.1 Nocardia sp. NPDC003693
TCGATGTCCTCGGGATCGACGATGACCTCGATGGTCGGGGAGTGGTCCAGCTCGCGGAGCTCGAGCGGGGTGAACTTGGCCTGCGCGGGACCGCGACGGCCGAAGACGTGGACCTCGACGGCCTTGTTCTCCTTGAGGCCGTCGTAGACGTTCGGCGGGATCTCGGTCGGCAGCAGTTCGTCGCCGGTCTTGGCGAGCACGCGCGCGACGTCGAGGGCGACGTTGCCGACGCCCAGGACCGCGACCTTCTCCGCGTGCAGCGGCCATTCGCGGGGCACGTCCGGGTGGCCGTCGTACCAGGAGACGAAGTCGGCCGCGCCGAAGCTGCCGTCCAGGTCGATGCCCGGGATCTCGAGCGCGCGGTCGGCGTTGGCGCCGGTGGAGAAGATGACCGCGTCGTAGAACGTGCGCAGGTCTTCCAGGGTGATGTCGACGCCGTAGTCGATGTTGCCGAGCAGGCGGACCTGCGGCTTGTCCAGGACCTTGTGCAGGGCGGTGATGATGCCCTTGATGCGCGGATGATCGGGCGCGACGCCGTAGCGGATCAGACCGAACGGCGCGGGCATGCGCTCGTACAGGTCGATGCTCACCCCGTCGAAACCGGCGGGGGTATCGGACTTCATCAGCGCGTCGGCGGCGTAGATTCCGGCCGGGCCCGCGCCCACGATCGCAATGCGAAGCGGGCGGGTCGCTGCATCGGTTCCCGCAAGCTGTTCGGTCATTCTTCGCGCACCCTTTGGTCGAAAACTATCTTGCCGTCAAGTCTCAGCCGTCGTTCTTAGCTTAGGCTAAGTTGACGCCCTGGCTTCGAGTGAACCACCCTACGGGCCCCGAAGCTGCAGCGTTGCTGCTCTGTACTGCGATTCCCGGCCTCGCGGGGGAATTGTGCCGATTCTATCGGTGGTATGGACCACCCCCCGCGCCGGTGCGGTCAACTGTGGGCATGCTCTCCCCGGGCGCGGTCCGGTGTCGCCGCCGGGACACCCGCCCCGAGCAGGCATGATCAAGGTCATGAGCGAGGACGCGGACCAGCCCGAACGTATCGATCAGCGTGAGTCCAGAACCATGCTGCCGTTCCTGATCGCCATCGGCGTCACGGTCGTGGTGATCATCGGCATCGTGGTCTCGGCCCTGCTGTCGCCGGCTGAGAAGAATGTCACAGACGCGAACCGGCTGGCGAAGTCCGCGCGCAACTTCATCGAATCCCGCAGCGGCACCGACGCGCTGGACCCCTCGACCGCGTGCCCGGGCTTCGACGAACAGCGCTCGCCGCTGCGGACCGAGACGGGCGAAAAGGCCGGGAAATCAACGCTTGTCAAGCTGACCGATCCGAATATCCAGGGCGACCGCGCCACCGCGCAGGTGACCTGGCGCGCCGACGACCGCGATTCCACCTCGACCTGGACTTTCACCAAGACCGATGGGGCGTGGCTGGTGTGCAATTCCTGACCGCCCGCACGGTTTGACAGTGAGGCCCCATGTCGGTCAATCTCAACCCAGGTCATGAGTATCAGCGCCAAGCCCCGGCTGGCTGGTCGGCAACCCTCCTCCGCGGTGGGGTGCTCCGGGTGACGACCTGGCCGCGCATCGGGCAACGGTGCGGCAAGTGCGGATTCACAGGAGGTTCGAAGTGAGCTACGCGGGTGACATCACGCCGAAGCAGGCGTGGGAACTGTTGCGCGACAATCCGGATGCGGTGCTGGTCGATGTGCGCACCGAAGCCGAATGGCGATTCGTCGGCGTCCCCGACACCAGCGGCATCGGCCGCCCGACGGCGTTGATCGAATGGGTCGACACCAGCGGCGCGCGCAATGCCCGGTTCGTCGATCAGCTCCGCGAGGTGCTGGCCGACCGGGCCGCGGACTCGGACGCGCCGGTGATCTTCATCTGTCGCTCCGGGCAGCGTTCCATCGGCGCGGCGACCGCCGCGACCGCGCTCGGGCTCGCTCCGTCGTTCAATGTGCTCGAGGGTTTCGAGGGCGCGCTCGACGCGCAGGGACACCGCGGCGTCGAAGGCTGGCGCGCGGACGGACTTCCGTGGAGGCAGTCATGATCACCGGTGGCGCGTTCGACAAGCCGCTGCCCGAGGGCGTCGGCCCCGCCACGCTCAGTGTGCGAGGTGGCCTGCGGCGCTCGGGTTTCGAGGAGACCTCCGAGGCGCTGTACCTGTCCTCCGGTTTCGTCTACGAGAGCGCCGAGGCCGCCGAGGCGTCCTTCACCGGCGACATCGAGCACTTCGTGTACTCGCGCTACGGCAACCCGACGGTCGCCATGTTCGAGGACAGGCTGGCCCTGATCGACGGCGCCGAAGCGGCTTTCGCGACCGCCAGCGGCATGTCCGCGGTGTTCACCGCGCTGGCCGCGCTGCTGGGCAACGGTGACCGGCTGGTCGCCGCGCGCAGCCTGTTCGGCTCGTGCTTCGTGGTGGCCAACGAGATCCTGCCGCGCTGGGGCGTGGAGACCGTCTTCGTGGACGGCGAGGATCTGGACCAGTGGACCGAGGCGCTGTCGGTGCCCACCCAGGCCGTGTTCTTCGAGACCCCGTCCAACCCGATGCAGTCCCTGGTGGACGTGCGCGCGGTGGTCGATCTGGCGCACGCCGCCGGCGCGAAGGTGGTGCTGGACAACGTCTTCGCGACCCCGCTGCTGCAGCGCGGCTTCGATCTCGGCGCCGACGTGCTCGTCTACTCGGGCACCAAGCACATCGACGGCCAGGGCCGGGTGCTCGGCGGCGCGATCCTGGGCTCGCACGAGTACATCGACGGCCCGGTGAAAAACCTTATGCGCCATACCGGTCCGGCGCTGAGCCCGTTCAACGCCTGGACGCTGCTCAAGGGTCTCGAGACCATGCCGCTGCGGGTGCGCCAGTCCAACGACTCGGCGCTGCGCATCGCGCAGTTCCTGGAACAGCATCCGGCCGTGGCGTGGGTGAAGTACCCGTTCCTGACCTCGCACCCGCAGTACGACCTGGCTCGGGCGCAGATGTCCGGCGGCGGCACCGTGGTGACCTTCGAGTTGACCGCGCCCGAGGCCGAGGCCAAGAAGCGGGCGTTCGAGGTGCTCAACGGGCTGCGGATCATCGACATCTCGAACAACCTCGGTGACGCCAAGACCTTGATCACGCATCCGGCGACGACGACGCATCGGGCTATGGGCCCGGAGGGTCGCGCGGCCATCGGTATCACCGACGGGGTGGTGCGCATCTCGATCGGGCTGGAGGACGTGGAGGATCTGATCGCGGATCTGGATCGCGCGCTGAGCTGACCCTGCTCGAGTAGCGGGCCGAGGGCCGGAACCGTCAGGTTCCGGCCCTCTTGTCGTTTCCGGGCCGCTCTCCCGGTGTTTCCCGAGCTCCGGGGCCGTCCGCGGTCCAAGTATTGACAGCATACTGTCAAACATGACAGGATACTGTCATGACCACGAAGACAGTGCACCTGGCCGTTTACGACACCTTCGCCGATTGGGAGGTCGGGCACGCCACCGCGCACATCAACCGCACGCTGTGGCACCGCGAACCCGGCGCCTGGCAGATCCGCACGGTCGGTCCGACCACCGACCCGGTGACCTCCATGGGCGGACTGCGCGTCACGCCCGACCTCGCGCTCGCGGATCTGACCCCGGCCGAGAGCGAGATGCTGATCCTGCCCGGTTCGGAGACCTGGGAGCGCGGTGACCTGACGGCCTTCGGCGCGAAGGCGCGCGAGTTCCTGGCGGCGGGCGTGCCGGTCGCGGCCATCTGCGGCGCGACCTGGGGCATGGCGGTCGAAGGGCTGCTGGACGAGCGCAAGCACACCAGCAACGCGGCGGAATACCTTGCCATGACCGAGTATTCGGGCGGCAAGGGCTTCGTCTACGAGCCGGCCGTCATCGACGCCGACCTCATCACCGCGAGCGGCATCACCCCGGTCGACTTCGCGCACGCCATCTTCGCGCGGCTCGGCCTGTTCGAACCGCAGGTGCTCGAGGCCTGGCACCGGCTCTACGGCCACAATGATCCGGCCGGCTTCTTCGCGCTGGCCGACTACGAGGAGAGCCGCGCGGCGGCCGCCACCACCTAGGGGAAACCCTCCGTCCGACGGGAACAGCAATGACGCGCTCCGAACAGGAACTGTTCAGTACGGCGGCCATCACCTCGTTCAAGCTCAACGGCCAATTCCTCGCCATCGCCGAGGAATTGGCCGCCCCGGCGGGGCTCACCGCCGCCTGGTGGCAGGTGCTCGGCGCGGTGCTGCCGGATCCGCTGCCGGTGGCGGGCATCGCGCGCGCGATGGGCATCACGCGCCAGAGCGTGCAGCGGATAGCGGATCTGCTGGTGGACAGGGGTTTCGCCGAATACCGGCCGAATCCGCTGCACCGGCGGGCCAAACTCGTGGCCATCACCCCGGCCGGTCACGAGGCGGTGCGCCGGATTCACCCGCAGCACGCCGACATCTCCGCGCGGATGGCCGCGCACCTGGGGGCCGAGCGTTTCGCCGAGATCGTCGACGCGCTCACCACGCTGTCGGCGGCACTGGACGCGCTCGACGCCGAACGGCCGGTCGCGACGAGCTAGGGGCGATGCCCGGACTGGTTGCCGCGCAACAGCTTCGCGGATCCGGGCGGACCGGCTGCGGCGTCGCGGCGATATCCGGCGGGTCGGACCGGCGCCGGAACCACGGGCGCGGCCGAACCCTCAGGCGTCGAAGGGCGCCTTGGTCTTGCCGATCAGGTCGGCGACCGAGTGCAGGATGGCGGTGGGCCGGTACGGGTACTGCTCCACCGTCGAGTGGGTGGAGATGCCGGTGGTCACCAGGATCGTGCGCAGCCCGGCCTCCAGGCCGGAGATGATGTCGGTGTCCATGCGGTCGCCGATCATGAGCGTGGACTGCGAGTGCGCGTCGATGCGGCGCAGCGCCGAGCGCATCATCAGCGGGTTGGGTTTGCCCACGTAGTACGGCTCCTTGCCGGTGGCGCGGGTGATCAGGGCGGCGACCGACCCGGTCGCGGGCAGGATGCCCTCGCGCGAGGGTCCGGTGGCATCGGGATTGGTGGCGATGAAGCGCGCGCCCGCCGAGATGAGGCGGATGGCGGTGGTGATGGCCTCGAAGGAGTACGTCCGCGTCTCGCCGAGCACCACGTAGTCCGGGTCGCTGTCGGTGAGCACGTAGCCGATCTCGTGCAGCGCGGTGGTGAGCCCGGATTCGCCTACGACATAGGCGGTTCCGTTGGGGCGCTGGTCGTTGAGGAAGGTCGCGGTCGCAAGCGCGGAGGTCCAGATGGACTCGATGGGGATCTCCAGGCCGGTGTGCCGGAGCCGGGCCTGCAGGTCGCGCGCGGTGTAGATCGAGTTGTTGGTGAGCACCAGGAAGGGAATGTCGTTGGCGCGCAACTCGGCCAGGAACTCGTCCGCACCGGGCACCATGTGGTTCTCGTGCACCAGCACGCCGTCCATGTCCGTCAGGTACGAGAGGATCGGCTCTTCGGTGGAGGTCACGGGTCCGAGTCTAATTTGCCCCCGCGTAGCTGCGCCCGTGCGCGGCCCTTTTTGTCTCGTTCTTCACGTTCGCCGCCCGCTGTGCGATATTTCGGCAGGCCGTGGCGCGCGCCGCCGCGCGGATCGGTCGCGGTGGGCGAATCGCCAGGTGCGGCGACCGGAATACGGGCGCTGACCGCGCCGGTTGCAGACCTCGGGTGCGACCCCCGGCACACCGGGGCCCGGGGCGGAACTATGGTGCGAAGTAAGCCGTTCGGCACGACGCGTCCATCGCGTCCCGGGCGGCCGGCAGCGGGAGGTTGGCCCGCACAACGAGCGCAACAAGGCGACAGGAGTGGCGCGGTGACAGACCTCAAACTCGGATACAAGGCGTCCGCGGAGCAATTCGGCCCGCGGGAACTGGTGGAGATCGCGGTGGCGGCCGAGGAGCACGGCCTCGACAGCGCCACCGTCAGCGATCATTTCCAGCCGTGGCGGCACAACGGCGGGCACGCGCCCTTCTCGCTGGCCTGGATGGCGGCGGTGGGCGAGCGCACCAAGCGCATCCAGCTCGGCACCTCGGTGCTGACCCCCACCTTCCGCTACAACCCCGCGGTGATCGCCCAGGCGTTCGCGACCATGGGGTGCCTGTACCCCGAGCGCATCATGCTCGGCGTCGGCAGCGGCGAGGCGCTCAACGAGATCGCCACCGGCTACCAGGGCGAATGGCCGGAGTTCAAGGAGCGTTTCGCGCGCCTGCGCGAGTCGGTGGACCTCATGCGCGCGCTGTGGACCGGCGACCGCGTGGACTTCGACGGGCAGTACTACCGGACCGTCGGCGCCTCGATCTACGACGTGCCCAAGGGCGGCATCCCGATCTACATCGCGGCGGGCGGCCCGCTGGTGGCCCGGTACGCGGGCCGCGCGGGTGACGGCTTCATCTGCACCTCGGGAAAGGGCATGGACCTGTACACCGAGAAGCTGATGCCCGCGGTGGCCGAGGGCGCGGCCAAGGCCGGGCGCACGGTCGAGGACATCGACCGGATGATCGAGATCAAGATCTCGTACGACACCGATCCCGCACTGGCGCTGGAGAATACGCGCTTCTGGGCGCCGCTGTCGCTGACCGCCGAGCAGAAGCACTCGATCACCGATCCGATCGAGATGGAGGCCGCTGCCGACGCGCTGCCGATCGAGCAGATCGCCAAGCGCTGGATCGTCGCCAGTGATCCGGACCAGGCCGTCGAGCAGATCAAGCCGTACCTGGACGCGGGCCTGAACCACCTGGTGTTCCACGCGCCGGGCCACGATCAGCGCCGCTTCCTGGATCTGTTCCAACGGGATCTGGCGCCGCGCCTGCGCGCGCTCTAGCCGCACCCGCACAGCGTTCCGATGTGGCGCGTCCGGACCCAGGTCCGGGCGCGCCACCGTCGTTTCCGGGTGCGGCCGGCCCGGTGCGCTGTGGCACGCGACACCTGCGCGCCATAGTCGCCCGAATCGGGACTTAACGGTCGGTAGGCTCTGGACCATGGCTGCAGCACCGGTCTCCAGTGTGTACATCGCGTCCCCCGAGGGCGACACCGGCAAATCGACCGTGGCACTCGGCGTGCTGCAGGCGATGGCCGCCACGACGCCCCGGGTCGGGGTGTTCCGGCCCATCACCCGCTCGGCCACCGAGCGCGACTACATCCTCGAACTGCTGCTCGAGCACTCCACCGCCGATGACGACTACGAGCAGTCCATCGGGGTCACCTACGAGCAGGTGCACGCCGACCCCGACGCGGCGATCAGCGAGATCGTCATGCGCTATCACGCCATGACCAAGCAGTGCGACGCCGTGCTCATCCTGGGCAGCGACTACACCGACGTCGCGAGTCCCAGCGAACTGCGCTTCAACGCCCGCATCGCGGTGAACCTCGGCGCGCCCGTGCTGCTGGTGGTGCGCGGTCTGGGCCGCACGCCCGCCGAGCTGTCCCAGCTGGTGGAGCTGTGCCGCACCGAACTCGTCTCCGAGCACGCCAAATTGGTGGCGGTCGTGGCCAATCGCTGTGCGCCCGAACAACTCGAGGCCGACACCGAGGCGCTGCGCAAGGCGTGCGCGGTGCCCTCCTGGACCCTGCCCGAGGTCCCGCTGCTGCAGGCGCCCACCATGGAGGAGCTGTGCGCGGCCATCGGCGGCGAAATCTACAGCGGCGATCCGGAACTGCTGCATCGCGAAGCCCTGGACGTGATCATCGGCGGCATGACCATCGAGCACATCCTCGAGCGGCTCAGCGAGGGCGTCGCGGTCATCACCCCCGGCGATCGGTCGGACGTGCTGCTGGCGATGGTGAACGCCCATGAGGCGGAGGGCTTTCCGTCGCTGGCGGGCATCATCATGAACGGCGGGATGAAGCCGCCGGAGTCGGTGGCCCGGCTCATGCGCGGCCTCAAACCGAGACTGCCGATCCTGGCCACCGATCTGGGCACCTTCGAGACCGCCAAGGCCGCCGTGCACACCCGAGGACGGGTCTCGCTGTCCAGCATCCGCAAGGTCGACACCGCGCTCGCGCTCATGGAGGAGCGGGTCGACGGGCGGGAACTGCTGCGGCAGATCGAGATTCCGATCCCCAACATCGTCACCCCGCAGATGTTCGAGTACCAGCTGATCGAGCGGGCCCGCAACGACCGCAAGCGCATCGTGCTGCCCGAGGGCGACGACGATCGCATCCTGCGCGCCGCCGGGCGGGTACTGCAGCGCAAGATCGCCGACCTCACCATCCTGGGCGACGAGGCCGCAGTGCGCGGGCGGGCCGCGGAACTCGGCGTGGACATCGAGGCCGCCGAGGTGCTGGATCCGCGCACCTGCCCGCTGCGCGACGAGTTCGCCGAGGAGTACGCGCGCCTGCGCGCCCACAAGGGCATGACGGTGGATCGCGCCCGCGAAACCATCGGCGACATCTCGTATTTCGGCACGATGATGGTGCACATGGGGGTGGCCGACGGCATGGTGTCCGGCGCCGCGCACACCACCGCGCACACCATCCGCCCGTCCTTCGAGATCATCAAGACCGTCCCGGGCGTCTCGACGGTGTCCAGCGTGTTCCTGATGTGCCTGGCCGACCGCGTGCTGGCCTACGGCGACTGCGCCGTCGTGCCGGACCCGACCGCCGATCAGCTGGCCGACATCGCCATCTCCTCCGCGCGCACCGCCGCCCAGTTCGGCATCGAGCCGCGGATCGCCATGCTGTCGTACTCGACCGGCGAATCCGGCTCGGGCGCGGACGTGGAGAAGGTGCGCGAGGGCACCAAGCTCGTGCAGCAGCGGGCTCCGGAACTGCTGGTGGAAGGCCCGATTCAGTACGACGCCGCCATCGAGCCCACGGTCGCGCGCACCAAGCTGCCGGACTCCGCGGTGGCCGGGCAGGCCACGGTGTTCATCTTCCCGGACCTCAACACCGGCAACAACACCTACAAGGCCGTGCAGCGCAGCGCGGGCGCGGTCGCGATCGGCCCGGTGCTGCAGGGCCTGCGCAAGCCGGTCAACGACCTCTCGCGCGGCGCGCTGGTCGCCGACATCGTCAACACCGTGGCCATCACCGCCATTCAGGCCCAGCAGGAGACCGCGTCCTGACACCGGCGGAAGAAAGCCGCGGCGCGGGCGGTTGTGCGGGAGACAGGGGAACAGGTGTCCGGGAGACGGGTCGAGAGGGAGTCGCTGTGAAGGTTCTGGTGATCAATTCCGGGTCCTCGTCCATCAAATATCAACTGCTGGACGCGGAGTCGGCCGAGGTGATCGCCTCCGGCATGGTGCAGCGCATCGGCGAGCCGGTGGCCGAGGGGTCGCCGACCATCGAACACCAGAGTGACGGCCGGACTTTCGAGCACGACGGTGAGGTGCCGGACCACGCCGCCGGGCTGCGGCTGGTCTTCGACCTGTTCGCCGCGAGCGGGCACGATCTGGCCGATGAGGGACTGGGCGCGGTCGGGCACCGCGTGGTGCACGGCGGCGAGGTCTTCTACGAGCCGACGCTCGTCACCGACGACGTGGTGCGGGCCATCACCGAGCTGTCCGCCCTTGCCCCGCTGCACAATCCGGCCAACGTGGTCGGCATCGAGAGCGCCCGCGCCCTGCTGCCCGACGTGCCGCAGGTGGCGGTGTTCGACACGGCCTTCTTCCACGGGCTGCCCCCGGCCGCCAAGACGTACGCCATCGACGCGAAGGTCGCCGCCGCGCACGGGGTGCGCCGCTACGGTTTCCACGGCACCTCGCACGAGTACGTCGCCGGCCGGGTCGCGGAGTTCCTGGGCCGGGAGCCCGGTGAACTGAATCAGATTGTGCTGCACCTGGGTAACGGCGCCTCGGCCTCGGCGATCCGGGGCGGGCGGGCGGTGGACACCACCATGGGCCTGACCCCGCTGGAAGGTCTGGTCATGGGCACCCGCTCGGGTGACCTGGACCCCGGCATCATCTTTCATCTGATCCGCACGGCCGGCATGGACGTCGACGACGTGGACGCGCTGCTGAATCGGCAGTCCGGGCTCAAGGGCCTGTCCGGGGTCAACGACTTCCGGGAACTGGGCAGGCTCATCGAAACCGGGGACGCCGCAGCGCGACTCGCGTTCGACGTCTACATCCACCGCCTGCGCCGCTACATCGGCGCCTACCTGGTGGAGCTGGGCCGGGTGGACGCCATCACCTTCACCGCCGGCGTGGGGGAGAACGCCGCCGCGGTGCGCGCCGCCGCGCTGGCGGGGCTGGAGCGGTTCGGCATCGCGGTGGATCCCGAGCGCAACGCGGCCAAAGACCGCTCGGCCCGGTACATCTCGCCCGCGGGCGCGGAGGTGGCCGTGCTGGTGGTGCCGACCAACGAGGAACTCGCCATCGCGCGGGCGGCCGCCGACCTGGTCGGATGAGTGTGGTGAACCCCCTTCACCCCCGGCTCGCAATCGCTCTGGCACAGTAGTTCCCGGGCCGGCTGTTCATCGGTCCCCCGGATTCCGTGTAGCACCCCCGCGGCAGGGACCCGCCCTCGTCGGTCCCGCCGGTCCCCGGCTGCCCCCGGGGCCCACCGCGGCGCGCCGTACGGATATCCGGTCAACGAGCCGGTAATGGCGCGGGCAGGAGAACAGTGCCCGCGCCATTACCTGTTCGTCAGAACCAGGATTTCGCGCGCACGGCGTTGGCCAGATCCACCAGCGCGTAGCGGTGGGTGCGGCCGGGCGCCGACCGCGCCAGCCCGCGCAGCCCGGACTCTATGCCGCGCCGCAGTTCTCGTTCGCCGAACGGCGCGCCCAGCAGCGTGGCCTCCGCGGTGCGCGGTGTCCGGCCCGCCTGCAACCAGCCCAGCGCCGTGCCCAGCACGATGACCCGCAGCTGCGCGGTGCGGCTCTCCCCGGACGGCAGCGCCTTGATCCGGGCGGCGGCCACGTGCAGGGTCGCCTCGGTGAGTTCGCCGACCGGCGCGCTGCGCAGCAGCACGAGCACCGCCGTCATCCGGGCCTCGAAGTAGTGCCGGGACGCTGGCGGCACCTCGTCCAGCGCGCGCACCGCGTCGGCGACCTCGCCGGCGGCGGCCAGCTGCCGGGCCAGCCCGAACGCCGCGCTGACCACGCCGCGATCCGTGCGCCAGACGGTGGCGTAGTAGTTCTCCGCGTACGCCCGCCATTCCTCGGGATCGGGGGAATCCCAGTGCTGGAGAATGAGTTCGGCGGTGGCCGCGAGCGCGAGCTTGGGCGCGATCTCGCCGGGCAGGGCCTGCAGGACGGCGTCGAAGTGCTCGAAGGCGCGCTCGTACTCCTGTTCCAGCAGTTCGGTCAGGCCCAGGTACCAATCGACCCGCCAGTCGTCCGGCTCCTCGGGATCGGCGCCGAGGCGGTCCACCAGCAGGCGGGCGGCGGCGGGTTCGCCCAGATCCAGGTGGGCCCGGGCCTCGGCGAGGGTCACCTCCAGGTCGAAAGTGTCCGGGGCGCCGCCGGGTTCGGCCGCCGCGCGCTGGCGGGCATGGCGCAGTTCGTCGAGGGCGTGCCGCGGCTCGGGGTGAGCCGCGCCCGCCAGCAATGGCGCCGACGGGTCCGCGGGATCGATGATGGGGACGGGCAGCGCGGCCATGACCTCGTGCGGGCTCAGCAGGATGTCGCGGTGGACGCCGTCGATGATGCCGTCGGTCTGCGCGACGACCTCCGCGGTGCCGAAACTGGTGCGCGGCGGGCTGAAAAGCGTGGACAGCTGCGGATGTTCGTTGCCGGTCTCGAGCGCCAGGATCTCGCGCAGCACGCCCATGAGCTGGCTGCTCAGCACGCGCGCGGTGCCGAATCGCCGATCCGGGTCGGGATCGGTGGCGCGCAGCAGCAGTCGGTGGAAGAACTCGTGCTGGGCCAGCACCGGCTGGGATTCGGGTTCGGGGATGCCTTCGACGTAGGCGCCCTTCTCCATGGGCAGATCCAGGGTGAGCACCGCGAGCGTACGGCCGACCGTGTAGATGTCCGAGGCCACCGTCGGCCCGGTCCTGGCGATCTCCGGGGCCTGGAAACCTCTGGTGCCGTACAGGTTTCCGTAGGCCTCGAACTGGGCGACCGCACCCAGGTCGATGAGTTCCACCCGGTCGCTGGTGACCATGATGTTGTCGGGCTTGAGGTCGTTGTAGGCCAGGCCGACCGAATGCAGATAGTCCAGGGCCGGAAGGATTTCGAGCACGTACGCGATGGCCTCGGCGATCGGCATGCGCTGCGGGCGCCGGTACTGATCGAGCAGATCGCGCAGCGAGTGCCCGCCCACGTACTCCATGACGATGTAGCCGACGGGCGACCCGTCGGGGCCGGGGTGCTCCACGAAGTTGTGGATCTTGACGATGCTGGGGTGCACCACCTCGGCCAGGAACTGCCGTTCGGCCAGCGCGACCGCCTGCGCCTCGGCGTCGCCGGAGTGCAGCAGGCCCTTGAGCACCACCCAGCGGTCGCTCACGTTCCGGTCGATGGCCAGGTAGATCCAGCCCAGCCCGCCGTGCGCGATACAGCCCTGGATCTCGTACTGACCCGCCACCCGGTCGCCCGGGTACAGCGACGGCCGGAAATCGAAGGCGGCCCCGCAGGTGTCGCAGGTGCCCGCGGCCGTCGCGGCCCGCCCGGCGGTGGCCCGGCCCACGGGTTTCCCACAGCGCCAGCAGAATCGGCGGCCCTGGGCCACCACCGGATCGGCCAGCACCGCGCGCTCGGGCTCCACCGGCTCCACCGCGGGGATGGGCACCAGCCCGGCCCCCAGCCGCCGCACCAGCGGTCGCGGCCGCGCCAAACGCGCGGTGCGCTGGGACGGCCGGGTCGGGGTCCGCGCCTCCCCCTCGGACCGGCTCGCGGTCTCCGGCGCGGTGCCCTGCCCGCCCCCGGAGTTCGCGGCCTCGCCCTCGCTGGGCCACCGGAATCCCGGCAGGTCCCCGCCGGGCGGGACGCGCTCGGCCGCCGCGGTCGCCGCCGGGCCGGAGTTGTCGTCGCGCGGGGTGGCCCGCGTCGCGGTGCCGCTGGATTCCGTGGTGCTGCCGGCCTTCGTGTTGTCCCCAGACCTCGTGGCGGGCTCGGCGGTGCCGGCCGCGGTGTTCACGAATCGCAGGGTCGCCTGCGTTGCCGGACCCGGATCCGAGGTGCTCGGGGCGGACGGCTCGCCGGCCTCGCGCGTGGTGAACTGGGTTGCGGGGCCGGATGTCTCGGGGCGAGGCGTAGCCCTGGTGGCCTGGCCCGGTCCGTGTTCGCCGGTCTCGTGCGCGCCGTGTTCGCGGCGTCCGTCCCGCTCGTTCCCGCCGGGTTCGGGTGCGGTGGTCTCGTCCCCGCTCATGGGGTATCCCGGTAGCGGGGCGGCGGGGGGACGGCGGCGTCGCCGAGCGGGCCCGCCAGCCAGTGCTGGTAGACGCGGTTCCAGGTGCCGTCGGCGCGGATGCGCTCCAGGGTCGCGTTGACGTGCCGGACCAGATCGTCCGCGTCCTTGGGCATGCCGATCCCGTACTGCTCGGTGCTCAGGTCGGGGCCGACCACGTGGGTGATCGGATCCTGGACGGCGAGGCCGGCCAGCAGCGTGTCATCGGTGCTGATGGCGTCCACCTGGCGCTGCTGGAGTACGACCAGGCAGTCCGCCCAGCTGGGCACGGTCAGGATGGACGCGGCGGGCTGCTCGCGCCGGATGCGATCCAGGGACGTGGTGCCGCGCACCACGCACACCCGTTTGCCGGCCAGATCGCCGAGCCCGGCGATGCCGGAGGTCTTGGCGGTCAGCACCCGCTGGTGCGCCTGCAGATACGAGGTGGAGAACGCCACGTGCTCGCGCCGTTCGCAGGTGATGGTCATGGTCTTGACGACCACGTCGACGGTGCGTTCCTGCAGCGCGCGTTCGCGATCGGCCGAGCCGAGGATGCGGTACTCGATGAGCTCGGGGTCCCCGAGCAGGTCCCTGGCCAGTTCCCGGGCGATGTCGACGTCGAACCCGTCGAGCGCGCCGGTGGTCGGGTCGCGGAAGCTGAACAGATTGCTGCCCGGATCGAGCCCGACCAGCAGCCTGCCGCGCGCCCGGATGGCGCTGACGTTCGCGCCGTCCTTTGCGAAGGACGGGCGCAGGCTCGCGGTCGGATCGGCGCAGGTCTCGTTCACCGGGGGCAGCGCCGAATGCGTCTGGGCCGCAATGGCGCCCGAGGGCAGCGGCGGCTCCACGTAGCTGGGCACGCGGGTGGACTGCGGAGGGGGAGCGGAGTCCGACCCGCAGCCCGCGGTCACCGTGATCGCCAGCGCCGCGAACGCGACGGCGGTGGGCCGCACCAGGTTCCGCGCACTACATCGCGCCGGCCGGCCGGCGTCCCGGGATAGTCGTCTTCGGCTCATCGGTACTCCCGTAGTCGCGGCCACAGGCCCGCCGCCACGAAGACGGCGGCGGCGGTGCTCAGCACCAGCGCGCCGGGACCGAGCAGATCCAGGGCGCGCGCTGCCCGGGAGGTTTTGTCCCGCAGCGTGTTCCGGGCATCGCCGATGCCGTCCGCGAGGGCCGTGTCCAGGGCGTCGACCTGGGCCGCGGCCTCGTTCGTGCCCGGACCGGTCGCCACCGCGCCGGCGCCGACGAAATCGCCCTTGGACAGCGCCTCGTTCATCCGCTGGTGGGCCGCCCGCCAGCGGCCCAGCGCGTCGTTCGCGGTCCGCACCTGCGCCGCGCCGGGCTGATCACCGGCGTAGCCGGACAGAATCGAGCTCAACTCGGCGATGGCCGCGTCGTAGGTGCGGTCGTATTCGGTTCCGGCGTCGCGCCGTACCAGTTTGAGTGTCTCGGCGGTGCGCGCCTGCTGGGCCAGAATGCGGCTGCGGGTCAGCGCCGCGGTCGGCACGCTGCCGTCGTCGCGCGACTGCGTGGTGGCCACCGCGGAGAACACGCCCGCGATGACCGTCCAGGACAGCAGCACCACCATGGTGGTCGTGGCCAGCAGCAGACCCGGATTGAGCACCCGGCGCCAGCGCCGGAACAGGAACCACTGCGCGGCGAGCAGCGTGGCCACCACCAGCAGTGGCAGCACGATGGCGGGCCAGGGCGGGCGGACGTGGCTGCGCTGGGTCGCGGTGATGGCGGCGGCGCGATGCGCCTGCAGCTCGGCGGCCATCGGCAGCAGCGTCGACTGCATGAGGTTGGACGCCTCGCTCAGGTACGCCGCGCCCACCGGCAGTTCACTGCGATTGTTGGCGCGCGCGGTCTCCACCACCCCGCTGTACACCGGCAGCCCGGTCGCGATGCCGGTGCGCAGGTACGAATCCTCGTCGTCCCCACTGCGATTGGACTGCGTCACCAGTTCCGCGGCGGCCTCGCCGAGCGCCTGGTTGTAGCGGTCACGCACGGGCTTGGGTTCGAGCCCGCCGGAGATGAACGCGGTACCGGCCGAGGCGTCGGCCACCGACAGCGAGGTGTAGAGCCGCTGGGCCGAATTGGCGTCCGGTTCGGACTCGTCGAGCAGGACGTCCAGGGCGTGTTGCCGATCGGTCACCGCGCCGGCGGTGACCGTGCCCGCGGCCACGCACAAACCCAGCAGCACCAGTCCGACGGCGAGCAGTTTGGCGGGCGAGGACTGCGCGAAGGAGCGCAACTCGGTGGCCGCCAGCCGTTCCCGGACGGCGGCGAGCGTGGCGCGCGGCGACAGCTCGTCGAGCCGCAACTGCTCGGTGCGAGCCATGCTCACCTCCCACTGACCGAATTCGTACGAACGGCTACTTGCTGTCGGTTGAGCTTATTGTGGATGTACCCGTGCCGTGACGCGGGAAGACCCGGCGCCGTGCGCGACGGGGACCGACGATGGGATTTGACGTATGCGTGGTGACGGCGACGGTTGGTCGAAGAGCCCCGATGGCACCCGCCACTGGGGTCGTTTCGGCGCCGCTGGACTGTTGCTGCGCGCCCCGCTCGCCGACGGTGGATCGGCGGTGCTGCTGCAGCATCGCGCGGCGTGGAGTCATCAGGGCGGCACCTGGGCGCTGCCCGGCGGAGCGCGGGACAGTCACGAGACCAGTGTGCACGCCGCGGTCCGCGAGGCCGAGGAGGAGGCGGGCATCACCTCGGGCGCGATTCGGGTGCGCGGTTCCCGGGTGACCTCGACCGCGCCCAGCGGCTGGACGTACACCACGGTCATCGCCGACAGTGCCCAGCAGTTGAAGCTGCGCGGCAACATCGAGAGCCGCGAACTGGCGTGGATTCCGGAGGACCAGGTCGAGGCGCGCCTGCTGCACCCCGGTTTCGCGGCCGCGTGGCCGGCGCTGCGGGCGATCCCGACCCGGGTCAGCCTGGACGGGGTCGACGATCCCGCGGCCGTGGCCGCCGCGCTGCCCCGGACCCTGGACCTGGCCGACGGCGGGTTCCTGTGGTTGCTGCCCGGCGGCAACGGGCACGCCGCCGACGGCACGGCCCGCACCGCCCGGATCGGGGCGGCCGAGCCCGCGTCCGGCCCGGCGGCCGCCGCCGATCTGGCCGGAAATGTGTTGTTCCTCACTCTCGCGCAGGTGTTGTCTTGATGGCGTGAGCACGCGCGAAGTTCCCACCTACTGCCGGATCTGTGAGCCGCTCTGCGGACTGATCGCCACCGTCGAGGACGGCAAGCTGGTGCGCCTGCGCGCGGACAAGGAACATCCGCTCTCGCGCGGCAACGCCTGCCCCAAGGGCATCGCGTTCACCGAGGTGCAGAACGACCCGGATCGGGTGCTATACCCCTTGCGCCGCACCGAGAACGGCTTCGAACGAGTCAGCTGGGACGAGGCGATGGACGACATCGGCCGGCGGCTGCGGGCCATCACGCGCGAACACGGGCGCGACAGTCTCGGTTGGTATTTCGGCAATCCGTCCTCGTTCTCCTACTCGCACACCCTGTGGCTGGTGGGTTTTCAGCTGGCGGCCGGTTTGAAGCACGTGTATTCGGCGGGCTCGCAGGACATCAACAACCGGTTCGTGGCCAGCCATCTGCTGTACGGCTCGCTCACCACGGTGCCGGTGCCGGATCTCAACCGCACCGACTTCCTGCTCATGCTCGGCGCGAACCCGCTCGTCTCGCACGGCAGCGCCATGAGCGCGCCGCGCGTGCGGGACAAGCTCACCGCGATCACCGCGCGCGGCGGGCGCGTGGTGGTGGTCGACCCGCGCCGGACCGAGACCGCCCGGCTGTTCGAACACCTCGGGGTGCGCCCGGACAGCGACGCCTGGCTGCTGGCCGCCCTGCTGCAGGTGATCTTCGACGAGGGCCTGGCGGACGAGCGCGCGCTGCGGCGTCAGGCCGCGCAGGTGGCGGAGCTGCGGGCGGCGGTCGCCCGGTTCACCCCCGAATCGACCGCCGCGGTCACCGGTCTGGACCCGGACCGGGTGCGCACGCTCGCCCGCGATCTGGCCGGCGCCGCCTCGGCCGCGATCTACGGGCGCACCGGCACCTGCCTGGGGCGGCACGCGACCCTGGTGGCCTTCCTCATCGACGCGCTCGCCCTGGTCACCGGCAACCTCGACGCGCCCGGCGGTTCGGTGTTCGGCCGGGAACTGGTGGCGGTCTCCGAGCTCAACGCCCGGCTCGGCCTGATCCGCTACGGCAAATCGCGGTCGCGGATCGGCGACTTCCCCGACGTGCTCGGTACCTTCCCGGCCGCGATCATGGCCAAGGAGATCACCACGCCGGGCCCGGGGCGGTTGCGGGCGCTGTTCACCTCGGCGGGCAATCCGGTGTCGTCGCTGCCCAACGGCCGCGAATTGGCCGACGCCCTGGGTCATCTGGACCTGTTCGTGTCCATCGACCTGTATGTCACCGAGACCAATCGAGCCGCGGACTACATCCTGCCCGCGACGACTTTCCTGGAGCGCGACGACATTCCGCTGCCCTTCACCGCGCTCGCGCCGACCCCGTACACGCAGTACACCGAGCGGGTGCTGGAGCCCGCCGGTGAGGCTCGCGAGGAATGGCGCATCATCGACGACATCGCCACCCGAATCGGGGTGCAGCCCTTCGTGATCGGGCCCGACGCGCCGGGCAGGCTGCTCAGCGCGCTGCGCCGCCGGTTGCCCGGTGGCGGCGCGGTGCGCCCGACCCCGCGGCTGCTGGTGGATCTGGCCCTGCGCGTCGGGCCCTACGGCGATCGATTCGGCCTGCGCCGCAATGGGTTGAGCCTGGCGATGCTGCGCCGCCACCCGCACGGGGTGGTCCTTGCGGAGGACGTCGAGACCGGCGTGTTGGCCGACGTGGTGAAGCATCGAGATCGCCGAGTGCACCTGGCGCCCCCGGAGATTCGCGCCGAACTACGCGATCTGACCCCCGATCCGGTGGACCCCGCGTACCCCCTGCGAGTGATCGGCCTGCGCGAGCTCAAGTCGCACAACTCCTGGATGCACAACGTCGAGCCGCTCATGCGCGGCCATCGCGAACACGCGGCCCGGGTGAATCCCAAGGACGCCGCGGTCGCGGGCATCTCCGACGGCGACCGCTGCCGGGTCACCTCACCGCACGGCTCGATCGAGGTCGTGGCCCGCTGCACCGAGGACATGACCGAGGGCACGGTGGCGATCCCGCACGGCTGGGGCCACAGCGGCGGCTGGCAGCGCGCCAACGCTGCGGGCGGCGCGAACGTGAACGACCTGATGTCCAGCGCCCTCACCGACGTGGAACGCCTGGCGGGCATGGCACACCTGAACGGCGTCCCGATCCGCCTGGAACCCGCGGGGCGGGTCGTTCAGTAGCCGCTGTTGTCCAGGACCCGTTGCTTGAGGGCGCGGGCGGCGGCCTCGGGGTCGCGAGCGTGAGTGATCGCGCGTACCACCACTATTCGGGTCGCGCCGGCGGCGAGGACCTCGGGGAGGCGCTGGTCGTCTATGCCGCCGATCGCGAACCAGGGGCGGCTGGTGTGGGCGTCGGCGGTCGAGCGGACCAGGTCGATGCCCGACGCCTGGCGGCCGGGTTTGGTGGGGGTCGCGAAGACCGGGCCGGTGCAGAAGTAGTCGATGTGCTCGTCGATCGCGGCGAGGCCGGCCTGTGCGCGATTGTGGGTCGAGCGGCCGATGACCACGTCGGGGCCCAGGATGCGGCGGGCGTACCAGGGGGGTAGATCGCCCTGGCCCAGATGCAGGACGTCGGCGCCGGCGGCAAGGGCGATGTCGGCGCGGTCGTTCACCGCGACCAGCGCGCCATGTCTGCGGGCGGCGGCTTTCAGTTCGGCCAGCGCGCCGAGTTCGGCCTTGGCCTCGAGCGAGCCGAACTGCTGCTCGCCCGGCGAACCCTTGTCCCGGAGCTGAATGATGTCGACGCCGCCGGCGAGCGCGGCTTCGGCGAAGGCGGCCAGGTCACCGTGCTCCCGACGAGCGTCGGTGCACAGGTACAGCCGGGCCGCGGCCAGGCGTTCCCGCGGCGATGCGGGCCTGTTCGGGTGGGAGGGTTGCACGGGCTCGACGCTAGTCGCGATACCTTGGTGGGGCGAAACGAAACGCAGCCGCGTCTCATGCGTGATGCGGTCGTTCGAAGAACGCGATCTTCGCGCTCGTTATCGCTGTCAGTGCAGGCCCCGGGGCTGTAACCCGGGCAGTGGTGAGGTGGAACCGGATGCGGACTCTGGCCGTCGTCGGCGGCGGTGTGATCGGTCTCTCGATCGCATGGCGGGCCGCCGAATCGGGCTGGACGGTCACACTGTTCGACCCCGCGATCGGCGCCGGAGCGTCCTGGGTCGCGGGCGGCATGCTCGCACCCCTGTCCGAGGGCTGGCCCGGCGAGGACGCGGCCCTGGAGTTCGGCGCGGCGTCCCTGGTCCGCTGGCCCGACTTCGCCGCCCGCCTGACCGCGGCCACCGGAATCGAGCTCTTCACCGCCCGCGAAACCCTGACAGTGGCCCTGGACAGTGCCGACGTCGCCGATCTGCGCACCGTCGCCGACTGGGTGAACGCGCACGAGCTGCGCGGCTTCCAGGCCGCCGCCGCGCCCGATTCGGCTGTGCCGGAAGCGGTTTCGTCCTCCGGCGGTGGCGTGGCGCGTGTCGCGGCGGGAACCGAGCGCCTGCGCCTGCTCGATCGCGCCGGAGTCCGCGCGGCGGAACCGGGTCTGGGCCGGACCGTACGCGCCGGCCTGCTGGCCGCCGACGAGCCCGCGGTGGACAACCGGGCCCTGGTCGCCGCCCTGCGCGACGCGTGCGCGCGGGCCGGGGTGGAGTTCCGGACCGAACGCGTGGTGGCCGAGCCCCGCACCGGCGACCCGGATCTTGCCGCCGGTGGCGGGATTGCGGGAGTCCGCGTGCTGCGTGAGTTGCCGCACGATCGCATCGTGCTGGCCGCCGGCGCCGCCTCGGCCGAGCTGTGGCCCGGACTGCCCGTACGACCGGTTAAGGGGGAGATACTTCGCCTGCGCCGCCGCCCCAGCGCGCCGGCGCAGCCGCGTCACGTGATTCGTGCCCGGGTGCACGGCAGGCCCATCTACCTGGTGCCGCGCGGTGACGGAATCGTGCTGGGCGCAACGCAATACGAGGCCGGGTTCGACACCGCCGTCACGGTCGCCGGTGTGCGCGACCTCATCACCGACGCGGAAGCGGTCTTCCCCGGCATCGGCGAGTACGAATTCGCCGAGGCCACGGCGGGTTCGCGGCCCGGCTCGCCGGACAACCTGCCGCTCATCGGCTATCTCGACGAGCGCGTGATCGCCGCGACCGGGCACGGCCGCAACGGCATTCTCGGCGTCCCGGTCACCGCCGACGCGGTCGTCGAGCTGCTCGCCGGATCCGTCCTCCCCGCCGCGCGCGCCGCGGATCCGGGGCGCTTCACCCGGCCCGGTGCGGGCGCGGACAGTCCTCGCGGTCACGCCCCGGCCGGTTCCGGCGGCGTGCCATCTTCCGAAGTCAGCGCTGTCTCATACCCCGGGGCGAGCGCTGCCCCGAATTCCGGGCCGAGCGGTGCCCGGGGTTCCGGCGCAGGCATCGTCGCGGATTCCGCTGCGCGCGAGCCGGAGCCGCCGCATTCCGCGCCACCCCCACGGTCCGCCCCGTCCGTCCCGATCCACCCAGGAGGAATCCGATGACCGCTATCCCGGTCGCCATCACCGTCAACGGTGAGGAGCACGAATTCGCGCAAGCGCCGTCGGTGCGCGCGGTGCTGGAGGCGCTGAACCTGCCCTGCCAGGGCGTGGCGGTGGCGGTGGACGGCGCGCTGTTCCCCAAGTCGCGCTGGGACGAGCCGGTCGAGCGCGGCTGGGAACTCGAGGTGCTGACGGCGGTGCAGGGTGGCTAGCGGCGCCGATCCGCTGGTCATCGCGGGCCGCGAGTTCGGTTCCCGGCTGATCATGGGAACCGGTGGCGCGGAGAGCCTTTCGGTGCTGGAGGAAGCCCTGATCGCCTCGGGCACCGAGCTGACCACCGTCGCCATGCGCCGGGTGGACGCCGCCGGCGGCACCGGGGTGCTCGACCTGCTGAAGAAGCTCGAGATCGCCCCGCTGCCCAACACCGCGGGCTGTCGCACCGCCGCCGAGGCCGTGCTCACCGCCCAGCTCGCGCGCGAGGCCCTGGGCACCGAATGGGTCAAACTCGAGGTCATCGCCGACGAGCGCACCCTGCTGCCCGACGCCATCGAATTGGTCGCCGCCGCAGAGCAACTGGTGGACGACGGCTTCGTCGTGCTGCCGTACACCAACGACGATCCGGTGCTGGCGCGCCGCCTGGAGGACATCGGCTGCGCGGCGGTCATGCCGCTGGGTTCGCCGATCGGCACCGGCCTCGGCATCGGCAATCCGCACAACATCGAGATGATCGTGGCCGCCGCGAACGTCCCGGTCATCCTGGACGCGGGTATCGGCACCGCCAGCGACGCGGCCCTGGCCATGGAACTGGGCTGCTCCGCGGTCCTGCTCGCCACCGCGGTGACCCGAGCCCGCCAACCCGCCCTCATGGCGAAGGCCATGGCGCACGCCGTGGAAGCGGGCCGCCTCGCCCGCGCGGCGGGCCGCATCCCCAAACGCTTCTGGGCCCAGGCCTCCTCGCCCGATCTCTGATCTCGTCCGGGCGGCTCGCACGACACTCGCGCGGCGTCCTGGCGAGTGCGCGACTCCGGCGGGGTTGTCACGGGTGCCATCTCGACCGCTGCCACGATCCGGCCCAGGTCGGGTCCCCTTGGGCGAGCGAGGTTTCCAGGCCGACGGCCCACGGTGAACAGCGGGCTGCTCGACCACGCCGGTAAGCCCCCGTCTGCTGGATATCGCACAACGTGATCACCACGCGGCTGCCGGCGGGCCCGAATGCGGCGAGGCGTCGGTCCGGGTTTCGGGGTGTGGGTGGGGGCTCGACCCCGGGCCCCGCGGCCCCGGGTCATCCTCGAGGTGTATCCGAAGCGCGACCTCGGGTCGATAGTGCGAGCACGACAGTTGGGGAAGACTGGTCCCCATGATCGAACTGAGGGGCCTGACCAAACACTACGGGCAAACCGTCGCTGTGTCGGATCTGTCGTTCACTGTTCGCCCGGGGCAGGTGACCGGCTTTCTCGGCCCGAACGGGGCGGGCAAGTCGACCACGATGCGCATGATCCTGGGCCTGGACGCGCCGACCTCCGGTACCGCGCTCATCAACGGTAAGCCGTACCGCGAGCTGCAGCGGCCGCTCGAATCGGTGGGCGCCCTGCTGGATGCCAAGTGGGTGCATCCGAACCGGTCGGCCCGGTCGCATCTGCGCTGGCTGGCCGCGTCGAACGACATTCCGGTGGCGCGCGTGGAGGAAGTGCTCCGCCTGGTCGGCCTCAGCGAGGTCGCCAACCGCAACGCGGGCGGCTTCTCGCTCGGCATGTCCCAGCGTCTGGGCCTGGCGGGCGCGCTGCTCGGCGATCCCAAGGTGCTGCTGTTCGACGAGCCGGTGAACGGCCTCGACCCCGAGGGCATCCTGTGGATCCGCCGCTTCATGCAGCGCCTGGCCGCCGAGGGCCGCACCGTGCTGGTGTCGAGCCACCTGCTCTCGGAGATGGCGCAGACCGCGGAACATCTCATCGTCATCGGCCGGGGTCAGCTCATGGCCGATGTGAGCACGAAGGAATTCATCGAGCGCTCCTCGGAACAGTCCGTGCGCGTGCGCAGTCCGCAGCTGGATCAGCTGCGCAGCCTGCTCACCTCGAACGGGATGACCGTGCGCGAGGACGCCGCGGACACCGAGGGCGCGGCGCTGGTGGTGGCGGGGGTGACCAGTGACGTGGTCGGCAAACTCGCAGGCGCGCACGACATCACGCTGTTCGAGCTGTCCCCGCAGCGGGCTTCGCTCGAGGAGGCGTTCATGCGTATGACCGGTGGTGCGGTGGAGTACCACGGTGCAGGCTTCGACCAGGTGATGGGAGGTGCGCTCTGATGGGCGTGCTCGCAGCGGAACGTATCAAGCTCACCTCGACCCGTTCGCCCTGGTGGTGCACGGCGATCATCGTGGCGCTGGGCCTCGGCTTCGCGGCCCTGCTCGCGGCGGTCGACAAGGAGGGGATCACCCTCAGCGGCGCGGTCGGCGGTACGAGCGGTTTCGGCGTACTGGTGCTGATGATCATGGCCACGCTGGCGGTCACCAGTGAGTATCGATTCGGAACCATTCGCAGCACATTTCTAGCAACCCCCGCGCGGGACAAGGTTCTGCTGACCAAGGCGGGCCTGCTCGGCGTCTTCGGCGCGGTGGTCATCGGCGTGGTGTCCCTGCTCGGATACGCGCTGGCCAAGGCGATCGGCGGTGATGCCGCGCAGGGGCTGGTGCTCAACGCCGACACCGCGCGCGGGCTCTACGGCGTCCCGATCTACGCCTTCCTCGCGGTGGTCTTCGCGATCGGCGTCGGCGTGCTGGTCCGCCAGAGCGCGGCCGCCATCTCCATCGTGCTGCTGCTCCCGACGGTCATCGAACTCCTGCTGGGCGCCTTCGGCAGCTTCGGCCGAAATGTCGGCGCTTTCTTGCCTTTTCAGAATGCCGGCCGGTTCTACACGGTGGGTACCGCAGATGAGCTGCAGGTCATCAACTGGCACTGGGGCCCGTGGGGGAGCCTGGTGTACTTCGCCGCTTTCGTGGCGATCGTTTTCGGCGCCGCGCTGGTGGTGGTGAACAAGCGCGACGCGTAGAGACCCTGCCCAGGGAGCCGTCGGCCACTGCCCGGCGCGGCGGCACATCGGCCCGACGCGGATCCCGCGTCGGGCCGATGCCGTACCGGGTCGCGCAGCCCACCGGATGAACGGGATGTGAATACTGTCGCAGGGGGCGCGTAGTTTCTGGCCCCGGTAATTGGGCATGGGTAGCATCGCAACAGCAACCAAAGCACTCAAACAATCGGCGGGTCCAAAGGTGTGGCCGCTCGAACCGATCGGGAGGTGTCAGGTGGCGGTCATTCATCCATCCGGCGATCAAGGGCTGAGATACGCTCTCCGCGTGAGCGAACGACCCTCCGAAGGCGGCGAAGACGCGTCCGACGCGTCCCGCACGGAGGGACTGGGGACCGATCGCAGCCGGTCGCGCGGTGTCAACGGCGCGCGCGGGCGCGAGCCCCGCAAGATCAATCGTGACGTGGTCATTCCCCTCACCCCGGCCGAACTGGCCGACGACGAGCTCGAGGACGATGCCGAATCGGGCCGCCGGCGTTCCGGCGCGCGGTTCCCGGGCCAGCTCTCGGCCCTGGTCAACGCCGCGAATCAGCGCGGGGATCTGATCGGCGTCATTCGCAAGGCCCGCGAGAATCTACCCGGCGATCCCGCGTTCGGCGATCCGCTCTCGGTCTCCGGGCCGGGCGGCGCGCGAGCGGTGGCCCGCGCGGCGGACAAGGCGCTCGGCGATTCGCCGAGCGCGGCCAAGGAATTGGGCCTGGGCGCGCTGCAGGTGTGGCAGGCCATGCTGGAACGGGTCGGCAAGGGCCGGGGCCCGCAGGACGTCACGATCATGTTCACCGACCTGGTGGCGTTCTCGAGCTGGTCGCTCGCCGCGGGTGACGAGGCGACGCTGGAACTGCTGCGCCGGGTCGCCCGGGCCATCGAGCCGCCGGTCGCCGAGCGCGGCGGTCAGGTCATCAAGCGCATGGGCGACGGCCTGATGGCCGTGTTCCCCTCGGCCGATCGCGCGCTGCAGGCGGCGGTCGCGGCGAAGGAGAACCTCGCAGCCGTCTCCATCGACGGCTACCGCCCGCAGATGCGCATGGGCCTGCACACCGGGTCACCGCGCGAGATCGGCGGGGATTGGCTGGGCGTGGACGTCACGATCGCGGCCAGGGTCATGGCGGCGGGCGGCAACGGCAACACCATGTTGTCCGCGGTCACCCTGGAGGCGCTCTCGCCGGAGACCCTCGAACAGCTGGGCTTCGGGGTCAAGCCCTATCGGCGCAGCTTCTTCGCGGCGCCGCTCAGCGGCGTGCCGGAGGATCTGCGGATCTTCCGCCTGGAAGCCGAATAGCGATTTCCGGGGGTTGACGGGCGGCTCGGAGTTCCCGGGCCGCCTTTTTCAGCGCCAGAGGAACGCGCCCAGGGCCGCGAGCACCGCGAGGCTCACCAGCCCGAAGGCCAGCGGCCGCGAGGTCTTCCACAGCGAGTAGGCGCCGCCGAGCAGGAATCCGGCCAGGGCCAGCATCAGAATCGTCACGGGTCGAGTCTGCCCGGTCGGTGCGCGCCCGCCCGCCGCGGGCCGCGTGTGGAGTGTCCGAAATCTCCGGTAGCGGCTCGACCGGGGTGAATTCCGCGGGGGACCGGAATCGCCGGCAATTAACAAGCACGCAGGCTTGATTTTTTTCCGGCGCGGTGTGACCCTGGTTGCGAACACGGCGAGGACGCCGTGCCGCGCGCGGGTGCACAGGGAGGCCCAGTAATGAGTCAGCTCGCCGACGATCCCGAGCTCATTCGGATCGGCAATTGTTCCGGCTTCTACGGCGATCGGGCGAGCGCGATGCGCGAGATGCTCGACGGCGGCGAACTCGACGTGCTGACCGGCGACTATCTCGCCGAACTCACCATGCTGATCCTGGGCCGGGACCGGATGAAGGACGCGAACCTCGGGTACGCGAAGACCTTCGTGCGGCAGCTGGAAGGCACCCTCGGCACCGCCTTGGACAAGGGTGTGCGCATCGTCGTCAACGCGGGCGGCCTGAATCCCGCCGGACTGGCCGGGAAGGTCGGCGAGCTCGCGGACAAGCTCGGGCTGGCCCCGAAGATCGCGTACGTGACCGGTGACGATCTGCTCTCGCGCGCAAGCGAACTGGGGCTCGGCTCGCCGCTCACCGCCAACGCCTACCTGGGCGCGTGGGGCATCGCCGAATCGCTGAACGCCGGGGCCGACATCGTGGTCACCGGCCGGGTCACCGACGCGGCGCTGGTCGTCGGACCGGCGGCGGCGCACTTCGGCTGGGGCCGAACCGATTACGACGCGCTCGCGGGCGCGGTGGTGGCCGGGCACGTCATCGAGTGCGGCACCCAGGCCACCGGCGGCAATTTCGCCTTCTTCACCGAGATCGCGGATCTGAACCGCCCCGGCTTCCCGATCGCCGAGGTCCGCCGCGACGGCAGCACGATCATCACCAAGCACGCCGGCACCGGCGGCGCGGTCACCGTGGATACGGTTGCGGCGCAGCTCATGTACGAGATCCAGAGCGCGCGCTACGCCGGACCCGATGTCACCACCCGCCTGGACACCATCGAGCTGAGCCAGGACGGCCCGGACCGCGTACTCATCAGCGGCGTGACCGGCGAAGCTCCGCCGCCGCGAACCAAGGTCTCGCTCAACACCATCGGCGGCTTCCGCAACGAGATGGAGTTCATCCTCACCGGTCTCGACATCGAGGCCAAGGCCGAACTCGTACAGCGTCAGCTGGAATCGTGGCTGCCGGTGCGCCCGGCCGAGCTGGACTGGACGCTCGCGCGCCTGGATCGCCCCGACGCCGAGACCGAGGAGCAGGCCAGCGCCCTGCTGCGCTGCGTGGTGCGCGATCCGGACCCCAACAAGGTCGGTCGCGGATTCTCCAGCGTCGCCGTGGAATTGGCGCTGGCGAGCTACGCGGGCTTCTCGCTGAGCACGCTGCCCGGCAACGGATCGCCGTACGGGGTCTTCGTTCCCGGCTACGTGGACGCGAAGCAGGTGCCGCACATCGCGGTGCTGCCCGACGGCAGCACGGTCGACATCGCCCCCGCGAGCGACACCCTGGAACTGGCCAACGTGCCCGAACCCGCGCTGCCGCAGCCGCTTCCGGCCGGCGAGACCCGGCGTGTCCCGCTCGGGACCATCGCGCTGGCGCGCAGCGGTGACAAGGGCGGCAACGCCAACATCGGCGTCTGGGTGCGCACCGACGAACAGTGGCGCTGGCTGGTCAACGCCCTGACCGTGGACGAGCTGCGCCTGCTGCTGCCCGAGACGGCGAAACTGCCGATCACCCGGCACGTGCTGCCGAACCTGCGGGCCGTGAACTTCATCGTCGAGGGTCTGCTCGGGGCGGGTGTGGCCTATCAGGCCCGCTTCGATCCGCAGGCCAAGGGGCTCGGGGAATGGCTCCGGGCCCGGCACATCGATATCCCCGTGGAGCTGTTGTGAGCTACGTCAATCTGTGGGAAAGCCCCGAGCGTCGCGAATTGCGCGCCACCGTGCGCGGATTCGCCGAGCGCGAGGTGCTGCCGTACCTCGCCGACTGGGAGCGCGATGGGGAGATCCCGCGCGAGCTGCACAAGAAGGCCGGTGCGCTGGGCCTGCTCGGGGTGCAGTTCCCCGAGGCCGTCGGCGGTTCGGACGGCGACGCCATCGACGCCGCCATCGTGTGTGAGGAGCTGCATTACGCGGGCGGTTCGGGCGGGCTCTTCGCCTCGCTGTTCACCTGCGGCATCGCGGTTCCGCACATCGCCGCCACCGGTAACGCCGAGCACATCGAGCGCTGGGTCAAGCCGACCCTGGCCGGGGAGAAGATCGGCTCGCTCGCCATCACCGAACCCGGCGGCGGCTCCGATGTCGGGCACCTCACCACCAGGGCCGTCCGCGACGGCGACGAGTACATCGTCAACGGCGCGAAGACCTACATCACCTCCGGCGTGCGCGCGGACTACGTGGTCACCGCGGTGCGCACCGGAGGCGATGGCGCGGGCGGGGTTTCGCTGCTCGTGGTGGAGAAGGGCACGCCCGGCTTCACCGTCAGCCGCAAGCTCGACAAGATGGGCTGGCTGGCCTCGGACACCGCCGAGCTGTCCTATGTCGATGTGCGCGTGCCGGTCTCGAACCTGGTCGGCCCGGAGAACTCCGGATTCGCCCAGATCGCCAGTGCTTTCGTGAGCGAGCGGGTCGGCCTGGCCGTGCAGGCGTACGCACAGGCCCAGCGCTGCCTGGACCTGACCCTGGCCTGGACCCGCGATCGCGAGACCTTCGGCCGTCCGCTCATCAGCCGGCAGTCCGTGCAGAACACGCTGTCGGAGATGGCGCGCCGCATCGACGTCGCCCGCGTCTACACCCGCCATATCGCCGAGCGCGCGGCCGGCGGGGAGACCGATCTCATCGCCGAGGTGTGCTTCGCCAAGAACACCGCGGTGGAGACGGCCGAGTGGGTGGCGCACCAGGCCGTGCAGCTGTTCGGCGGCCTCGGCTACATGCGCGAGTCCGAGGTGGAGCGGCAGTACCGGGATGTGCGCATCCTCGGTATCGGCGGCGGCACCAACGAGATCCTGACCGCCCTGGCGGCAAAGCGATTGGGGTTCCAGTCTTGAGTATTCTGCGCACGAACGTAGACCCGGCCTCGGCGGACTTCTCGGCCGCGGCCGAGGCGATGGCGGCCAAGCTCGGCGAGGTCGAGGCCGAGTACGCCAAGAACATCGGCGGCGGCGGTCCGGAGAAGGTGGCCCGGCATCGCAAGCGCGGCAAGCTGACCGCGCGTGAGCGCATCGAGCTGCTGATCGACGAGGATTCCCCATTCCTGGAGCTGGCCCCGCTGGCGGCCTGGGGCAGCGACTTCCACGTCGGCGCGAGCGTGGTCGCGGGCATCGGCGTCGTCGAGGGCGTCGAGTGCATGATCGTGGCCCCGGATCCGACCGTGCGCGGTGGCACGTCGAATCCGTGGACGCTGCGCAAGACCCTGCGCATGAACGACATCGCCCTGGAGAACCGGCTGCCCTGCATCAGCCTGGTCGAGTCCGGCGGCGCCGATCTGCCGACGCAGAAGGAAGTCTTCGTCCCGGGCGGGCGGATGTTCCGGGACCTGACCCGGCTGTCCGCGGCCGGAATCCCCACGGTCGCGCTGGTTTTCGGCAACTCGACCGCCGGTGGCGCGTACATCCCCGGCATGTCCGACTACACGGTCATGATCAAGGAGCGCTCCAAGGTCTTCCTGGCCGGTCCGCCGCTGGTGAAGATGGCGACCGGTGAGGAGACCGACGACGAATCCCTCGGCGGCGCCGAGATGCACGCCCGGGTCTCGGGTCTGGCCGACTACCTGGCCGTCGACGAGCAGGACGCTATTCGCCTCGGCCGCTCCATCATTCGCCGGTTGAACTGGAAGAAGCAGGGCCCGGCCGCGCGCCCGGCCGCGGAGATCATCGAACCGCTGTACGACCAGGACGAGCTGTCCGGCATCGTCCCGGCCGATCTCAAGATCCCCTTCGATCCGCGCGAGGTCATCGCGCGCGTGGTCGACGGCTCCGATTTCGACGAGTTCAAGCCGCTGTACGGCTCCAGCCTCGTCACGGGCTGGGCCGAGTTGCACGGCTACCCGGTCGGCATTCTGGCCAACGCGCGCGGCGTGCTCTTCAGCGAAGAGGCGCAGAAGGCGGCCCAGTTCATCCAGCTGGCCAATCAGAAGAACACCCCGCTGCT
Source organism: Nocardia sp. NPDC003693 (assembly GCF_053981095.1). Classification (NCBI taxonomy): domain Bacteria; kingdom Bacillati; phylum Actinomycetota; class Actinomycetes; order Mycobacteriales; family Nocardiaceae; genus Nocardia; species Nocardia sp. NPDC003693. The sequence goes on from NZ_JBSFNO010000031.1 coordinate 29,693, forward strand.
GTTCCTGCACAACACCACCGGCTACATGGTGGGCAAGGAATACGAGGAGAACGGCATCATCAAGCACGGCGCGATGATGATCAACGCGGTCTCCAACTCCAAGGTGCCGCACATCTCCCTGCTCATGGGCGCGTCCTACGGCGCCGGCCACTACGGCATGTGCGGTCGCGCGTACGACCCGCGCTTCGTCTTCGCCTGGCCCAGTGCGAAATCCGCCGTCATGGGTGGCGCGCAGCTGGCCGGTGTCATCTCCATCGTGGGCCGCGCGGCCAACGAGGCCCGGGGCATCCCGTTCGACGCCGAGGCAGACGCCGGTATCCGCGCCATGATCGAGGCGCAGATCGAGGCCGAGTCGCTGCCCATGTTCATGTCGGGCCGCCTGTACGACGACGGCGTCATCGACCCGCGCGACACCCGCACGGTATTGGGAATGGCGTTGTCCGCCATCCACAATGCCCCGATCAAGGGCGCCGAGGGCTTCGGCGTCTTCCGAATGTGAGTGCCGGTATGGAGATTACGAACGTTCTGGTCGCCAACCGTGGCGAGATCGCGCGGCGCGTATTCGCGACCTGTCGCCGGATGGGTATCGGCACGACGGCGGTCTACTCCGACGCCGACGCGGCCGCGCCCCACGTGACCGAGGCCGACGCCGCCATCCGGCTGCCCGGCAACACCCCGGCCGAGACCTACCTGCGCGGTGAGCTGATCATCGAGGCGGCGCTGGCCGCCGGCGCCGACGCCATCCACCCCGGCTACGGATTCCTCTCCGAGAACGCCGAATTCGCGAAAGCCGTCATCGCGGCGGGGCTCGTGTGGATCGGCCCGCCGGTCCAGGCGATCGAGCAGATGGGCTCCAAGGTCGAGTCCAAGAAGATGATGGACGCCGCCGGCGTTCCGGTGCTCAAGCAGCTCGATCCCGCCGAGGTCACCGCCGACATGCTGCCGGTGCTGATCAAGGCGTCCTCGGGCGGTGGCGGGCGCGGTATGCGCGTGGTGCGCGAACTGTCCGAGCTCACCGAGCAGATCGAGGGCGCGGCCCGCGAGGCCGCCTCCGCGTTCGGCGATCCGACGGTGTTCTGCGAGCGCTACCTCGAGACCGGCCGCCACATCGAGGTCCAGGTCATGGCCGATCAGCACGGCACCGTGTGGTCGGTCGGCGAGCGCGAGTGCTCGATCCAGCGCCGCCATCAGAAGGTCGTCGAGGAGGCCCCGTCCCCGCTGGTCGAGAAGATCGACGGCATGCGGGCGCGGCTGTTCGAGGCGGCGCGGCTGGCCTCGGAGGCCATCGGCTACGAGGGTGCGGGCACCGTCGAATTCCTGGCCGACGAGAAGGGCGATTTCTTCTTCCTGGAGATGAATACCCGTCTGCAGGTGGAGCATCCGGTCACCGAGCAGGTCACCGGCCTGGATCTGGTGCGCCTGCAGTTGCAGGTCGCCGCCGGGCGGCCGCTGCCGGCCACCCAGCCGGCCATGCGCGGGCACTCGATCGAGGTGCGCCTGTACGCGGAGGATCCCGCGCACGATTGGCAGCCGCAGAGCGGCCCGGTGCACCGGCTCGCGATCCCGGGCACCATCGGCGAGTTCACCGTGCTGACCGAGCCGGGCGTGCGCCTGGACACCGGCGTCGTGGACGGTTCGCTGGTGGGCGTGCACTACGACCCCATGCTGTCCAAGGTCATCTCCTTCGCCGAGACCCGCGACGAGGCCGCGCATCTGCTGGCATCGGCGTTGCAGCGGGCCGAGATTCACGGTCTGGTCACCAACCGCGATCTGCTGGTGCGGGTGCTGCGGCATCCGGCGTTCCTGGCCGGGGACACCGACACCGCGTTCTTCGCCACCCACGGGCTCGACGCGCTCGCCGCGCCGCTGGCCTCGGAGTCGGACGAGGCGCTCTCGATCGTGGCGGCCGCGCTGGCCGAGGCCGCCGCGAATCGCCAGGCCGCCAAGGTCGGTTCCGGCGTCCCCAGCGGCTGGCGCAATCTGGCGTCGCAGCCGCAGTCCAAGTCGTACGAGAGCCGGGTCAGCGGTAAGCACGAGGTCCGGTACCGCATCACCCGGTCCGGGCTCGAGGTCGACGGCTTCGCCGGGCTCGAATTGATCGAGGCCACACCGGATTCGGTGACCCTGCTGGTGCCGGGCGAGCGCGGGCCGGTGCGCCGCCGCTTCGCCGTGGCCCGCTACGGCGATCTGGTGGCGGTGGACTCCCCGCTCGGCCCGGTGTCGGTGCGCCGGCTGCCGCGGTTCGAGGATCCGGCCGATCAGGTGGCCGAGGGCTCGCTGCTGGCCCCGATGCCGGGCGCGGTCATTCGCGTCGCGGCCGAGGTCGGCAGCCGGGTGGAGAAGGGCCAGCCCATCCTGTGGCTGGAGGCGATGAAGATGGAGCACACCATCGCCGCGCCCAGCGCGGGCGTTCTCACCGAACTCCCTGTGAGCGCGGGGCAGCAGGTCGAAGTGGGCGCGGTACTCGCCGTGGTCCAGGCGGAATCCGAAGACAGCGAAAACCAGGAGTAGGCAATGAGTTTCGTCGAAACCGAGGAACAGAAGGCGCTGCGCGACGCGGTGTCCAAACTGGCCGCCAAGTACAACTTCCGCGATTACGCCGGACCCAAGGCCCGCAAGAACGAGCCCTTCGACGAGCTGTGGGACGAGGCGGGCAAGCTCGGCTTCCTGGGCGTGAACCTGCCCGAGGAGTACGGCGGCGGTGGCGCGGGCATCTACGAGCTCGCGCTGGTGCAGGAGGAGCTGTCCGCGCGGGGCTGCGGCCTGCTGCTCATGGTGGTCTCGCCCGCGATCTGCGGCACCATCATCAGCAAGTTCGGCACCGACGCGCAGAAGCAGCACTGGCTGACCAAGCTGGCCGACGGCTCGGCCAAGATGGTCTTCGGCATCACCGAGCCGGACGCGGGCTCGAACTCGCACCAGATCACCACCACCGCGCGCCGGGACGGCGAGGACTGGCTGCTCACCGGCCGCAAGATCTACATCTCCGGCGTGGATCAGGCCGACGCGGTGCTCATCGTCGCGCGGACCGAGAACGCCAAGACCGGCAAGCTCCAGCCCGCGCTGTTCATCGTCCCGGTGGACGCCCCCGGCTTCGTGAAGACGAAGCAGGAGATGGACATCATCGAGCCGGACAACCAGTTCACGCTCTTCCTGGACGATGTGCGCCTGCCCGCGACCGCGCTGGTCGGTGAGGCCGACGCCGCGCTCGGGCAGCTGTTCGCGGGTCTGAACCCCGAGCGCATCATGGGTGCGGCCATGGCGGTCGGCATGGGCCGCTACGCCATCGATCAGGCCGTGGCCTACGCCAAGGAGCGCACGGTGTGGAAGACGCCGATCGGTGCGCACCAGGGCATTTCGCATCCGCTGGCGCAGGTCAAGATCGAGCTGGAGCTGGCGAAGCTGATGATGCAGAAGGCCGCGCACCTGTACGACTCGGGTGACGACTTCGGCGCGGCCGAGGCGGCCAACATGGCGAAATACGCGGCGGCCGAAGCGAGTATCAAGGCGCTGGACCAGGCCATCCAGACGCACGGCGGCGCGGGCCTGACCTCCGATGTGGGTCTGGCGGGCATGCTGGCCGCCGCGCGCATCGGCCGGGTGGCCCCGGTCAGCCGCGAGATGGTGCTCAACTTCGTGGCGCAGCACTCGCTCGGTCTGCCCCGGTCGTACTGACCCGGGCAATAGTTCTGCGCGACAACGAGATTCAGGAGAGCTGAATGAGTGAGACCACCCCCGACGCGCCGTTCGTGCGCTACGAGGTCCAGGACGACGGCTTCGCCGTGCTGACCCTGGACTCCCCGCACAATCGCAACGCGCTCTCGTCCCGGCTGGTGACGGAGCTGCTGGCGGGCCTGGAGAAAGCCGCCGCCGATACCGCGGTGCGCGGGGTGGTGCTCACCCACACCGGCAACACCTTCTGCGCCGGTGCGGATCTGCGCGAGGCCATCGACGCCGATCCGGCAGCGGCGGCCGGCATCCGCACCGGGTGGATGGTGTCGGTGCTGCGCCGCGTCCTGGAGCTGCCCAAGCCGGTCGTCGCCCAGATCGACGGCAACGTCCGTGCGGGCGGCATGGGCCTGGTCGCCGGCTGCGACATCGTCGTGGCCGGGCGGAGCAGCAGCTTCGCGCTCACCGAGGCGCGGCTGGGCCTGGCCCCGTTCGTGATCTCGCTGACCCTGCTGCCGCGCATGACCCCGCGCTCGGCGGCGCGCTACTTCCAGACCGGGGAGACCTTCGACGCCGCCGAGGCCGAGCGCATCGGGCTCATCACCCTGGCCGCCGACGACCCGGCCGCCACGGTGCGGGGATTTCGCGCCGACCTGCGCAAAGGTTCGCCCCAGGGGCTCGCCGAGAGCAAGCGCCTCACCTCCGCGCCCATCCTCGCGGAGTTCGATCGCCAGGCCGACACCCTCGCCGAGCGCTCGGGCAGCTTCTTCGGCACCGCCGATGTGATCGAGGGCATGACGGCCTTCTTTCAGAAGCGTCCACCGAGCTGGGCAGAATAGCCACCATGGCCACACCCCACGAACCCAAGCAGGACCGCAGCCGGGCCACCCGGCAGCGGCTGCTGGAGGCGACCATCGACTGCCTGGCCGAGATGGGCTGGGCGGCGGCGACGGTCGCCGTGGTGGCCGAACGGGCCGGGGTATCCCGGGGTGCGGCGCAGCATCACTTCCCGACGCGCGAGGATCTGATCACCGCGGCCCTGGACTACATGTTCGACACGCGCATGGACCAGTCCAAGGCCGATGCCCTCGCCCTGGGCGAGGTGGCCGAGGGCGTGGGCCGGACCGAGGCGGTGGTCACCGCCCTGGTCGAGGGTTACACGACCCCGTTCTTCAAGGCCGCGCTGCAGGTGTGGACGCACGCCGCCGCCGATCCGGCCCTGCGCGAGCGGATTCTGCCGATGGAAGCGCGATTCGGCCGCGTCTCGCACCGCATGGCGGTCGAGGCGCTCGGGGTCGATGACGCGAATCCCGTTGCGCACCATCTGGTTCAGGCGACGATGGATCTGGCACGCGGGCTCGGGCTCGCCGACGTGCTCACCGACGACTCCCTGCGCCGCAAGGAGATCGTGCAGCAGTGGGCGGCCACCCTGCACACCGCGCTGGAGGCGCAGCGCTGATAGGCGCGCCGTGTTCGAGGGTTCCTACCAGCCGTAAACCTCTGCCATTTCTATGTATTCGTCGTCCCAGCGCAGCTCGATGCTCCTGCGTTCTCGTTCGGGGAGGTCCGGGCTCCAGCCCACGCGACGCCAGAAGGCTTCGCGGCGTTCATCGGTGAGGGGCAGCAGAGGTTCGTTCATCACGACAAGTCCCTGGATCGGATCGTCCGGCATTGCCGTCTTTCAGGGTAGGGCAGTGACCTACGTCATAGCGCCGTTTCGAAGTGGCGATAATCGCGCCTGACCGGCCGTTATACGTGATCTGTCACATTGCTGGTCGCTTGCCCAGAAACCTAGTTTGGATAACGAATCCCAGTCCGTATCCGAACGAAGGATCCAGCGTGCCCATTATCGACCTCGGCTCCGCCGCACTGAACCTCGCGAACTCGGTCACCGCCCTGGCCGCGAACATCACCTACCTGCTGCAGGCGTGGGGACTCGCCTGATCCGGTGAGAGCCGCCGCCGGGCCCGCCTCCGATTCGGAGGCGGGCCCGTGTCGTGTCTGCCCCCGATTCGAGTGCCCCGAAAAGTGATGGCCCCCGGCAAGTTTGAACTGCAGGATTTTCAGAGGGCCGGAGAACTATCGTCCACGGCGACCCGACGTAGTTCTGACAGGAGTGAACGGATGCGCGTGGATACTGGTTCGAGTCGTAGAATCGCCTGGGGGACAGCTGTTTTCGCCATGTCATCGGTCGCCGTCGCCGTGGTGGCCGCCCCTGCCTCGGCCGGGCTGGAACGTCTCAGCGTCGGATCCGTCACCGACCCCGGGCAGGCCCTCTACGTCGGTGGAAAGTACGGCATCGGGGTGTCACCCAATCCCGGCGACAGTGCGAGCCGGCACGTGAGCTTCTACGACAACGGCCGCTGTATCGGGAGTACTCTCATCCGTTCGCACGGCGGCGATACGGCGGTGGAACCGGGCAGGGCCAGTATCGTGTGGGTCCCGTCAGCGGCGGGAACCCACACGCTGCTGGCGCGGCGCGGTGCGGACTCGATTTCGATCACCGTGACGGTCGCCCCGACGCCGGACGGTGTCACCCCCGTCGATGCGCCGAAGCAGGATGGCTGCGGTCTCGATACCGGCAGCGTGAACGTCGGCAGCATAGATTCCGGGAGCATCGGCCCGTCATGGGAGAGCCCGGGCACCGGTAGCGTGTACCGCTGATCCGAACGCGCGCCGCGCCCGCCTCCCGAGGGAGGCGGGCGCGTATGCGGGAGTACGTATTTTGTGTTCAGTTCTTCGGGGCGGTGAGGTCGTAGACGGTGACGCCGTCCACCTCCTGAGCGGTGAAATGTTCGGTGACCCAGGCGGTTATCTCCGCGCTCGTGCCGGAGTGGCCGCCGCGCATCCCGTTCTCGCCGCTGCCGAGGAAGTAGTGGATCTCGCCGTCGGCGACGTACTGCTGGAACTGCGCCAGGGTGGGGGAGGGGTCGCTGCCGTTGAAGCCGCCGATCGGCATGACCGGGAGTTCGGTGGCGAGCTGATAGCCCGCGGCACTGTTCGAGCCGACGGTCGCGGCGACCCAGGTGTACTCGTCGCCTTCGGCGCTGAGCAGGGCCGTCAGGGTTGCGCCGGGGGTGCTGGCGGACATCAGACCGCCTGCCGCGCCGCCCATCCGGTTCTCCGAACGGTTCGCGCCGGTCGGCGCGTCGTTCGTCGTGCCGTTGGGCGTGGCGTTTCCGCCGCCGTCCATCGGGCCGCCCGGCGTCGTGCCGCGGGCGTTGCCGGGCGGCATGCTCAGGCCGTTGCCGCCGTCACCGCGGTTGGCGCCGTCCGGACCGCCGCCGTCTTGATGGCCGCCGCCGGGGCCGAAGCCGAAGCCGCCCTTGGCATTCGGGCCCGCCGACGGGATCGGGCCGGCGTGACCGGTGGCGAGGGTGTCGACCGTATAGGCCAGGGGGCCGGCCAGGCCGATCAGTACCGCCGCCGTGGCGGCGACCAGTTCGAGCCTGCGGGGCAGGCGGACCAGCAGCGCCAGGGCCGTGACGGTACCGGCCGCGAGGAGCGTCCAGCGCAGCCAGGGCTGGAAGGAACTGCTGCGGGACAACAGCATCCACGCCGTCGCGACGGTCGCGCCGACGGTCAGGGCCAGGGTCGCGCGGACCCACAGCCGGTCGCGTTCGCGCCAGAGCAGGACCGCGCCCGCGCCGGCCAGCATCGCCACCGCCGGGGCCAGGGCCACCGTGTAGTACTGGTGGAAGATGCCCTTCATGAAGCTGAAGACCAGTCCGGTCACCAGCAGCCAGCCGCCCCACAGGATCAGGGCCGCGCGCTGCGGATCGGTCCGGACGGACCGGCCGCGCAGGAGAAGTCCCGCGACGAGCAGGATCAGCGCCGCCGGGATGAGCCAGGCGATCTGACCGCCCTGCGCGGGCTCGAAGAGCCGCCCGATGCCGGTGCTGCCCCACATGCCGTTCCCGCCCGCGGGCAGTTCCCCGCCGGGGCCGACGCTGCCGGACTCCTCGCCGTTGAGCCGTCCGAGGCCGTTGTAGCCGAGGGTTAGTTCGATGATCGAATTATTCTGCGAGCCACCGAAATACGGCCGGTCGTCGGCGGGCCAGAGTTCGGCGATGAGAACCCACCAGCCCGCGCCGGCGAGCATCGCGCCGCCCGCGGCGAACAACTGCGCGACGCGTTTGCCCAGCTTCGGCGGGCCCGCGATCAGGTAGGTCAGGGCCAGTGCGGGCACCACCAGCAGGACCTGGAGCTGCTTGGTCAGGAAGCCCAGTCCGATGAACAGGCCGGTCAGCAGCAGCCACCGCCAGCGGCCGTCCGCGACCGCGCGGGTCATGGCCCAGGCCGCGGCGACCATGAACAGCACCAGCAGCGCGTCGGGATTGTTGAACCGGAACATCAGCGCCGCAACGGGAGTCAGCGCCAGCACGAGCCCGGACAGCAGTCCCGCGCTCGCCCCGAAGTTCCGTCGTACGGTCGCCCACAGCAGGGCCACCGAGGCGACGCCGATGAGCACCTGCGGGAGCAGCATGCTCCAGCTGGAGAGCCCGAACACCCGGACCGACAGTTCCATGGGCCACAGCGACAGCGGCGTCTTGTCCACGGTGATGGAGTTCGCCGCGTCCGAGGATCCGAAGAAGAACGCCTTCCAGGACACCGAACCCGCCTGTACCGCCGCGGCATAGAACGAGTTGCCCCACCCGTTCGCGGACAGATTCCACAGGTACGCCAGCCCGGTGCCGATCAGCAGCACGGCCAGCGCCGGATACTCCAGGCGCGAAACCCGCCGTGGGGCTGCCGCCACGGGGGCGTGGGCGGGCTCAGCTTGCAACGTCGTCATGGTTCGCCTCCTCGGGCGTATCGATGCCGGTGGTCGCCCAATCGGGCAGGATGCCGTGTCGGGGATGCCGCGGCCGGACGGTGAAATCGGCGCGGCGGGTGCGAGATTCGATGAGTGCATCGCGCGGAGTGGATTGCTCGGCTGGTCTCACCGTGCCCGTGCCCGATCGCCGCGCGTACATCAGCGGTGGACGCTCGCGGTGCGGCGACTCCGGACGGCGCGGCCGGGTCATCGGCCGCCCTCCGGCTCGTGTGCGCCCGCCTGGCGGAAGACCCAGCGCAGGCCGACGAAGCGGGTGAGGGTCGCGAGCAGGTTGGCGGCCACCAGGACCACTAGTTCGACGTGGACCGAGGCGTCGGGCGCCCAATGATGCAGGGCGAAAAGGGATCCGCTGGTCAGCAGCAGGCCGATGCCGAAGATGGCCAGGCCCTGGAGTTGATGGGAGACCACGCGGGTGGAGCCGTGGACGCCGAAGGTGAAAGCGCGGTTGGCGGCGGTATTGCCGACCGCGGTGATGAGCAGGGCCAGGAAGTTGGCGGCCTGGGCGCCCGTGAACGACTGCAGCGCAAGGTAGATCAGCAGGTAGGCCAGGGTCGAGGCGACGCCGACGATGCCGAAGCGCACCAGCTGGCCGACCATGCCGAGCGGCACGCCCGGGACCAACGGTTCGCGCCCGACCGCCGCGCGCAGTTCGTTGATGGGCAGGCGGCCGGCGGCCAGCGCGCGGCCCACCCGCCAGATACCGAGCAGGTCCTTGCGCGCGGTGTCGATGATGTCGACGCGGCTGTCCGGATCGTCGATCCAGTCCACCGGGACCTCGTGGATGCGCAGCCCGATGCGTTCGGCCAGCACCAGCAGTTCGGTGTCGAAGAACCACTCGCCGTCCTCGACCAGCGGCAGCACGACCCGGGCCACCGGGGTGCGCATGGCCTTGAACCCGCACTGCGCGTCGGAGAATCCGGCCCGCAGCGAGGTGCGCAGGATCAGGTTGTAGCAGCGCGAGATGATCTCGCGTTTGCGTCCGCGCACCACCCGCGAGGAGGACGCCAGCCGGGTGCCGATGGCCACGTCCGAATGCCCGGAGACCAGCGGCGCGACCAGCGGGAGCAGGGCGTTCAGGTCCGTCGACAGATCGACGTCCATGTACGCGACGACCTGCGCGTCCGAGTCGAGCCACACTTGGCGCAGCGCCCGGCCGCGCCCCTTGCGGTCCAGGTGCACCACGCGCACGCCCGGCAGTTCCCGCGCCAGATGCGCGGCCACCCGGAGTGTGGAGTCGGTGGATGCGTTGTCCGCGATGGTGATTCGCGTCGAGAACGGGAAACTACGGTCCAGGAAATCCCGCAGCCGCAGCACGCACGGCCCGAGATCGCGCTCCTCGTTGTACACCGGCACGACCACGTCCACGACGGGCGCGGTCACTGCCCCTGCTGGTTCCGCCGCCCGGACGGCGGTCGCTGTGTCGGTCATGATCACCAAGTTGGTGGACCACGCTGGGCCGACCCTGCGTCACAGCTGGGAGGTTCCTGGGAGCCGGGGTGGGTGTCAGATCGCGTTGCCGCGCGGGTCGGTGTGCAGCCGCCACAGCGGGGAGACCGGGCCGTGGCCCGCGCCCAGGTCGTAGGCCGCGGCCAGGCTGCGGCGGGTCCACTCCTTGGCGAAGGCGAAGGCATCGGGGACCGTGTAGCCGTGCGCGAGGGCACAGGCCATGGCCGCGGCCAGGGTGTCGCCGCCGCCGTGGTCGTTGCCGGTGGCGATGCGCGGCGCGGTCAGCTCGTGGAAGGTGTCGCCGTCGAAGAGCAGGTCGGTGCTGACCGCCGAGGTGCGCAGGTGGCCGCCCTTGACGATGGCCCACCGCGGGCCGAGGGCGTGCAGCGCGACGGCGGCCTTGCGTGCGGTCGCGTCGTCGACGACCTCGATGCCGGTGAGCAGCCGCACCTCGTCGAGGTTCGGGGTGATGACGGTGGCGAGCGGAATCAGGGTGTCGCGCAAGGCATCCAGTGCGGACGCGTGCAGCAGCGGGTCGCCGTGCATGGACGCCGCGACCGGATCGACGACGAGCGGAATCGCGCCGTCCTGCCCGATCCCCACCTCCCGGCACACCGCCGCCACGGCCTCGATGATCCCGGTGGAGGCGAGCATGCCGGTCTTGGCCGCCCCGATCCCGATGTCGCTCACCACGGTCCGGACCTGCGCGGCCACGACCTCCGGCGGGATCTCGTGAAATCCGCTGACCCCCACCGTGTTCTGCACGGTGACCGCGGCCACCGCCACGCACGCGTGCACCCCGCACAGCGCCATGGTCCGCGAGTCGGCCTGGATACCGGCCCCGCCCCCGGAGTCGGTGCCGGCGATGGTGAGCGCGCGGACCGGCGTCTGCCCGTCCGGCGTGAGTGGCAAGAGGTTCACGCCTGCGACCCTACGCGCAGGCGAAACAGGAGTTATCGGGCATCTCCCGGCCGGCTCGCGGCGGAATCGTGGTTGTATTCCGCGACGGACCCGAGCAGGGCCGCGGCCGCCGTGCGATAGAGCGTCGACTTGACGTGGCCGAGGGCGGGTCCGCTGGTCGGGGCCAGGTGCTGCGCGTACTCCACGGCGGAGTTCAGGAGATCGTGCTCGTCGGCGAGCGAGTCGACCAAGCCCGTCGTCAGCGCTTCCGGCCCGTCGTAGCGCCGGCCCGTGACCAGGGCACGACGGGCCACGGGGAGCGGGAGCTGCGACTGTGCCAGCTCCACCATTCCGGGGGCGTAGTTGACGCCGAGCGTGACGCCGGGAAAACACACATAGCCACGATCGCGGCGCATTATCCGGTGATCGTGTGCGACAGCGAGAAAGGCGCCGGCGCCATAGGCGTGACCATTGATCGCGGCGACGGTCGGAATCGGCAGCGTGAGAATTCTGGCGAACAACCGCAGCAGGTCGGCGACATTCTCGTTGATCCGCTCCGGGTTTCGCGCGGCCCACTCCACATCGAAACCGGTGGAATAGAACTTCCCGTCACCGATCGTGACCAGCCCGCGGGGACCGGAGGTCGCGGCGACCTCATCCAGCAGGGCGCCCATTTCGCCGACCCACTCCGGATGAAACCGGTTCTCGGTATCGCGTTCTCCGCGGTTGCCCAACCGGAGAACGAAAACCTGTCCCTCACGCTGCAAATACGGCATCGCGTCAACATATCCCACCTGTGCGGCGGGCTTTCGGGCCCCGGCGAACCCGGGTCAGCCACCCGGAGTGATGTTCACACCGACACCGTTGGGCACCGGAACCACCTGTACCTTGCCGTCCTTTATCGCCTGGTACAGGACGTAGCCCTCGGGTCCGAGCACCGCGACCAGGCTCCGGATCGCCTCCAGTTCGGTGGTCACCCGCACGTTCTCCTCGCCCTGCGCTCGTGTCGCCTCGATAGCGCGCTGGGTGTCGGTCAGTGCCGCGCGGACCGGCTCGGGCGGGATCGGCTGCTGAATGGTCAGCTGCGGATCGCCGCAGTCGCCGGCGCCGGGGGTGTAGACCGGGCTGCAGAAGAACGCCTCGCCGCCCTGCTCGGCAATGTACTTCGCGAGCAACTCGCCGACCGCGCGCTCCCAATTGCCCTTGGTCTCGGCGCTGGTGTACAGATCACGCCAGGCGAACGCCTTGGTGGCGTCGTCGAGTGCCCGTTCGAGCGGATGGCCGATGTAGTCGCGCAGCATGCTGACCCAGCCGTCGGATTCGTACGCCTCGTACTTGATGCCGATGCGTTCGTGGAACTGCTGCAGTGTGTCGCAGTCGGTGTTGAGGCTGAAGGTCACCAGGCCGGTGACCTGGAGCTCGAGATCGTCCTTGGACACCACGGTCGCCTGGGTTATCTCCGCGTCCTCGGTACCGGCGAACTCGAAGGTGCGCTGCCCGGCCGGGTAGAGATAGACCTGATCGCCGGGACCGTGATATTCCCGGTTGCCGGGCGAGACGCAATTGGAGAACGTGGTCGCGCTGAAGGGCCCCGCGTCGTATTCCAGCCCCGCCTCGTCCGGGTTCGGTGCCACCGAACAGCCGGTAACGAACACCCCGATTATCAACAGCGCACCCAGAATTGGTGCCCGCCTATGTTTCCACCCCATACCGCCGAGTATGAGGCGGTCGGAAGTCGCTGTCCACTAAATGATTTCAGTTCGCCGGGAATGGTGTTGGCCGATATGTAGCCCCGGTTGAGACTCCGCATTCGCTGCCGAGAGGTTACGTGAGAGTCTCGAAAGATCATCCGCTCATCGCATACCGCGCCGACCGATCCGGCCACGGGCAGCGGACGGCCGGCCGCGTTCCGGCAGCCGAAGCTGCTCATCGGCGGTTTGTGCTGGTGGCAGGCGTGGGCGCGGTGGCCGCGCCGTCATCGGGCGGGGTATTCCGCAGATACGCTGTCGGTATGGAACCGCCCGAGATCGCGCTGGACAACTATGACGCCGTGTACGACTACTACCGCGATCATCGGCAGAACCTGGTGAAGGCGAAGGCGGCGTACTGGTTGCTCGGGCATCGCTTCCGGCCGCGGGTCGGTTTCGCGGAGGGGGCTCGGAAAGAGCTGCGGGACTTCATCTCCGGGGGGCGTCCGGTGGTCATCTCGATCAACCACCTGTCGGAGAAGGACCCCTACACCGTGAGCGCGGCGGCCTGGCGCAGCCCGCTGCGGCCCGTCATCGGGCACACCCGGGTGCTGGCCAAGCACGAGGTGTTCGCCGACCCCAAGATGCGGGGCATGCTCGACACCATGGGCGGGATGCCGGTCTTTCGCAGCCGGGACCACGAGAACTCCCCGGTCAACGCCGCGTCGGCGCGGTTGATCGACACCTGCGCGGAGATCCTGGCGCGCGGCGACAGCATCGCCCTGTTCCCCGAGGGGACCTGCAACTACGTCGACCACACGCGGGTGCAGGAACTGGGCGGCGGCATCGGCCATGTCGTCAGCCGGGCCCGCGAACTCGGCGCGAACCCGGTGCTGGTCAATATCGGGCTGAGCTACGGGCCCCGGGCGGATCCCGCCGTCAAACTGAGCACGGCGGATGTTCGTTCGGCCAGCTTCTACTTCCGGCGGCCGGTCGGCGAGCCGCCCACCGAACCCGCCGCGATCACGACCCTGGTCCGCGAGGAGCTGCAGGCCGCGCTCGACGCGGCGGTCGCGGCCTACTGACCGACGGGCGGGCCCGGCGGGATCGGTTCAGGGGCAGTCGAACTCGCGGTTACTGGTTCCTGCCACGAAGGCATCCCACTCGCCGGGGGTGAACCACAGCTCGGGGCCGCCGGGGTTCTTGCTGTCGCGGACTCCCGTGCGGCCTTCGGCGTGGCAGACCTCCACGCACTGCTTGCCGCCCTCGGACCTGCTGGACTTGTACCAGTCGCCTGTGTTCGGCTTGTTCACGCCGCGTACTCCTTCGCAACTCGAAGCATGAGGTCTCTGGAACCCTCCGCGGACAACGCTACCGTCCGGAGGTTCTCGATCGCCTCGCGATATTCGGAGAGCTCTTCCTCATGTTCATGGAAAGTGCTGCCGAGCGCTCCCTCGGCGAATACGACCGGGGGTAGCGGCATGCCGTGTGTGCTGTCGGGGAACTGCAGTAGGGAGAAGCCCTGCATCGTCAGCCCGCGATGAGGCCCGGCTCGGAATGGAACCACTCTGAGCCGCACCGTTTCTCCCACCTCCGCCAGACTTCGGAACTGGTCAGCCATCACTGCCGGGTCGCCCGGCAGATGGCGCAGAACCGCCTCGGAAATGAACGCTTCCAGCTGAAATGCATTGTCGAGAACCAGTTTTCGCTTCGCAGTCAACTCCAGGCGGCGTTCCATGTCGACAGCGGACAGTCCGGGTTCGTTGATGGAGATGATGGCACGGCGATACGCGGGTGTTTGCAGCAATCCGGGGATCATGGTCGGCTGGTAGGTGATGACGGATTCGGCGGCGGACTCCAGGCGAAGAAACTTCGGGAAGTTCGGAGCGATCTGATCGGTGTAGGACTTCCAGAATCCTTTGGAATTCCCCTGCAGCCTTTCCACTTTCGACTGCTCCTTGACCTCGTCCCATAGGGCCAAGGCTTCGCTGCGGCTCCCGGCGTCGGCGCCGTAGAAATCGAGCAGACTTTTGAGCTGCATGGTGCTGATCTTGGTTGCCCAGCCGTCCTCCATGCGCTGGATGGTCATGCGTGACACCTCGGCCTCCAAACCTGCCGCCAGCAAGGTCTTTCCGGCGCGGTCTCGCAATTCGCGAATGAGGTTTCCGAAGGCTCTGCGAGAGACTGTCGATCCTGTCATTTCGTTAGCCTCGCTATCTGCGTGTGCTTCGAACTGTTCAGGTGCAGTGTGTGCGTGCACATTTCGTGCGTGCACAGCGCGTGCATGTTCAAACTGTGCGCCCATCATATTCGTTCTGCATCACGCTGTGAACGGTTCAGAAAAGCTCGCCCGGGTGTCTACTGGAGTAGGCGGCGGGCGATGGAATCGCATCTGAACCGCCGACTTCGTCCCGATATCGCAGCAACGGAATTCGAATGGGGTGATTCGATATGTCTTGGGAGACTTGCGTGCTCGTAGCGCTCGTTATGTTGTGCACCGCCGTGACCGTCTGGGGGTTTCTGGGGATCCGGGCCGGCGGCGAGGCCAGATTCCTCCGACTCGACAGCATCGGGGGCGGGGGACACCTCTACGTCCCCGCAGCCGGTGGCGGGGGACGGTGGCATCGAGGGCGGCATCGGGCCGGAATCGCGCGGGGAGTGTGATCGGCGATGACGAACCCCTACTTCTACTTCGCTCGATCGCCGTATCCGCGCCGTGCAACGTCCGGGGGCGACAACCACCCCCGGCGCTCTACTGCTAATGAAAATCATTATCATGTAAGGATGACTTCAGCCCCCGCACCCGCCCCGCTGCCCGTGACCGTGCTTTCCGGCTTCCTCGGGGCGGGCAAGACAACCCTGCTCAACCACATCCTCGCCAACCGGGAGGGACGGCGGGTCGCCGTCATCGTCAACGACATGAGCGAGGTCAACATCGACGCCGCGCTCATCGCGGGGCAGGGGCATCTGGACCGGACCGAGGAGAAGCTGGTCGAGCTGACCAACGGGTGCATCTGCTGCACGCTGCGGGAGGATCTGCTCGAATCGGTCGGCAAGCTCGCGCGGGAGGGACGGTTCGACCAGCTCGTCATCGAGTCGACCGGGATCTCCGAACCCATGCCGGTGGCGGCGACCTTCGAGTGGGAGTTCGAGGACGGGTTCACCCTCGGGCAGCTCGCGCGGCTGGACACCATGGTCACCGTGGTCGACGCCTCGACGTTCCTGGCCGAAGTGGTGAAGGGCCAGGCCCTCGCGGACCGGGACATGCAGGCGGGGGAGGGTGACGCGCGCACCATCGCCGACCTGCTCGTCGATCAGGTCGAATTCGCGAATGTGCTGGTGCTCAACAAGACCGACCTGGTGCGCCGCAACGCGGTGGGCACCGTCGAGGCCATGCTGCGCCGGCTCAATCCGCAGGCGCACATCGTGCACGCCGCCCACGGGGTGGTGGAACTGTCCGAGGTGCTCGGCACCGGCCGCTACAACCCCGACATCGCCGCGCAGTACGAAGGCTGGGACGAGGAACTGGCCGGCGGCC
Source organism: Nocardia sp. NPDC003693 (assembly GCF_053981095.1). Classification (NCBI taxonomy): domain Bacteria; kingdom Bacillati; phylum Actinomycetota; class Actinomycetes; order Mycobacteriales; family Nocardiaceae; genus Nocardia; species Nocardia sp. NPDC003693. Next base: position 45,771 of record NZ_JBSFNO010000031.1, read on the forward strand.
ACACCCCGGAAACCGAGGAATACGGCATCAGCAGCATCACCTTCACCGCCGACCGGCCCTTCCATCCCGAACGCCTGGAGGCGGCGCTCGCGCAGATGCAGCGCCTGCTGCGCAGCAAGGGCTTCTTCTGGCTCGCGACCCGCGCCGACCTGGCCGCCATCTGGTCGCAGGCCGGGCCGAATCTGACCTTCGAGGCGGGCGCGTACTGGTCGGCGCTGGATATGCCGCCGGGCCAGGAGATCGTCTTCATCGGGGTGAAGCTGGACCGCCCGCACGTGCGCGATCTGCTGAACTCGGCCCTGCTCACCGACGCGGAAATGGCTGGGGGGCCGGAGGTTTGGGCCGGATACGCCGACCCGTTCCCGTCCTGGAGTGTGGCGCACGACCACGCCTGATCCGATCGTGTGACCCAGCGGTGCGTCTCCGGCAGCTTCGACGGCCACCACTCGCCGCCGCACCGGTCGCCGCCCGGCGTGCGAGTAGCGACCGGCACTGCCCATCACCGATGCCGGGCGTCGATACCCCGGCTCGGCCACCGTCGCCGATCTCGAACTCAATTCGAGATGGCGGGCGTGCGGCGCACGTAGGTGGTGTCGGTGAGCTGCTCGACGAGGAAATCCGCGATGTCGGCGCGCGAGATCTTCAGCGTCAGCCCCTTCTCGTCCGGCCCGAAATTCCGGCGGTAGGTGCCCTCGGCCGGTCCATCGGTGAAAGCGCTGGGGCGCACGATGGTCCAGTCCAGGTTCGACGCCCGCACGTACCCCTCCTGCACGTTGTGGTCGGCCATCGCCGGCCGCAGCAGCAGGCCGAACAGGATGTACTTCCACAGGAAGTTCAGGTTGCCGTGACTGTCGCCCGCGCCCAGGGTGGACTGGCAGACGAGACGCTTCACGCCCGCGCGTTCCATGGCCGCCATGATGATTCGCGTGCCCTCGGCGCGGACCACGCCCTTGCGCCCGGCGCCGAGGCAGACCAGCACGGCCTCCTGGCCGAGCACCGTCCGCTCCACCGCCGCCGGGTCCAGCACGTCGCCGACCACCACGCGCAGCCGCTCGTGGGAGACGGTGATGTTGTCCGCGTTGCGGGTGAGCGCGGTGACCTCGTGACCGGCCTCGAGCGCCTTGGTCAGGACGACGCGGCCGAGGGTGCCGGTGGCTCCGAAAAGTGCGATACGCATTGTGTTCTCCTGGTGAAATCCGTTGGTAACTCGCTGAATCCAGTACACCAACGGAGACCGCGCGGAACCATCGCCGTGCGTCTCGCGGACATGCGGGAGACGCTCGCGCGCCGAACGCGGGGAGAACGCGCGAGACCCGCGCCCCCGGAGGGTGGCGGGTCTCGTGACGTGCGGACAGCTCAGCCGAGCTGGGCGAAGAACTCGCGGATGTCGGCGATCAGCACCTCCGGCGCTTCGTGGGCCGCGTAGTGCCCGGCCGCGTCGTTCGCGCCGCCGCCGTGCACGGAGGTCGCGTCGTAGGAGTTCCAGCGCACGATGTTCTTGTGATCGCGCTCGGCGAAGCGGCGGATCGACTGGAAGTCACCCTTGAACATGGCCAGCGCGGTGGGCACGGTGGTCGGGCCCTGCGGGTGGTCGGTGGTGTGGGCGTCCTCGTAGTAGAAGCGGATCGAGGAGCCCGCGGTGCCGGTCAGCCAGTAGATCGCAATGTTGCCGATGATGAAATCGGCGTCCAGGGATTCGCCGAAGAGCTGGGAGTTCCAGCCCAGCAGGCCCACCGGGGAATCGGCGAGCGCGAAGGCCAGGGTCTGCGGCTGCTGGCTGTGCAGCATGTTGAACGCCATCTTGTTCTCGTGGAACCACTGCAGGATCGCCAGCCCGGCCAGGTCCTCCTCGGACAGGTCCGCCATCTCCGCCGGATCGCCGGACGGGAACGAGAACAGCTGCGTCACATGGACTCCGATCACCTTGTCGGGGGCGATGCGGCCCATCTCGGGGGAGATCATCGAGCCGCCGTCGTTGCCGATCGCGCCGTATCGCTGGTAGCCGAGGCGGTCCATGAGCTCGACCCAGGCGCGGGCGGTGCGGTAGCGGCTCCAGCCGGTGCTGCGGGTCGGGCCGGAGAACCCGAAGCCGGGCACCGACGGAATGACCAGGTGGAAGGCGGGATCGGTGTCCGAGGCCGGCGCGGTGAGCGGTTCGATGACGTCGAGGTACTCGAGGATCGAGCCCGGCCAGCCGTGGGTCAGGATCACCGGCGTCGCGTCGGCGCGCTCGGAGCGGATGTGCAGGAAGTGGATGTCCTCGCCCTCGATCTCGGTGGTGAACTGCGGGTACGAGTTCAGCTTCGCCTCGAGCGCCCGCCAATCGAAGGACTCCAGCCAGTACTCGGCGAGCTCGCGCACCCGCTGGTTCGGCACGCCGTAGGTATCGGCGACGTTCGGGAGTTCGTGCGGCCACAGCGTCCGGCGCAGCCGATCGGCCAGATCGTCCAGCCGGGCCTGGGGGACGTCGATGCGGAAGGGCTTGATGGCGGCGGCGGTGGTGCTCATGTCGTTCTCCTCGTTTGGAACGGAATGTTTCGTTCTGTTTCAACGATAGCGGAACAGATCATTCCGTTCAAGTGCTATCCTCGATTCATGCCGAAGATTTCCGAAACCCCAGCTCAGCGCGGACTGCCCGGCCGCAAGGCGCAGGCCGCCCGCAACGACGAACTCATCCTGGCGGCCGCGCGCGAGGTGTTCCTGGCCGATCCCAAGGCGCCTATCTCCGCGGTCGCGGAGCGGGCCGGGGTGGGCATCAGTGCGCTGTACCGGCGCTACCCGGGCAAGGAGGATCTGCTGCGCACCCTCTGCTACGACGGACTGCGCCGCTACAACGTCGAAGCCGAAGCGGCGCTGGAGGATTCCGACGGCTGGCGCGGGTTCGTGGGCTTCCTCGAGCGGGTCGTGGACGCGGACGTGCACTCGCTGACCACGCACCTCGCGGGGACCTTCACCCCGGATGATTCGATCCTGCCGGACATCCAGCGGGCCGGCGCCCTCAACACCGAAATCCTGCGCCGCGCACACGAATCGGGCCGCCTGCGCCCCGCCGCCACCGTCGCCGACGTGGGGCTGATCCTCGAATCCTGCGCCGCCATCACGCTGCCGGACGCCGAGCGCACCGCCCAGCTGCGCCGCCGCGTGCTGGCCCTGCTGGTGGACGGGCTCGCCACCGTCGGCGAGCTGCCGGGGCCGCCGCCCGCACCGGACGAGTTCGCCCATCGCTGGCAGCGCCGCTGAGCCGGATCGTGCCCGGCAGCGCTTGCCGCGCACCCGGTGCACACGACAACGGCCCACCGATGAAATCCGGTGGGCCGCAGCCGCTATCCGTTCCGGGGCGTCGAATCATCCAGCGCCCGAAGCGCGTCGCCGATCAGGAAACGACGGGCAGGTACACCTTGCCGCCGGTCGAGGCGAACTCGGCCGACTTCTCCGCCATGCCCGCCTCGATGGCGGCCACATCGGTCAGGCCCTGCTTCTCCGCGTACTCGCGCACGTCGGCGGAGATGCGCATCGAGCAGAACTTCGGACCGCACATGGAACAGAAGTGCGCGGTCTTGGCGGGCTCGGCGGGCATGGTCTCGTCGTGGTACTCCCGCGCGGTGTCGGGGTCCAGCGACAGGTTGAACTGGTCGTGCCAGCGGAACTCGAAGCGCGCCTTGGACAGCGCGTCGTCGCGGTCCTGGGCGTGCGGGTGCCCCTTGGCCAGGTCCGCGGAGTGCGCGGCGATCTTGTAGGTGATGACGCCGACCTTCACGTCATCGCGGTTGGGCAGGCCCAGGTGCTCCTTGGGCGTGACGTAGCAGAGCATGGCGGTGCCGGCCTGCGCGATGATAGCGGCGCCGATGGCCGAGGTGATGTGGTCGTACGCCGGCGCGATGTCGGTGGCGAGCGGGCCGAGGGTGTAGAACGGGGCCTCCTCGCACAGCTCCTCCTCGAGCCGCACGTTCTCCACGATCTTGTGCATGGGCACGTGGCCCGGGCCCTCGATCATCACCTGCACGCCATAGGATTTCGCGATCTTCGTGAGCTCGCCCAGGGTGCGCAACTCGGCGAACTGGGCCTCGTCGTTGGCGTCCGCGATCGAACCGGGCCGCAGGCCGTCACCGAGGGAGAAGGTGATGTCGTACTTCGCCAGGATCTCGCAGAGTTCGCGGAAGTTGGTGTACAGGAACGATTCCTGATGATGCGCCAGGCACCACGCGGCCATGATCGACCCGCCGCGCGAGACGATGCCGGTGACGCGCTTGGCGGTCAGCGGCACGTAGCGCAGCAGCACGCCCGCGTGCACGGTCATGTAGTCCACGCCCTGCTCGGCCTGCTCGATCACGGTGTCGCGGTAGATCTCCCAGGTCAGCTTCGTGGGATCGCCGTTCACCTTCTCCAGCGCCTGGTAGATCGGCACGGTGCCGACCGGGACGGGGGAGTTGCGCAGGATCCACTCGCGGGTCTCGTGAATGTTCTTGCCGGTGGACAGATCCATGATGTTGTCCGCGCCCCAGCGGGTGGCCCACACCATCTTCTCGACCTCCTCGGAGATCGAGGAGCTCACGGCCGAGTTGCCGATATTGGCGTTGATCTTCACCAGGAACTTCTTGCCGATGATCATCGGCTCGCACTCGGGGTGATTGTGGTTCGCGGGAATCACCGCCCGCCCGGCCGCGACCTCTTCGCGCACCACCTCGGGTTCGACGCCCTCGCGCGCGGCGATGAAGCGCATCTCCGCGGTGATGATTCCCGCGCGCGCCCAGGCCAGCTGGGTGCGCGGACCCGGAACATCGGGCTTGGCCCAGGAGTCGCGGGTGCGCGGCAGCCCGGCCTCGAGATCGATCACCGCGGTGTCGTCGGTGTACGGGCCCGAGGTGTCGTACAGGTCGAAATGCTCGCCGTTGGTGAGGTTGACCCGGCGCACCGGAATGCGCAGCGTGACCCCGTCGGATTCGACGAGTTCGTAGTGCTTGACGCTGCCCTCGATGGGGCCGGTGGTCACGGTGTCTACGGGCGCGGACGTCCCGGTGGCACGATTCGACATGGAAAAGAATCCTCCCTACGCCGGCATTACCCGGTCAGGTTCATACGGTCGACGGCCCTGACGCCTTGCGGCTAGCCGTCCTCTCAGCCCGCTGGTGCGAGCCCCCGTTGGCAGTGATTACCGCAGCCGACCTTACCGGGCGTCCGGAACCCGCGAGACCTACCCGCGCGGACCGGCCGATACCCGCGCAAACCGGACGGCCGTGCCCGGGAAGCACCCGGGCACGGCCGTCGACGTGGGGTTTCGCGGATTCCGCGCTGGGCCGTGCCCTCGTTGGCCGGGCGCGGGGCGGCGCGGTCAGTTCTCGCGCGGGCCGATCGGCCAGCCCAGCGCGCCGAAGGTGGCGTTCAGGCCGATCTCGGTCTGGGTGACGAGGGCGTCCACGTTCGCCAGCATCGTGACGACGTTCTCGGTCCGGCATCCCACCGGATCGGCCGCGCCCGGAGCTAGCCGGGCCTTGATCCAGTTGAAGGCGTCGGCCATGCCGAGGGTGGTCAGGGTCAGGTGCTCGCTGAGGTGATCGCGCTTGTAGAGCACCGAGGATCCCGCCGCGCACCAGCGGCCGACCATGCGGTCGTTGGTGAACCACGGCACCGCCTCGTCGAAGACGCCCTGGTACACGAACATCGGCGCGGCCGGTGCGGTGCCGCCGAGCACCGTCTGATCGAAGACCTCGGCGATCTCGGGCAGCGCCAGGAAGTCCGCGATCGGAATATCCAGCAGCCGTTGATAATCGGTGAACATCAGATTCAGCACGTTGCGCACCAGGCACTGGTTCGCGGTGCGGTCCATGATCGCCCGGCCCTCGGCGGTCAGGTGCCGGTCTGTGGTCTCGGCGAACGTCGGGTAGGCGTTGCGCAGCGCGGCGATCCCGACGCCGATCAGGCTCGCGAACATCGAACCGTTCACGTGCAGCAGCGATTCCACGTCCGACACCGGCGCGCCCAGCGCGATGCCCGCGATGTTCAGCTCCGGCGCATAGGTGGGTTGCATCTCCGCGGCCCAGCCGCTGCCCATCCCGCCGCCGGAGTAACCCCACAGGGCCACCGGGGTATTCGCGCCGTCCAGCCCGAGCGGTTCGAACGCCTCGGCCGCGCGGATGCTGTCCAGGATCATGTAGCCGGGCTCCTTGGCCACGGCCAGATTTCCGTTCAGGCCCTCGTAATCGGGCACGTTGATGGCGTAACCCTGACTGATCGAGGCCGCCAGCTCCAGATACTCGACCGTGGAGTGGATGCCCTCCAGCGCGGGCAGCCCGCCGCCCTGCTGCAGGACGTACGAGGGCGCGCAGTGCGGCGCGGTGCTGTCGTAGAAGAACTGGTGCGAGACCAGTGGCCGACCGCGAGAAGTATTCGCTCCCTGCGGAATCGCGACCGTGGTCGCCGCCACCGTCGGCCGATCGAACAGGTCGGTGGTGCGAAACAGCAGCTGCCAGGCGCGCACCCGCACCGGCAGGACGGTCAGCACCGCGAGCTGCACCTCGCGCGAGCGCAGAATCGCGCCCGGCGCAAGGGATTCGAAGCCCTCCGGTGCGCTGTAGAACGGATCCACGTTCAGCGGCAGCGGCTGCGCGGCGGCCCGCGGCGCGGTCGCCGTTCCCCCGAGCAGTACTGCCGCCGATGCCGATACCGCCGCGACGAGCGCGAGCGCGGTCAGCCGGCGCCACCCCCGACGCCGGTGATCCCCGATGATTGCCACGTCTGTTCCCTCTCCTCGACGTGACAGCGATTACAGCACGGTGCCCGGTTGCCAACAAGATGTCTTTCTGAAAAGGCGGCCGCTAATCTGTGGGCATGACCCGCAGCAACCCAGCCGCGGCACCGGATCGGACCCCCGTGCGGCGCCGTATTCGCGGCCTCGACGCCGATGAGCGCAGTGCGCAGCGCCGTCGTCAACTGCTCACCGCCGCCACCGAACTCTTTGCCAGGCAGGGCTATTCGGGTACCTCGATCGAACAGATCTGCCAGGCGGCCTTCGTCGGCACCAAGGGCTTCTACGACCACTTCGACAGCAAGGAATCGTGCTACACCGCGCTGCTGCTGCAGATCACGCACGACATTCAGGAGCGGGTGGCGCAGGTGGCGGCCGAAGCGGCCACGCTGGACTGGCACGACCGGCTGCCCCTGGTGATCGGCGCGTTCGTGCACGCCATCGCCGACGACTCCCGGCTGGCCAAGGTCACCTTCGGTGAGGCGGGCGGCATTTCGCCCGCGGTCGAGGCCCAGCGCCGCACCAACCGCCGCTGGGCCGCGGCCTTCCTGGCGCAGCAGTGGCCGGATCGGGCCGCGCTCGACGAGCGCCAGGATCTGGCCCTGAGCCTGGCCACCGTCGGCGGCATGTTCGAACTCGTCACCGATTGGCTGAATCATCACGACGACGGCGGCGATCCGGACAGCGTGGAGACCCTCACCGAGGATCTGACCCGCTTCGTCATCGTGGTGGATGTCGGCCGGCAGGCCGCGCGCTAGCGCCGGAAACGCAACGCGGGCCGATCCGAAAGGATCGGCCCGCGTATCTGTTCCCGGTGGCCGGGGGCGGCCCGGCCCGGCCGGGATGCGCGTGGCGCTACTTCCCGCCGTTGGCGGATCCGGACGCGGATCCGGTCAGCAGAGGCAGCAGGAACTGCAGGAACGCCGGGTTGCACGTGGGCGGCTGCGACGAGGTGCAGCCGTAATCCGACGAGCCGATCGGGCTCGCGGCCTGCGGCGCGGCGGCGGTGGCCATCGCGGACGCGGCCAGCTGGGCGGGAACGAGCAGGGCGCCCGCGAGGGCGATGCCGGCAATGCGCTTGTTCATTCGATACCTCGGTGTATTCGGTTCAGGGGAGCCGAGATGAAGTTATCGTTTCGAACCCTCGCCGCGCTGCCCCCGCTTATCGGGTCATCGGGGTGCACCGCCGCGGCCCGCGATCCGGCTGGTGTCGGTGCGCGGGCCGCCCGGGGGCCTATTTGGCGAGCGCGGGCTCCGGAACAGGCTGCGCGGCAGCAGTGTCCGGGACTTCCTCTTCCAGCCCGATCCGCTTGTGTAGCGCGGCAAGGGGTTTGGGCGCCCACCAGTTACCGGTGCTCATCAGGCGCATCAGGGCCGGGACCAGCAGGCCGCGAATCACCGTGGCGTCCGCGATGACCGCCAGGGCCAGGCCGATGCCGAAGAGCTTCATCGCGGTCACCTCGGAGGTGGCCACCGCGAGCAGGACCACCGCCATCAAACCGGCCGCGGCGGTGAAGATCCGGCCGGTGCGGGCCACGCCCATCGCCACCGAATGGGTGTTGGCGGCGCTGGTCCGGTCCGAGGCCAGCCACTCCTCGCGAATACGGGAGAGCAGGAAGACCTCGTAGTCCATGGACATGCCGAAGGCGATGCAGAACATGAGCACCGGCATGAACAGATCGGTGCTGCCCGTCGGGGTGAAGCCGAGCACCCCGGACAGGTGCCCGTCCTCGAAGATCCAGATCATGGCGCCGAACGTGGCCGTGAGCGAGAGTGCGTTCAGGATCAGCGCCTTGAACGGGAGCACCACGCTGCCGGTGAACAGGAACAGCAGGATCAGGGTGATGATCGCGATGATCGCGCCCGCCAGCGGCAGCCGGTCGATCACCGAATCCATGGTGTCCTCGTTCAGCGCGGCCGCGCCGCCGAACAGCACCGGGCCCGGGGCCTGCACCGCGCGCAGCGCCGCGAGCTGATCCTCGCCCTCCTGCGAATACGGCGCGACCGTGGTGCCCACCGAGAGGTAGGCCCCGTGCGGTCCGGACATGGTCGCGATGCCGGGGGCCATCTTGGCCGAATTCATGTACACGCCATCGCTGGAGAGCACGGCCGGCACGCCCGGCACCGCCGACAGCGCCTTGGCGTACGCGCCGATCTGCTCGGCCGAACCGCGGAACTCCGGCAGCACCACGACCGCGCTGGAGGCCATGTCGGCGTTGAAGTCCGAGCGCAGGGCGTCGCCGACCTGGCGGCTGGAGGCGAAGGTGCCGATCATCCGGTCGTCGGGCGTGCCGAAATGCACCGACAGGAACGGGGATCCGACGAACAGCAGCAGGGCGCCGGTGACCAGCGAGACCGGCAGCGCGCGCCGCATGACCCCGGACACCAGGCGGTACCAGAAGCTCTCCGCCGGCGGCTTCGGCGCGCTCTCGCCGCGACCGAGCAGGCGGCGCACCGGCTTTCGCAGATCCCAGGCGTTGATTCGATCGCCGAGCAGCACGAGCGCGGCGGGCAGCAGCACCACCGAGGCCGCGACCGCCGCGAGCACGACGGCCACGCCGGCGTAGGCGAAGGACTTGAAGAACGGCTGCGGGAAGACCGCCAGCGCGGCCAGCGCCAGCGCCACGGTGAGCCCGGAGAACACCACCGTGCGCCCGGCGGTCTGCACCGCTCGCGCGATGGCCGCCTTGGGATCTCGGCCCGCGGCGACCTCCTCGCGGTACCGGCTCACGATGAACAGGCTGTAGTCGATGGCGAGCGCGAAGCCCAGCGCGCTGGTCATGTTCAGCGCGAAGAGCGAGACGTCCATGACCATCGTGAGCAGGCGCAGGATGCCGAGCGTGGCCGCGATCGCGAACAGGCCCACCGCCAGCGGCAGCATGGCCGCGACCACGCTGCCGAACACCAGCACCAGCAGCACGGCCGTGATCGGGATGGCGATCGCCTCGGAGACCAGCAGATCCTTCTCGACCTGCCGGTTGATGTCGGCGAAGGTGCCCGCCATGCCGCCGGTCCGGACCTGCACGCCGTCGCGGTCGCCGTTGAGTTCGGCGCTCAGGGCGTTCGCGGCGATCTGCACCTCGTTGTCGGTGCCCTGGAGGGTGGCCATGATCAGGCCGCGCTTGCTGTCCTTGCTGCGCAGGCCGGTGGCCAGATCGGGCCGCGCGGTGGTGCTCGTCCAATAGGACTGCACGCCGGTCACTTCGGGGTCCGCGGTGAGCAGATCGGTGATGCGCTGGGCCTCGGCGCGCGATTCCGGGCTGTTCACCCCGCCCTCGGAGGTGATCATGACGATGATGTTGGGATTGCCGTCGGGGAAGCTGTCGGCCATGAACTCGTTGGCCTGCACCGACTCCAGTTCACCGGTGAGATAGCCGCCGCCGACCATGTGTGACTTCGCGGTGGCGCCGAAGCCGCCGCACATAATCATCAGCAACAACGCGGCCACCAGGACGGCGCGCGGCCGTGCCATGGCGGTCCGGGCAAGACTGGTCAACATTGACGCGCACCCTCCGAGGTCTTCTGACTTCGGAACGGTAGCGTTCAACTTCTGGCTTCAGCGATGTCCAGTGACCATGGTCATGCCCATGCCCGGCCGCTATCAGCCGGCGATTCGGCCGCGCACCTCGCCGAGCCCGAGCGTGCCGCCACCCACCGCGGGCGCGACGGCGGTGATGCTCACCTCGTCGCCGTCCTCGAGGAACGTGCGCCGCACCCCGTTCAGATCGATGGGCTCGCTGCCGCCCCGGCTCATCTCCATCAGCGAGCCGCGCTGATCGCGCGCGGGCCCGGAGATGGTGCCCGAGGCGAACAGATCGCCGGTGCGGGTGGAGGCCCCGTTCACCGTCATGTGCGCGAGCAGTTGCGCGGGGGACCAGTACATCCGGTCGAACGGGGGAGTGGACACGCGCTGCCCGTTCCAGTCCACGCGCACCTCGATATCCAGCCCCCAGGGCTCGCCGTCGCCGAGATAGGGCAGCGGCCGCGGCTCCTGCGCCGGCAGCGGAATCCGCGCCGCGTCCAGCGCGTCCAGCGGGGTCACCCAGGCCGAGAGCGTGGTTGCGAACGACTTGCCCAGGAACGGGCCGAGCGGCTGACCCTCCCAGCCCTGGATGTCGCGCGCCGACCAGTCGTTGACCAGCGCGACCCCGAAGACGTGGGCGTCGAAATCGGCCGTGCGCACCGGGCTGCCCAGCGGCGAGCCCGCACCCACCAGGAAACCCAGCTCCGCCTCGATGTCCAGGCGCCGGCTCGGCCCGAAATCCGGTGCGCCGGAGTCGGTCCGGTACTGCCCGTGCGGGCGCCGGATCTCGGTGCCGGACACCACCACGGTGCCCGCCCGGCCGTGGTACCCCACCGGCAGGTGCCGCCAATTCGGCAGCAGCGCTTCCCCTTTGGGGCGCAGCAGTTCTCCCATGGTGGTGGCGTGGTCGAGGCTGGCGTAGAAGTCGACGTAGTCGCCGATCTCCACGGGTAGCTCCAGGCGCACCGCGACCACCGAGTGCACGGCGGCCGCGGGCAATTCGCCCTCCGCGGCCGTGCGCACCCGGTCGCGCACTTCACGCCAGCACTGCGGACCCTGGGTCATGAAGGCGTTCAGGCTGGACCGCGCGAACATCGGATCGTCCAGCGCGACCGCCAGATCGATGACCGAATCGCCGAGCCGCGCACCAACCCGCGGCTCGCCGCCCAGCGGCCGGAAGACGCAGTAGGGCAGATGGGCGAGGCCGAAACCCGAGTCCTCGGGCACCTCGATACGTACGCGACTGCTCATGACCCCTGCACCTTCCCACCCACTCGCCGCTGTCGATCCACCGATTGTGTCGCTGTCAGATCCACTCCCGGTCGGGGCCGCGCCCCGACCAGGTCCACGCGTATCCCGGGTCCTCGCAGGCCAGGGCCGCCGCACCCAACTGCAGCGGATGAAAGGTGTCCACCATGACCGCCAGCTCGTCGAAGAACTCCAGGCCTATGCTGCGTTCGTAGGCGCCGGGCTGCGGGCCGTGCGCGTACCCGCCGGGATGCACCGACACCGAGCCCTGGCCGATCCCGGATCCCTTGCGCGCCTCGTAGTTTCCGCCGCAGTAGAACATGATCTCGTCGGAGTCCACGTTCGAGTGGTAGTACGGCACCGGTATCGAGAGCGGGTGGTAGTCCACCTTGCGCGGCACGAAGTCGCAGACCACGAAATTCTGGCCGGCGAACGCCTGGTGCGCGGGCGGCGGCTGATGCACGCGGCCGGTGATCGGCTCGAAGTCGGCGATGTCGAAGGCGAACGGATACAGGCAGCCGTCCCAGCCCGTGACATCGAAGGGATGCTCGGCGTACACCATTCGGGTCCCGGCGATCTCGCCCGCCGGTCGGTGTTTGACGAGGACCTCGACGTCGGCGCCGGTGCGCAGCAGCGGTTCGGCCGGGCCGTGCAGATCCCGTTCGCAGTAGGGCGCGTGCTCGAGCAGCTGCCCGTACTTCGAGAGGTAGCGCTGCGGCGGGGTGATGTGGCCGGAACCCTCGATCAGATAGGCGCGCAAGGGTTCCGGGCCGTCGGGCAGCCAGCGATGGGTGGTGGCGCGCGGGAGCAGCACCTGGTGTCCCGAATGCACCCGGAGCGCGCCGAAGACCGTCTCCACCACGCCGGACCCGGACTCGATGTAGACCAGTTCGTCGCCGATGGCATTGCGGTACAGCGGTGATTCGGCGAGTGCGGCTACGTAGGAGATCCGTACGTCGGCGTTGCCGAGAATGAGGCGCCGGCCGGTGACCACGTCGGTCGCGGCGAGAACGGACTCCGGGAACAGCTCGTGCAGCTTCAAATGCCGATGCCGCAGTGGATGATTGGGAAAGGTGCGCTGATCGGGCAGGTCCCAGACGGTGGAATCGACGATGGCGGGCGGCAATCCGCGGTGATAGAGCAGCGAGGAGTCGCCGGAGAAACCCTCCTCGCCCATCAGCTCCTCGTAATAGAGCCTGCCCTGCTCATCACGATGCTGGGTATGCCGCTTGGGCGGCACCACCCCCACCTGCCGATAGAACGTCATCACCGTCTCCCGCGCACCGATGGTCGTCGGTCCCCATCGTAGCCACCGGATTGCCGGGCGGGCCGGGTTTCAGGCGTGCCGCAGGGCCCGGTACACCGCCGCGCCCACGAACTCGCCCAGGGTGTCCGGCGTCCACTCGCCGGGATCGCCGAGCATGGTGCGCACCGCGCCCTCACCGGCCGAGACCCACAGCTCCACCAGCGCGGGCAGCTTCTGCTCGGCGTCGGTGGTGCCCCAGGCGCGCAGGGTCGGGCGCAGCCGCCGGGTGCAGCGTTCGACCGCCAGATCGCGCCCGCGGCCGAAGGATTTGACGACCGCGGGATCGGGATTGCCGTAGAGCAGCCGCCAGCCGTCGGGGCGCGCGGTGGCCACGTGCAGCAGCGCCCGGAAACCTTCCACGAACACCGCCTCGTCGGCTTCGACCCGGCGGCGCGGCAGCGCTTCGAGCACCCCGGCGAGCATGAGTGATTCCTCGCGCTGGATGAGCGCCTCGATGAGCTCGACCCGATCGGCGAAGCACGCGTAGACGACCGGCCGGGTGACCTTCATCCGATCGGCGACGGCGGCGATGGTTACCGCCGCGATGCCGTCCCCGGCCGCGATCTCGAGCGCGGTGTCGAGCACCTGCGGACGGCGGCGTTCGGGCCCCAGATGCCGTGCACGCTGGCGGGGTCGTACAGCCGATTCGGTGCCCATGAGCACCGACCATAGCAGCGAATCCGGAGGACGGATCGGCAGGTCGGGGGCGGTCCCGAGCAGGCCGCCCGGTATGTGGCCTTCGTGTGCCCGCCGCGTTGCGAGATCATTTCCTACAGCGACGAATAAAAATGCTACATTCACGAAGGAAAGAGGTGGCGCACCGGACGACCGGGCCCGAGGAAAGACGGAATATGACGCAGACCTTGTTCGATCCCACGACCTACGAGTTCGCGGAATTCGACACCGAGACCCGGCGGCTGCTGCGCGCCACCATCGCGTGGTTCGAGGACCGGGGCAAGGCTCGTCTGCTCGCGGACGCGCGCGATCGCGTCTGGTACGCGGAGTTCCTCGACTTCATCAAGCGCGAGCGCGTTTTCGCCACGTTCCTGACCCCGGCGGCCGAGGCGAACGGCGACCCGAACAAGCGCTGGGACACCGCGCGCATCGCCATGATGAGCAAGATCCTGGGCTTCTACGGCATGCAGTACTGGTACGTCTGGCAGGTCACGATCCTCGGCCTCGGACCGATCTGGCAGAGCGCGAACGCGCAGGCCAAGGCGCGCGCCGCCGCCGACCTGGATTCCGGTGAGATCTTCGCGTTCGGGCTGTCCGAACAGGACCACGGCGCGGACGTGTACTCCACCGACATGGTGCTCGAGCCCAAGGCGCGCGGCGGCTACACCGCCACCGGCGGCAAGTACTACATCGGCAACGGCAACCAGGCGAGCATGGTCTCGGTCTTCGGCCGCCGCGCCGACAAGCCCATCATCGACAGCTCGGACTTCCTGCGGAAGATGACCGACGAGGAGTACTCGGGCTACCTGTTCTTCGCCGCGGACTCCCGGCACAAGAACTACAAGCTCCGCAAGAACGTCGTCGACTCCCAGATGTACGTGGCCGCTTTCGATCTCGAGAAGTACCCGGTCGCCGAGTCCGACATCCTGCACACCGGCCGCGCCGCCTTCGACGCCGCGATGAACACGGTCAACGTCGGCAAGTTCAACCTCGGCTTCGGCGCGGTCGGGGCCTGCGAGCACGCCATGTACGAGGGCGTCACGCACGCCGAGAACCGAATGCTGTTCGGCCACAACGTAACCGAGTTCCCGCAGGTGAAGGCGCTGCTGGCGGACAACTACGCCCGGCTGATCGGGATGAAGCTCTACAGCGAGCGGGCCATCGACTACATGCGCTCGGCCGGACCCGGCGACCGCCGCTACCTGCTGTTCAACGCCATCGAGAAGATGTCGGTCACCCGCAACGGGCAGCAGCTCTTCGAGGACCTGGCCGACGTCATCGCCGCGCGCGGGTTCGAGAACGACACCTACTTCTCCATGGCCCTGCCGCCCATGTTCGGGCTGCCCCGCCTCGAGGGCACGGTGCACGTGAACATGGCGCTGTCGCTGAAGTTCATGCCCAACTACATGTTCCACCCCGCCGATGCCGGGCTGGTGGCGCTGCGCTACCTGCCCGGCGCCGGCGCCGCGCCGAAGGGACTGGTGCGCGGCGTATCCGACGCGCTGAGCTGGACCAGCCGCCGCGCGACCGGGCCCGCGAGCAAGGCCGTGCCGCGGCTCAAGTCCGAATTCGACAGCGCCGCATACGCTCCCGTGCCGACCCGCCGCGACGCCGCGGACGACGAGTTCCTGTTCCGGCAGGGCCCGAGCAGCGGGCTGGGCCGGATCCGCTTCGCGGACTGGCGGCCGATCTTCCGCCGCTTCGCCCACCTCCCCAACGTCGCGGTGTTCCTGGAGCAGGCGCAGGCGCTGCAGACGTTGCTCGCGGTGGCCACCCCGACCGCAGCGCAGCAGACCGACGTGGACTTCCTGTTCGGACTCGGCGAGCTCTTCACGGTGATCCCGTATGCCCAGCTGATCCTGGAGCAGGCCGAGATCGAGGGCACCGACCCGGCCGTGCTGGACCAGCTCTTCGACCTGTTCGTGCGCGACGTGTCGGGCCACGCGGTGACCCTGCACGGCAAACCCTCCGCGTCCAGGGCGCAGCAGACCCGCGCCCTGGACCTGGTGCGGCGCCCGGTGCCGTCGCAGGCCCGTTTCGACGCGGTGGTGAAGCTGGTCCGGGGTCTTTCGGGCGTGTACGCCATGAATCCCTGATCGGCCCTGCGAGACTCCGGAGCAGACTCGCTAACCCGACAAAACAGACACAGCAAATTCTACGTCGATGTATGAAACACGGCTTCCCGGTGCGCTGTTCGCCCAGCGCGCCGGGGAATACTGCAAAGGAGCAGGCCGACCATGAAGGCAGCGATCTCCCGTCCGCAATTCGACGCGCCCGCCCGGAGCATCCGCGAGGTGGACTACGGGTTCTTCGGCCCGGATTCACCGACCTGGAAGGTCTGGACCGCGCCCACCGCGCTGATCGGCTTCCAGCGCTCGGTGGTCCTCGAGCACTTCGACCCGGACCTGACCGCCGCGGTGGCCGACGTGGGCGGCATCTACAGCGATCCGCGCGGACGGCTGGACCACACCTTCGCCTACTTCCTCATCGCGGCCGTCGGTGACAGCCGCATGGCGGTGGAGGCGTCCGATCACCTCATGCGGGTGCACGCCAAGGCCACCGGCATCGAGCCGATCAGCGGAAAGCGCTACAGCGCGAACGATCCCGAGTCGCAGCTGTGGATCCACGTCACCGGCTGGCACTCGGTGCTCAAGTGCTACGAGATGTACGGCCCGGGCCCGCTCAGCGAGGACGAGGAACGGCGGTACTGGGCCGAATGCGTCGTCGCGGCCGAGCTGCAGACCTGCAGGCCGGCGGACGTCCCGACCTCGCGCGCCGAGGTGCGGGAGTACTTCGCCCGCGTGCGGCCCCGGCTGTCCTGCTCCGAGCGGGCCTGGGAGGGCATGCACTACCTGCTGTTCACCCCGCGCGACAAGGGCTTCAAGCTGTGGTCGGGCAGCCGGCTGGTCGCGCCCGCGGCCATCGCCACGCTGCCCGAGTGGATGCGCCGGACCGGCGGCTTCGATCAGCCCGGTGTGGTCGACAAGGCCTATCCGCCCGCGGTGCGCACGGCCATGCGAGCGCTGGCGAACGACAAACTCGAACTCAAGGTCGCCAAGAATTTCATCGGGCCGATGACCGGCAGGCTGCTCGGCCAGCACCTGACCGCCGGGGTGCCCGTGGATCCGGTGACCATCACCCCCGCCGAGGCCAAACGGCGCTACGGGCGGGCCGCGCGACCGACCGCCTGAACCACCCGGCCGGGTAACCGGGAATCGTCGGGCCGATCGGCTATCGAGGCTGATCGGGTCGGCTCCCGGTTAACCGGCGTTCGTTCGCCAGGAGGTTGCCACCCGGTGTGACCTGGGGTACGTCTACCTACGGTTGCGTAGCAGAACGAACGTACGGCAGCCTTCTTTTCGACAACTCGAACTTCGGCTAGGAGGCCAGTCCGTGTCCCACTACAAGGCGAACTTGAGAGACATTGAGTTCAATCTGTTCGAGGTACTGGGAATCGGTGCGCTGCTGGATCAGGGCGCCTACGGCGATCTCGACAGCGAGACCGCCCGCGACATGCTCACCGAGGCGCTGCGCCTCGCCGAGGGACCGGTCGCCGAATCCTTCGTCGACGGTGACCGCAACCCCGTCGTCTTCGATCCGGCCACGTACGAGATCAGCGTGCCCGAACCGCTGCGCAAGACCGTCGCCGCGGTCAACGAGGCCGGTTACTCCGGACTCGGCATGTCCGAGGAAATGGGCGGCGTGCCCGCGCCCAACGCCCTCATCTGGGGCATCCAGGAAATGATCGTGGCCGCCAACAACTCGGCCTCCTTCTTCAACATGGGCCCGCTCATGCACAAGGTGATCTTCGAGGAGGGCACCGAGGAGCAGCAGCGCTGGGGCGCGTACGCGTGGGAGAACCGCTGGGGCGGCACCATGGTGCTCACCGAGCCCGACGCCGGCTCCGACGTCGGCATGGGCCGCACCAAGGCCGTGCAGCAGCCCGACGGC
Source organism: Nocardia sp. NPDC003693 (assembly GCF_053981095.1). Classification (NCBI taxonomy): domain Bacteria; kingdom Bacillati; phylum Actinomycetota; class Actinomycetes; order Mycobacteriales; family Nocardiaceae; genus Nocardia; species Nocardia sp. NPDC003693. The sequence goes on from NZ_JBSFNO010000031.1 coordinate 63,216, forward strand.
ACCTGGCACATCGAGGGCGTCAAGCGCTTCATCTCCGGCGGCGACGTCGGCGAGACCGCCGAGAACATCCTGCACCTGGTGCTGGCCCGGCCCGAGGGCGCCGGACCCGGCACCAAGGGCCTGTCGCTGTTCATCGTGCCCAAGTTCCTGTTCGACACCGAGACCATGGCCCTGGGCGCCCGCAACGGTGCGCTCGTCACCGGCGTCGAGCACAAGATGGGCATCAAGTCCTCGCCCACCTGTGAGATCACCTTCGGCGGCAGCAAGGACCTGCCCGCCGTCGGCTACCTGGTCGGCGACATCCACAACGGCATCGCCCAGATGTTCAAGGTCATCGAGAACGCGCGGATGATGGTGGGCACCAAGGCCACCGGCGCGCTGTCCACCGGCTACCTGAACGCGCTGGAGTACGCCAAGCAGCGCGTGCAGGGCGCGGACCTGACGCAGATGACCGACAAGGCCGCGCCGCGCGTGACCATCACTCACCACCCGGACGTGCGTCGTTCGCTGGCCACCCAGAAGGCGTACGCCGAGGGCCTGCGCGCGCTCTACATGTACTGCGCCTCCTACCAGAACGCCGATGTGGCACAGGCGAATTACGGCGTCGACGCCGAAACCGCCGAGCGGGTCAACGATCTGCTGCTGCCGCTGGTCAAGGGCTGCGGCTCCGACCGCGCCTACGAGATGCTGACCGAATCGCTGCAGACCCTGGGCGGCTCGGGCTACCTGCAGGACTACCCGATCGAGCAGTACATCCGCGACTGCAAGATCGACTCGCTGTACGAGGGCACCACCGCCATCCAGGCGCAGGACTTCTTCTTCCGCAAGATCATTCGCGATAAGGGCGTCGCGCTCGGGCACGTCTCGGGCCTGATCAACACCTTCGCGGAGAACGGCCCGGACGGCTTCAAGGTCGAGCGCGCGCTGCTGGCCACCGCCTTGGCCGACGTGCAGGCCATGGCGGCGACCCTGACCGGCTTCCTCATGGCCGCGCAGCAGAACCCGGAAGAGCTGTACAAGGTCGGCCTGGGTTCGGTCCGGTTCCTGTACGCCGTGGGCGATCTCGTCATCGGCTGGCGGCTGCTGGAGCAGGCCGCGATCGCCGCGGCCGCGCTCGAGGCGGGCGCCGCGGCCAAGGACCAGAACTTCTACACCGGCAAGGTCGCGGCGGCGTCCTGGTTCGCGAAGAACAAGCTGCCGCTGCTCACCAGCGTCCGCACGATCATCGAGAACGTCGACAACGACATCATGAAGCTGGACGAAAGCGCTTTCTGATCTCTCTGTGAGTCTCCCGGCCCCGCACCGTTGGTGCGGGGCCGGATTGCGTAAGGGGTAGGGGCTCGCCGATGCGTCGTGGCCTGCGGGGCCGGATTGTGCAGGGGGAAGCGGGATTCGGGGGTGAATCATCCGGGTTTCTCATTACCGGCAGCGTGTCTCGGCGGCGTGTCCGGGGGCTCGCCGGAATGACACGCAGAATCTGTTCATGACCTGGTGTGTTGGGCCCCGTCGAGGGGGTACAACTACCGCATGGTCTTTCCCGTGACATTCGGCTGGATTCAGATCCTGCTGCTGGTGCTCGTCGTCGCGGCGATCGCCCTCATCGGTACCGCGCTCGTCAAGGCTCGCCAGGTCGGCTTCCGGGTTCTGCTCGGGCGTGGCATGGGCGCGGTCTCGCTGCTTCTCGTTGCCGCGGTGATCCTTTGGATCACCACCCTGCTGCAGATGTTCCTCGGACTCACGGGGGAGGTGAAGGCCGCACGCATCGTGGTGACCCCGGTGGCCGGGCAGGAACACCTGCTCGACGTCGACCTGACCCTGTTCGGCGACAAGGAACACGACGAGCAGCGCCTGAAATACCAAGTCGAGGGCGACATGTGGGTGCTGCAGGCCAACATCGTCGAACTCGAGCCGTGGGTGAACGCGCTGGGCTTCAACGCCGGCTACAAGGTCACCCGGCTCTACGGGCAGCGCCTGGACGGCGTGGCCACCAAGCAGAACCACATCTTCCTCAACGGCGGCGACCGCGACTTCTTCGAGGACATGAAGGACGAGACCTGGTACACCAGGCCGTTCGTCAAGTCCGCCAACGGCAATGCGGTGATCGCGGTCCACGGTACCTACGACGTGTTCATATCCCGGGACGCGATCAAGGCGCGTCCGGCCTGAGCGGGTCTCAGTCGGCGAGTTCGGCGACCACCGGGGCGTGATCGCTGGCGCCCTTGCCCTTTCGTTCCTCGCGGTCCACGTTCGCGTCGGTGACCGCGGCCGCGAAGGCGGGGGAGCCGAGGATGAAGTCGATGCGCATACCTTCCTTACGGGGGAAGCGCAGCTGGGTGTAGTCCCAGTAGGTATAGATCCCGGGGCCCGGGTGCAGCGGGCGCATCACATCGCTGTAGCCGGTCTCGACCATCGCCGCGAACGCCGCCCGCTCGGGGGCCGAGGTGTGGGTCTTGCCCTCGAAGAACTCCGGCGACCACACGTCGTCGTCGGTCGGCGCGATGTTCCAGTCACCCACCAGCGCGATCCGCGCGTCCGGATCCTCGGCGAGCCACCGCGCGCCCGAGGCACGCAGCGCGGCAAGCCATTCCAGTTTGTACTCGTAGTGCGGATCCGCCAGCGCGCGCCCGTTGGGGACGTACAGGCTCCACACCCGCACCCCGCCGCAGGTCGCGCCGAGCGCGCGGGCCTCCACGACCGGGGTGCTCAGCAGCGATTCACCCGCGTCCCTGTCGAACCCGGGCTGACCCGGGAAATTGATCTCCACGTCGGAGAGCCCGATCCGCGAGGCGATCGCCACCCCGTTCCACTGGCTGTGCCCCACGTGCGCGACCTCGTACCCGGCGGCCTCGAACGCCTCGAACGGGAACTGCTCGTCCTTGCACTTGGTCTCCTGCATGGCGAGCACGTCGATGTCGTTGCGATCGAGCCAGGACAGCACCCGATCCTGCCGGGAGCGAATCGAATTCACGTTCCAGGTCGCGAGCCGCACAGCAAAGCCTTTCGATACGTGGGTCTTTCAACGGGACGCCGGGCCATACCGGGGGAGTACCCCGGCGGGAGAGCGCGGATCAGGGCGCGGCGTACCGGTAGCGATGGTGATCCAGGAACCCCATCTCGCGATACAGCGCCAGCCCGGCCGTGTTCTCCGCCGCCACCTGAACATAGGCGTGGGTCGCCCCGCGCGCATGGCCCCAGCGGATCAGCTCGGCGCACACCAGCGAGCCGAGCCCGTGCCTGCGATGCCCGTCCGCGACCGCCACGCAGCTCAGCCCCACCCAGCGCCGCCCGTCCGGGGCGGTGGTGACAGCGGCCCGGCCGATGGCCAGCGGCGTCGGCAGACCCAGGGTGGCGAAACCCAATTCGCCGTCCCGCACCGCGGTCAGCACCTCCACCACCGGCGGCCTGCCGATGCCGGCGTCCCCGCCCCGGTGCCGGTGCACCGAGAGCCAGCCGCCGTCGGGTTCGGCCGCGATACGCACCATGGGCACGCCCGGCGGCAGCACGAAGGTCTCGATGTCCAGGGCCAGCACCACGGTCTCGCCCCAGCTGCGCCAGTCCAGCGGCACCGGGGCCAGCCGATCCGGCAGCACCAGCTGCAACGGCAGGCCGTGCGCGGTGTACCACTCGCCGATGCGATGCAGCGTCTCCGCCGAAGCCAGCGCCGGATTACCGGAACTACCCAGCGGCACAGCGGAATTGGCGCGAGCGGTGTAGCCCTGGCCGCCGCGCAGTAGCCAGCCGTCGATCCAGGCGCGCTGCGACCCGGGCCAGCCGTCGGCCGCCGCGGCCTCCAGCGCCCGGATCTCGCTGGTCCGAATGGGCCTGGGGCCCAGCTCTTTCCAGGCCACGACCCGATCGCGGGCGACCGAGACCACCTGCCCGTCGGCGGTACGCACGGTCAGCGGATCGGTCGCGGTCAGCTCGCCGATCACATCGGTGAGCGGCTGGGGATAGCCCTCGGGCAGCCGATAGCGCACCACCACCCGGCGTCCGAGTGGTGGCAGCGTCGCGTCCGCGGGGTCGTCCCCGGCGGGCGGAGGGGAATCAGTCGTCATGCCCGAAGGGGTCCGGCACGGTGCCGGGCACCCAGCTCTCGCCCGGCTTGCCCCAGCCCGCGCGCTTGATCACTTTCTTGGCGGCGCGGGCATGACGGCCGATGAGCACGTCGATGTACAGGAAGCCGTCCAGGTGGCCGACCTCGTGCTGCAGCATGCGGGCGAAGAAGTCCGTGCCCTCGATCTCGACCGGCTCGCCGCGCTCGTCGGTGCCGGTCACCTTGGCCCAGGTGGCCCGGCCGGTGGGGAACTGCTTGCCCGGGACCGAGAGACAGCCCTCCTCGTCGTCGTCCGGATCCGGCATGGTCTCGGGGATCTCGGAGGTCTCGAGCACCGGATTCACCACGACGCCGCGGCGGCGCACCATGGCGCCGTCCGGGCCCGCGTCGGGGCAGTCGTAGACGAACAGTCGCAGCGGCACGCCGACCTGATTCGCGGCCAGGCCGACACCGTGCGCGGCATCGAGGGTGTCGAACATGTCCGCGATCAGCTCGGCCAGTTCCTCGGGGGTCTGCGTGACCTTCTCGGTCGGGTTGTGCAGAACCGGGTCGCCGACGATGACGATCGGGAGAATAGCCATGTCAGTAAGCCTACTGGGTGGTTGCCGCGCCGCGTCCGGGACCTGTTGTCGGTGGCTCGAGGCATGCTTTCCGGCAAAGCAGACGGAACGATTCCGGGAGCGACACGCCGGGGTTGAATCACAGAAACACGCCGAACGGTACGCGCTGGGAACCTCCGGCCGCGTGGTTGAATGGGCGGCGACGTACAAGCACCATATTCGTCTGGTGACCACTCGGCGAGGGAGCACTATGGACAGCGCAGCGGCACGGGACATTTCCGCTAGCGGGGAAGACCCTTCCGTCAGCGCGGACATCGCGGCCAGCGGTATCGCCCCCGAAGCGGATGGCGCGCACGGCCTCTCACGACGCGAACTCGACATCCTGGACTTCGAGCGCAAATGGTGGAAGTACGCGGGGGCCAAAGAGGAAGCGATCCGCGAACTCTTCGACCTCTCGCCCACCCGCTACTACCAGGTCCTGAACGCGGTCGTCGACAAGCCCGAGGCCATCGCCGCGGACCCCATGCTGGTGAAGCGGCTGCGGCGGTTGCGCGCGAGTCGCCAGAAGACCAGGGCAGCACGCCGTCTCGGATTCCAGGTGTGAACCGGGATTCGGATTTCACCGGCGCCGGCGCCGGCCGTACCGCTACGGTCACTCCCGATGCAGGCTTGCCCGATACCGGCGATGAGCGCCCCCAACGATTAGGCTCGACATCGTGAGCAATCCGAATACGCCGGCCGGCGGTCCGCCGCTGCGGGCTCTGGCCATGGTGCTGATCGCGCTGGCCATCGTGTTCGCCGGACTGGGTGCGATGTCGTTGTCGAGTTCGGACTCCGAGACCACCGACGCCGCACCCGAGACCACCACGGTCGTGCCGAGTGCCACTGTGGCGCCTAATCTTTCGTCCGCCGTGCCGCCGGTCACCATCACGCCGCCGGTGTCGGCGACGACCCCGCCGGCCACCACGGAGCCCACCGCGCCGGTCACCACGCCGCCGGTGACGACGACCCCGCCCGCGGGCGGCGCGGTCGACAAGTCCATCCCCGTACGGGTTTACAACAACAGCATGGTCGCCGGGCTGGCCGCCAAGACCGCGAACCAGCTCACCGCGGGCGGCTGGAACGTCGCCGAGACCGGCAACTACGGCGCCGGGACGATCCCCAATACCACGGTGTACTACGGGACTTCGCCCGCCGAGAAGGCCGCCGCCATGGCCATCGCCGGTGAGATCGGCGCCACCGCCGAACCGCGCATTCCGGGTCTGTCGGGCTCCCCGACCGGAATCATCGTCATCGTCACGGGTAATTGAGCAGGTCTCGCGGGAGCGGGCGCACACGCACGGCGACGGAGTGAACACCCGGCCAGCCCCTGCGCGGGCAAGGGTCACGCCTCTGGCATCATCTTGACCGAGTGGCAATCATGTTCACCCAGCTTTCCGTAAACTCGGACTCGTAAAGGAGTTCCCCCGATGGCCTCGTCCACAACTCGTCGCCCGTCCTGGCGGACTGTGACCCCCGTGCTCGCGGTCGCGGCGTTCGCTCTCACAGGTTGCACCGCCAACCAGGAATCGAGCGACGTCAAAGGGACGACCCCGCCGGTCTTCACCAGTTCCCCCGCGCCCGCGGGCGGACACGGCGGGCACGGCAGCGGCGGCGGTGGCGAACAGGGCGCGCCGGCCACCGAATCGGTCAGCTCCACGCTGAAGGACTCGAACGGCCAGTCGGTCGGCACCGTCACCATCGGCAAGGTCGCCGGCCACCTGGAGATCACCATCGAGGCCCAGGGCCTCAAGCCCGGCTTCCACGGCGTGCACTTCCACCAGTTCGGCAAGTGTGAGCCGAACTCGGTCGCGCCCACCGGCGGTCCCGCGGGCGACTTCCTCTCCGCCGGCGGTCACCTGCAGGTCGGTGACCAGAACGCCAAGCCCGCCAGCGGCGATCTCACCTCTCTCTCGGTGCGTTCGGACGGCACGGCGAAGCTGACCACCACCACCGACTCCGTCACGCTGGACGAGCTCAAGGGCAAGGCCCTGATCATCCACGCGAGCGCGGACAACTTCGGCAATATTCCGAGCCGCTACACGCAGCCCGGCGGTGCCAACGGACCCGACGCCGAAACACAGGCGACCGGTGACGCTGGTGCGCGGGCCGCCTGCGGCGTCATCGCATAACGCAAGGTGAGATATGGCCGGGGCAGGCAGTTCGAAGGTCCACTTCAATAGTTCGCCCCGGCCCACGCTCGGCGTGGAGTGGGAAGTCGCGCTCGTCGACAAGCAGACGCGCGACCTGTCCAACACCGCCGCAGCGGTTTTCGAGGCCTGCGGTGACCTGCGGGCCTGGGACGGCCATCCGCAGATCACCAAGGAGCTGCTGAAGAACACCGTCGAACTCGTCACCGGTAAGCACGACACCGTCGGCGAGATCGTCGACGAGCTGTCCGGCACCATGAACGTGGTGCGCCGGGCCGCCGACGAGCTCGGCGTCGACCTGTTCTGCGCGGGCACGCACCCCTTCGCGCAGTGGTCCACCCAACAGCTCACGCGCAGTGCGCATTACGACGAACTCATCGAGCGCACCCAGTGGTGGGGCAGGCAGATGCTGATCTGGGGCGTGCACGTGCACGTCGGGATCTCGCACCCGGAGAAGGTCTTCCCGATTCTCAACAGCCTGCTGCTGTCCTACCCGCACCTGCTCGCGCTCTCGGCCTCCTCGCCCATGTGGGCGGGGGTGGACACCGGCTACGCGAGCAATCGCGCGCTCATGTTCCAGCAGCTGCCCACCGCCGGACTGCCGTTCCAGTTCGAAAACTGGACCCAGTTCGAATCTTTCGCGCACGACCAGATGAAAACCGGTGTGTTCGAACAGATCGGCGGCATGCACTGGGACATCCGCCCCGCCCCCAAATGGGGCACCATCGAGGTCCGGGTCTGCGACGGCACCCCCAGCCGCACCGAACTCTCGGCGCTGGTCGCGCTGATCCACTGCCTGGTCGTCGATCTGGACCGCCGCGTCGAAGCGGGCGAGACCATGCCGACCATCCCGCCGTGGCACGTGCAGGAGAACAAGTGGCGCGCCGCCCGCTACGGGCTCGACGCCATCATCATCACCGACGCCGCCAGCAACGAGCGCCTGGTCACCGACGACCTGATGGAACTGCTCAACCGCCTCGAGCCGACCGCCAAGAGCCTCGGCTGTGAGAATGAACTCGCCATGGTCGCGGACATTCCCAAGCGCGGCGCCTCCTACCAGCGCCAGCGCCGGGTGGCCGCCGCGGCCCAGGGTGACCTGGTCGCCGTCGTCGACTCGCTCGTCAAGGAACTGAATACCTGATAGCCACCGTCCACGCCGGCTCCGTTCACGACACGTTTACTATGGCTGGGTGTTGCTCGACGATCCGCGTCCCGAATCGGGCGGTGGGGCGGGCGGGGGCCGGATGTGGGTGCCGTCGAGGCGTGTCCGGATCGTCGTCGGCCTGGCCGCGATCCTGTTGCTGCTCATCGCACTTCAGGTCGTCGCGAGCCGCAACGATTTCGTCGGGCCACTGCAGAGCCTGCTCTACGACTACGTGGGTACACCCCGATCGGTGACCGTGCCCTGGGCCGGTCTCGGCCTGGCCATGATCGGACTGTCGTGGCGGCGGCGCGGCATCGCGCTCGGCGCGGCCCTGGGCATAGATCTGGCCTATCAGGCCGTGCGCACCCTCACCGGCGGTCCGCTGGCACTGGGCAACGGCCCCGTGATCGTGCTCACCGCCATCGTGGCGCTGGCGCTGTGGCGCTGGCGGGGAACCGAACGCACCAACGCGCTGCACGCCGCGGCGCTGGGCATCCTGCTCACCCTCTCGAGCAAGGTCGCCGAGGTCTGGCTGTACTTCACCATGATCGCCGGACCCGCCGTGCTGGACGAGCACGTCGTCCTCGTCGACCGCGCGCTCGGCGACCCGTCCTGGGTGGTCGGGCAATTCGTGGACTGGGCCGGGCCGGTGCTCTACGCGGTGCTGCACTGGGTCTACATCGAACTGCCGGTCGCCGCGATGATCGTCACCATCTGGCAGCTGCGCCGAGTACAGCAGACCGGCGTATGGCCCTCGCACTACCTGGTGCGCACCTTCCTCGTCATCGGACTCGTCGGGCCGATCGTGTACGTGATCTTCCCGGTGGTCGGCCCGATGTTCGTGTACGGCGTCGACGGCAAGGCCTTCTCGCTCGGCGACTACTGGCCGAATGTGGTGCCGCCCATCGACTTCACGCCCGGCGCGCTGCCCTTCGACTCCATCACCCCGCGCAACTGCATGCCCTCGCTGCACACCGCCTGGGCGCTGTCGATCTTCATCCACTCGCGCCGCGACGCCGACGGTTCGCGCGCGCCCACCTGGCTGCGCTGGGGCGGCACCTTCTGGCTGCTGGCCACCCTCGGCGCGACCCTCGGCTTCGGCTACCACTACGGCGCCGACCTGGTCGCGGGCGCGGTACTGCTGATGGCGGTGGAATCGGCGCTGCGCGAACCCGAACGCGGCTGGGACCGGATCCGGATCCAGCTCGTCGGCGGCGGCGCGGCGCTGTTCGCCGCACTGCTGATCGCCTACCGCTACCTGTCCGTGCCGATCGCCGAGAATCCGGTACCGGCCGGCATCGTCATCCTCGGGGTGTTCGCGGCCTACATCTGGGCGTTCCACCGTGCCTGGTTCGCCGAAACCCCCGCCCCCGCACCCGCGCAGGCGGCCGTGCGCGCCTGACCCGGGCCGGAATCAGTCCTCGGCGGGAACCGCGGGAGCGCCGGCCTCGCCGGGCTTCTCGGTGAGCGGGCGGCCGCGGCGCAGCACCTGCAACCCGACCATGCAGCCGAGGGCGATGAGCACACCGGTCCACGCCGGAACCGAGGCATCCTGCGGGGTCACCGTGCACACCACGGCCTGACTCGAATCCTGCATCGCGTAGTGACCGCGCGCGGAGTAGTCGCGCAGGCCCAGCACCGCCGAGGGAATGAACAGCACCAGCGTGCCCAGCACCCGGCTCGGCACGAAACGCGGTGTCGCGGCGGTCAAGCCGTAGCCGACCAGCCACGCCAGCACCAGGGTGCCGCCGATGGTGAAGAACGCGCGATCGCTCTCGGCGGTGATCGCGGTGAACATGCCCAGCACCACGAGGATCAGCAGCAGGAGCGTGAGCGAACCCCGCCGGCTGCCGTACCACATCCCGAACACCGCGACGGCCACCGCGGTCGGGATGGACCAGCCCGGCAGCTCCGCGGCCAGCGACGCCGAGCCCACCGCGCTCAATGCCACCGCCGCCAGCACGATTTCGCCGTCCCGGCCGGGCAGCAGCATCGCCGCGATGATCGCCGTCGTCAGCGTGGTGACCACCGCGAGCCCGACCGCCGCGAGCGAGTCACCGTGGCGCGACAGCCATTCCGCGCTCGCCACCGTGACCAGCACCAGCACCACCGCCGCCAGCACCGGCGCCAGCGGCAGCTCGATCGACGGCCGCTCCGCGGGTTCGCGATGGCGATTGGCCAGCGTGCCGATCACCACCAGCACGAGCGCCACCTCGATCATCCACAGCGGCGGCATGTCCAATGACTCCCAGGCGCTGGGGAAATTCCGGCCCAGCACCTCGCCCGCGAACGGCATCGGATTCACCGAACCGAGCAGCACGCTGATCAGGACGCCCAGGGTCCAGCCGTAGGAGGGCAGCCGATGATGCAGCACCGCCGCGCCGAGCGCGCCCAGAACCAGGCCACCCGCGAGCGAATCGATGAAGTTCATCGTGGACAGGGAGGCGGAGACGTCCCCGGACTCCCCGTAGAGATGATTCGCGGTCAGCACCACCAGCCCCGCGAGGGCGGTGCCCCACGCGGTGACGATGCTGCCGAGCGTGGTGATCAGCACCGCGGCGATCATGCCGACCAGGACGCCCGCGCCGACCGCCCGCGGCAGGCTGTAGGCCATCAGATCCAGTTGCAGCGCCGAGGACTCCGACGTCCAGCCGAAGTCGATCGGCAGGGCCAGCGAAAGGCCGGCGACCGTGGTGGCGACCAGTACGGTGATCGTCTCGGTGGCTACCTGATACGGTCTCACCTGGGAGAAAATACCGTGACACGGCGTACCGATCGGTCCGACTCGCCCCAACTATTTAGTTTGCCAACCGGATTCTCCGGGCGCGCGAACTACCCCGACGCCGCGCGCTGCGCCGCGAATCGGCGCAGCGATTCCACCTGATCCGGATCCAGCGACGGCCGCACCGCCGCGCGCGCCGCGGCCATGTCCGCGGCCGTCACGTCGCACGCGTCCACATCGCGGCGCATCGCCGACAGCGCCGCCTCACGCAACAGCGCCGCGCAATCGGCCGCCGAGTAGCCCTCCAGTTCCACCGCCAGCTTCTTGAGATCGACCCCCGCGGCCAGCGGCACGGATTTGGCCGCCGTGCGCAGGATCTCGGCCCGCGCCGCGGCGTCCGGCGGCGGCACGAACACCAGCCGTTCCAGCCGGCCCGGGCGGGTCAGCGCGGGATCGATGAGATCCGGGCGGTTCGTCGCGCCGACCACCACGACATCGCGCAGCGGCTCCACCCCGTCGAGTTCGGTCAGCAGCGCCGCCACCACCCGATCGGTGACCCCTGAATCACTGCTCTGCCCGCGCCGCGGCGCGAGCGCGTCCACCTCGTCCAGGAACACCAGCGACGGCGCGGAATCGCGTGCGCGCTGGAACAATTCCCGCACCGCGCGCTCGGAGGAGCCGACCCACTTGTCCATCAGCTCGGCGCCCTTGACCACGTGCACGCTCAACTGCCCGGTACTGGCCAGCGCCCGCACCAGGAAGGTCTTACCGCAGCCGGGCGGGCCGTACAGCAGGACACCGCGCGGCGGTTCGATACCGAGCCTGGCGAACGAATCGGGGTGACGCAGCGGCCACAGCACCGCCTCGGTGAGCGCCTGCTTGGTCTCGACCATGTCCCCGACGTCGTCCAAACCCAGACTGCCGATGGCCAATTCCTCGGTCCCGGACCGCGACAGCGGACGGATCACCTCCAGCGCGCCGAGCAGATCCGCCTGCCGCAGCTTCGGCTCGGACTGCTCCCGGCTGGCCCGCGAGGCCGCCCGCAGCGCCGCCTCGCGCACCAGCGCCGCCAGATCGGAGGCCACGAAACCCGGTGTGCGCGCCGCGATCTCGGCCGGAACCAGCCCCTCGGCGGGCACCGGGCGCAACAGCTGCTCCAGCAGCGCCGCGCGCACCGCCGCGTTCGGCAGCGGCAGCGACACCTCGCGATCGCACAGATCCGGCGCCCGCAACCGGGCATCGACCCGGGCCGGATGCGCCGTGGTGGCCAGCAGCGCCACCGCGGGCGCGGCCACCGCGGCCCGCAACTGATCGAGAATCAGGGTGGCCACCGGTTCCGGCTCGGCGGGCAGCAGCGCGTCGATGTCGGTGATGAGCAGCACTCCGCCCGCGCCCGAACAGATCTCGCTCACCGCCATGCCGACCTCGCGCAGCCGGGTGCCGCTCTCGGTCGCCCCGACCGACGGGCCGTCCAGCTCCACCAGCCGCCGCGCGCCGGTCACCGCTCGCGCGAGCGTGGTCTTGCCGACCCCGGCCGGGCCGGTCACCAGCACGCCCAACTGCGAGGATGCGCCCAGTGTCCTGAGCAGTTCCGGCTCGTCCAGCGCCAGGTTCAGCCATTCGGTCAGCTTGGCGGCCTGGGCCTGCACCCCCGCCAGATCCGCCACCGCGACCGCCGACACCGGCGCGGCCGAAGCGGGGCGCGGAGCCGCGGCGGGCCGGTCCAGTCGATCGGGAGCCTGGGACTGGTCGTCGCCCATGAGCGCGCGCGGAGAATCGGTGGCGGCCACCCCCGGCCCCCACACCACCGCGCTGTTGGGCTGCACGCTCACCGGGCCCGGCGCGGGATCGGTGGCCGTCACGGTGAGCAGCTCCGACGTCCAGGCGTAGCCGAACAGCTTGGAAAGCGCTTGGGTGGCAGCGGAATTGCTCGTACCCGGACCGAGGTCGCGCGGGGCCAGCGAGACCGTGTCCCCGACCGTGACCACCTTGCCGAGCAGGGCCTGGCGCAGCGTCGTCTCCGGAATGCTCGCGGTCGCCAGCGTCGAACCCGTCACCGAGATCTGCCGCGCGCCGTACACCGTGACCGGCGCGACCACCACGGTGGCGTCCTCGCGCACCCCGGCATTGGACAGCGTCACGTCATCGAGCAGCGCGGTGCCCGGCGCGGTCCCGGCCGGGGCGAGGGCCACCACCGCGGCCGTGCGCCGCGCCCCCACCAGCGAGATGCCGTCCCACTCCCGCAGGCCCAGCGCGGCCAGTGCCTCCGGATGCAGTCGGACCAGACCCCGCCGGGAATCGGTGGGGGCGGAATTGAGCCGGGCGGTCAACGCGAGTTCGGGCACGGCACCCATTGTGCTGGAAATGTGCGCGCCACCGCCGGGGGTCGGGCCGGGAAAGCCGAACGCCCACGGTCCGCGACCCTCGCGGGCCGGAAACCGTGGGCGGTCGAGCCGGTTTTCGGGTCAGAGCCGGGCGCTTGGACGCCGGAGGCGCAGACGTGCGGAGGACATGCTCGCGATCGGGCGGCGGCGCTGCGCGCGGCGCTGGGCCCGGCGCTCGGCCGGCTTGTGATCCCAGGTCTCCGGACGCGCGGCCACCCAGCGGGCCGAACGGATGGCGAACGGAATGTGCCCGAGGTACAGCACGACCAGCGCCATCATCAGGATCAGCGGGTAGGTCACCAGCAGCGCGGCGGCCACGGCCACCAGCACCAGCAGCAGCGGCGCGGTGCGCGGCGCGACCGACACCGACTTGATGGCCAGCGTCGGCAGCGTGCTCACGCACAGCAGACCGGTCAGGATGACCCAGATCGCGACCACCGGGAAGCTGTCCCACCAGCCGTCGCCGAACTGCACGGACAGCGCGATCGGCAGCAGCGCGATGAGCGCGCCCGCGGGAGCGGGCACGCCGACGAAATACTCACGCTGCCAATCGGGCCGGGAGTCGTCGTCCATGAGGGTGTTGAACCGGGCCAGGCGCAGCACCATGCAGACCGCGAACATCAGCGCCACGATCCAGCCGACGCTGTCGGCCTCGAGGAACGCCACGTACAGCACCAGCGCCGGCGCGACGCCGAACGCGATGGCGTCGGACAGCGAATCCAGTTCCGCGCCCATCTTGGTGGTCGCGTCGAGCATGCGGGCGATGCGGCCGTCGAGCATGTCGAAGATCGCGGCCGCGCCGATCAGCGCCAGCGCGAACGCGAGGTTGTTCTCCATGGCGAACTTCACCGCGGACAGCCCCGAGCAGAGCCCCAGGATGGTGACCATGCTCGGCAGCAGGCGCACGGTGCGATTGCGGCGGCGCTCCAACGGTGCGGGCGCGAGTTGTTCCATCACGAAACCAGTTCGGCCAGCACCGTTTCCGCGCCGATGGTCCGCTGACCGGGCACCACCAGCAGCTTCGTGCCGGCCGGGAAATAGGTGTCGACGCGGGAACCGAACCGGATGAGACCGTAGGTGTCACCGATGGTGAGCTTGTCGCCGATCTTCGGCTCGCAGATGATGCGCCGCGCGAGCAGGCCCGCGATCTGGATGACGGCCAGGCGCTGACCGCCCTCGGTCACCAGCACCAGGCTGTTGCGCTCGTTGGCGTCACTCGCCTCGGGCAGGTCCGCCGAGAGGAACTGGCCCTTCTTGTAGACGATGTTCTCCACGCTGCCCGCGATCGGCGCGCGCTGCACGTGCACGTCGAGTACGGACAGGAAGATGCTCACCCGGGGCAGCGGCTGATCGCCGAGGTTCAGTTCCGCGGGGGGAACGGCGGTGTCGACGAGCGCGACCTCGCCGTCGGCGGGCGCGACCACGACACCGGGCCGGTTCGGCGGGACGCGATGCGGATGCCGGAAGAACGTGGCGGTCGCGGCGGCGGCGAACAGACCCGTGCGGCGAACCCACTTACGCCGGAAACCCAGCACGGCTACCGCCAGCGGCGCCGCCACGAACGGCAGGCCGGCCGGGTGCAGCGGCGGGATGGCATGGCGTACCAGATCGGCGACGTGGCCGAGTCCGGTGGTTTCGGGAGTGCCGGGCGGGGTGGGACGGCGGGCCACAAGCTCCTCTTTCATGCGCGGGAAGGTGCGGAAAGCACCGCGCTCACACACTACGTGAAGGTGGCCCAGCGCTCGTGGTCTCCGTGGGAGACAGCGGGGTGACCGGGGCAGCAAGTACTCCGAATTGTGATCGAACCCACACGCGTGAGAGGCTTTCCTGATTAATATGAGGGAGCCTCATGTCTGCGGTTTCACTTACGCGCCGGCTGTGTACGGCGTTCCGCACGGGTGGGGGCCCGATGAAGGTCATGATCGACCCGCAGTACATAGGAGAAGCACCATGGCTGCTCGAATTGCCTCGATCAGCGGGGTAGAGCACACCGCGATACTCGGCCTCGGCGTCTACCGTCCGGCTCGGGTGGTGACCAACGACGAGGTCGCCGGACCGATCGACTCCAGCGACGAATGGATCCGCACGCGCTCCGGCATCCGCACCCGCCGCTTCGCGTCCGACGACGAGACGATCATCAGCATGAGCAGCGCGGCCGCCCGCGATGCCATCGAAGCCGCCGAGATAGCGCCCGGGGAGATCGACGCCGTCATCGTCGCCACCTCCACCTGGCTGCTGCTCACCCCGGCCGCCGCACCGCAGATCGCCACCGAACTCGGACTCGAGGCGGCCGCGGCCTTCGACATCTCCGCGGGCTGCGCCGGCTTCTGCCACGCGCTGGCGGTGGCCTCGGACCTGGTCAAGGGCGGCACGGCGCGCAACGTGCTGGTCATCGGCGTCGAACGGCTGACCGACGCCGTCAACCCGGCCGATCGCAGCACCGCGTTCCTGTTCGCCGACGGCGCGGGCGCGGTCGTGGTCGGCGCCTCCGACGAACCGGGCATCGGCCCGACCGTCTGGGGTTCGGACGGCACCCAGCACCACGCCATCCGCCAGACCAAGGACTGGATGGAATTCTTCCGCGAGATCGACGAGCAGGGCCTCGACGCCGTGCGCCCGTATCTCGCCATGGAGGGCACGGCCGTGTTCCGCTGGGCCGCACACTCTTTGGAGAAGGTGTGCCGCGACGCCATCGAGCGCGCGGGCCTGACGCCCGACGATCTCGACGCGATGGTCCCGCACCAGGCCAACGGCCGGATCATCGAGATCATGGCCCGGGTCCTGAAACTGCCCGAGCACTGCGCGCTGGCCAACGACATCGAGGAGACCGGCAACACCTCGGCCGCCTCGGTCCCGCTGGCCATGGAAGCGCTGCTGCGCAACGGCGACGCCAAACCCGGCGGCACCGCCCTGCTCATCGCCTTCGGCGCGGGCCTGTCCTACGCGGCACAGGTCGTGACGATGCCGAACTGGAAGTAGCGCTTGCCTTTTCGCGGGCTCAGCCGAGGTCCCAGACGACGGTGACGGTGAACGTCACCGTCTCCTGGCCCGGTTCCAGACTGAATCCCGAGGCCGACGGCGCGGCGTCGCGCATGACGGGGAAGTCACCGCCGGAGCTGCCCTCGTTGATGGTCCGGACGTCCTTCAGCTTCGCCCCGGCCAGGTCGGCGTACTGCTCCGCGCGCGATTTGGCGTCGTCGAAGGCGCGCGCCCGGGCGTCCGCGAGCAGCTTGGTGTTGTCCTCCAGGCCGAAGGCCACCGAGCTGATGCGGGTGTCGTTGCCGCCGGCCTTGACCGCCGCGTCCAGGATCGCCGAGGCCTTGGGCAGGTCCCGCACCGCGATGTGCACGTTGTTGGTGGCCTTGTAGCCGGTGATCGTCCGGCCCTCGGGGCCGTAGGTGGGCTGCACCGACAGCTCGCTGGTCTGGATGTCCTCTTTCTTCGCCCCGGCGGCGACCATGGCCGCGCTCATGGCGGCGGCTTTGTCGTTCACCCCGTCCACGGCGCTGGAGACGTCGGCCGCGGTCACCTCGGCCCCGAGGTCGGCGTTGAGCACGTCGGGTACGCCCTGCACCTTGCCGTTCCCGACCACGGTGACCGTGCGATCACCGTCGGAACCCGAACTGCCGCAGCCGGTCAACACCAGCGCGAGACCGGTGGCCGCGCCGCAGATACCAAGAAGTCGTCGTCGCATACCGGCGAACCTAGGGCACCCGAGCCCGGCCGGACCGGAAAACACACGCGGCCGGGCGCGGTGGCGACTACTTCTCGACCGTCTTCTTGATCTTGCCGAGGGTTTCGTTCATGCCCGAGACCAGCGCCGCCTCGAACGGGGCCTCGCCACCCAGCGAGGTGTCGATGACCTTGCGGATGATCCAGGTGACGCCGTTCGGCACGTCGCGGCGCTGGGTCACGCGGGTGCCCTCCGCGGTGGGTTCGAGGGTGAAGCTCCAGACCGTGCGGTTCTCGTTCATCCGGAAGGCGAGCGCCCGGTTCGGCTCGAAACGCACGATGCGCGAGGTGGTCGGCCACACCTTCGCGCCGTCCTTGTTCAGGTTGACGGTCCAGGTGCCGGTCTTGACCTTGCCCAGCGGCTGCATCCGAATGCACTGCGGGCTGAACTCGGGCATCCGCTTGAGATCCGAGATGACGCTCCACACCTGCTCGGGCGCTGCCGCGATATCGATGGTGGCTTCCAACTTGTTCGGCAACGCTGCCTCCGAGAGTGTGACGATCAGTACCGCTCATCCTAGTTCGGGCGCTACGGGCCGCAGCAATCGAACGGTATCGAACATGATCGTCGATTCGAACAGCGATCCGAACACTGAAGATCAAGTGCATTACATTCCGGTGCCGCCGATCTGCGAAATGTAATGGCCGGAGCACAATGTCGGATAGACCTGGATACAGACCACAGCCACCTGCTTCCGATGGAAACGTGAGGTGATCGGCCGTGAAACTGCGCTCGCTCCTGCATCGCAAGAACAAAACGGTGCCGATCCTCCCCGCCGAAACCCGCGCAGGCGCACCGCAGCGCCCGAGCCGCCTGGGCCGTTCGAAGGCCAACGGGGAACTGGAAGAGCAGTTCGAACGACTACTCACCCCGAGCGAGCTCGATCTTGTTCAACACCATCGCATCTGAGCCGGCGGTGGGCGTCGCGACCTGCCAATTTGCCACCTCGCCGCATAATCGTTAGGTGACCTCACCAGCTGCCGCCAAACCGGCCATCCTCAGCGTGGACGACGATCCGGGCGTCTCCCGGGCCGTGGTTCGCGATCTGCGCCGCCGCTACGGCGCCGACTACCGCATCCTGCGCGCGGAATCCGGCGCCGATGCCCTCGAGGTACTGCGGGAACTGAAACTGCGCGGCCAGCCGGTCGCGGTATTGATCGCCGACTACCGGATGCCGAACATGAACGGCGTCGAATTCCTCGAGCAGGCCATGGACCTGCACCCCTACGCCCGGCGCGTGCTGCTGACCGCCTACGCCGACACCGACGCCGCCATCGAGGCCATCAACGTGGTCGACCTCGACCACTACCTGCTCAAGCCGTGGGACCCGCCGGAGGAGAAGCTCTACCCGGTCATCGACGCCCTGCTCGAGGCGTGGCGCGGGGACGAACACCGGCCGGTCACCGAGACCAAGGTCGTCGGCCACCGCTGGTCCGCCCGCTGCTCGCAGGTGCGGGAGTTCCTGGCCCGCAACCAATTGCCGTACCGCTGGTACCAGGTCGACGAGCCCGAGGGCGCGCGCCTGCTGGCCGCCGCGGACGCCACCGAGGATCAGTGCCCGCTCATCATCAACTCCGACGGCAAGGTCCTGGCCATGCCGACCGATTCGGAACTGGCCGCCGCGGTCGGCCTCAACGTCGCGCCCGCGGGTGACTTCTACGACCTCATCGTGGTCGGCGGCGGCCCGGCCGGACTGGGCGCGGCCCTGTACGGCGCCTCCGAGGGCCTGCGCACGGTGCTGGTCGAACGCACCGCCACCGGCGGCCAGGCCGGACAGAGCTCGCGCATCGAGAACTACCTCGGCTTCCCGGACGGCGTCTCCGGCGCACAACTCGCCGACCGTGCCAGGCGGCAGGCGGTGAAATTCGGGGCCGAACTCATCACCGCGCGCGAAGTGGTGTCCCTCGAGGCGTGCGGATCCGCCCGCGTGGTCAAGTTCGCCGACGGCGGCAGCATCGCCGCGCACAGCGTGCTCATCGCCACCGGCGTGAACTACCGGCACCACCCGGCCCCCGGCGTCGACGAATTCACCGGTCGCGGTGTGTATTACGGCTCGGCCATGACCGCGGCCTCGGACTGCGCGGACAAGGACGTCTACATCGTCGGCGGCGCCAACTCGGCGGGCCAGGCGGCGGTGTACCTGTCGCGGCACGCGCGCACGGTGCACATTCTGGTGCGCGCGGAGTCGCTGGTGGATTCGATGTCGCACTACCTGATCCAGCAGATCGAGCAGATACCCAACATCAAACTGCGCGCGCGGACCGAGGTGGTCTCCGCGCACGGCGACGATCACCTCGAGCACCTGGTGGTGCGCGACAACGCCTCCGGGGCCGAGGAGAAGGTGGACGCGGAACGGCTGTTCCTGTTCATCGGCGCGGCCCCCGAGACCGACTGGCTCGACGGCGTGGTCTTCCGCGACGACAAGGGCTACGTGCTCGCCGGCCCGGACCTCATGGTCGACGGCGCGCGCCCGGCGGGCTGGGAACTGCCGCGCCCGCCGCATCACCTGGAGTCCAGCGTGCCCGGCGTCTTCGTCGCGGGCGACGTCCGCTCGGAATCGGCCAAGCGGGTGGCCTCGGCCGTGGGCGAGGGCGCGATGGCCGTCATGCTGGTCCACCGCTACCTGGCGAAACAGTAGGAGTGCCGTGGGAACGAATCTGATCTGCGATCCGAACGAACTACGCGACCTGTTCCTGTTCGAGAAGCTGAACGACGAACAACTGGCGTGGTTGTGCCGGGACGGCCGCGTCGAGCGCTACGAACCGGGACTGGTCTTCCGCGAGGGCGATCCGGGCACCTGTTTCTACGTGCTCATGGACGGCGAGGTCCGCCTGACCAAGATGTCGGGTGGTGAGGAGATCGAACTCGTCCGCACCGATCACCACGGCGTCTACGCCGGCGCGTGGACCGCGTACATGGGCGACAAGATCGATCAGCACTACTCCGGCTCGTTCTACGTCACCCGGCCCTCGAAGTTCTTCGTGCTCGACGCCGGGATCTTCTCCGCCATGATGCAGGAGTGGTTCCCGATGGCGGTGCACCTGCTCGAAGGCGTGTTCTTCGGCAACCGCAACGCCAATGAGCGCATCGGGCAACGGGAACGGCTGCTCGCGCTGGGCTCGCTGTCCGCGGGCCTGACCCACGAGCTGAACAACCCGGCCGCCGCCGCGGTCCGCGCCACCTCCTCGCTGCGCGAACGCGTGGCCGGGATGCGGCACAAGCTGAAGATGATGGCGCACGGCAAGTTCGACTCGGCCACCCTGGAAAACCTGGTGCAGCTGCAGGAGGAGGCGGCCGCCCAGGTCGCCAAGGCCCCGATTCTGACGCCGCTGGAAGCCGCCGACCGCGAGGACGAACTCGGCGACTGGCTGGAGAACCACGGCATCAGCTTCGGCTGGGACATCGCGGCCAACTTCGTGCAGGCGGGCTTCGACGTCGACTGGCTGGAGAAGGTCAAGGGCACCCTGTCCGCCTGTGAGGGACCGGTTTTCGAGGGCGCGATCCGCTGGCTCAACTACACCGTCGAGACCGAACTGCTCATGAACGAGATCGCCGACTCCACCACGCGCATCTCCACGCTGGTGAACGCGGCCAAGCAGTACTCGCAGATGGACCGCGCGCCGTTCCAGGTCGTCGACATCCACGAACTGCTCGACAGCACCCTGGTCATGCTGGGCCGCAAGATCGGCGACGACATCGAGGTGGTCAAGGAATACGACCTCGGGCTGCCGCCGGTGCCCTGCTACGCGGCCGAACTCAATCAGGTGTGGACCAACCTGATCGACAACGCCATCGGGGCCATGGCGGGCCGCGGCACGCTGACCGTGCGCACCTACCGCGACGGCGACTGCGTCGCGGTGGAGATCGGCGACACCGGGCCCGGTGTGCCGGAGGAGATCCGGACCCGCATCTTCGAACCGTTCTTCACCACCAAACCGGTCGGCGAGGGCACGGGCCTGGGCCTGGACATCTCGTTCCGGATCGTGGTCAACAAGCATCACGGTGACATCCGGGTGCAGTCCGTGCCGGGTGACACCCGCTTCATCGTGCGGCTGCCGCTGGACGCCGCCGAGGACATGACACCGCAACTCGCCGAAACAGGAGGTCAGTGATGTCGGAACAGCCGGAACGGATCGAGGGCATCGACACGACGGTTCCGCCCAGCGGGCCGGGCTGCGTGGAATGCGAAGCGGCGCAGGGCTGGTGGCTGCATCTGCGTCGTTGCGCGCAGTGCGGGCATGTGGGCTGCTGCGACAGTTCGCCGTCGCAGCACGCCTCCAAGCACTTCCAGGAGGCGGGCCACCCGTTCGCGCAGAGTTACGAGCCGGGCGAGAGCTGGTTCTACAACTACGACAGCGGTGACATGTACGGCAACGGCCCGGACCTGGTCGCGCCGCACCACCATCCGCTGGAGCAGAGCGTGCCGGGTCCGCGCGAGCGCGTGCCCGCGGATTGGCGGGGTCAGCTGAACTGATCCCGCGGGCCGGGCGCACCGATATCCGGTGCGCTCCGGCCACTCTCGATCGCGATCGCCGGGAATTTGCGGGCTCCGAACTGCCACTGCGCGAAACCGCCGGGTCCGGGTACGCTGCTGCGAGCGCCGGGCGGGTCCGGCGCGCAGACACTCCCGGAGAGTTCGGAAAGCAGGGTATGAAGCGGATCTTTGTGGGTGCCCTCGCGGCGGGCGCGCTGGTACTGGGCCTATCGGCCTGCGGTTCGGACACTTCCACGGGTGCGGCGAGCACGTCGGAGAGCGCCTCGGTCACCGCCGCCGCGGCCCAGGTCACGGCCACCCCGGTCACCACCCCGGCCGCGCCGCCGGTGGAGCCGCCGACCGCCGCCCCGGTCACCACCGTGATCAAGAAGGACAGCGCGCCCAACGGCGCCCAGACAACCTGTGGCGAATTCCGTGAGCTCGACGGCGACACCGAGATCAAAGTCATTCAGCAGGTGCTGGCGGCCAATCCCGGCTCGAAGTTCGAGGGCAGCCCCAATGTCGCGCTCAGCACCGCCAAGCTCGTGTGCGGAGAGGCGAATTCGGCCGGCACGGTGATGGCTGACGCGATCGGCGCGACCGCTCGATAATCCGGTGTCGCGCGTCGGACAACTCCGCAGGACCCGGCGCGGCGATACCCCTGCTCGGCGGAGAGTCGGCACCGGAGGGCGATGGACCGGTCGTGCCGACGCGGGAAGCGATGCCGGCACATCGCACATGCCCGGCCCCGCCGACCGGCGTCGCGTGTCCGCCGAGCGCACCGCACGTGCGCTGTTCGGCCGGCGCGACGATCCAACGGCACGGCGAGACAGCCGAATCCGCCGGAGTCATTGGTCGCCCGTTGGTGCGTGGTTGGCGGCGCGGGCGACCGTGGGCACGTGTGGATGGTCACGGTGGTCCGGGCCCGGCGCAGGCGTATCGTCCCCGAACGACCGCGTAGCGCGAGGAGGGGCGGGCAGATGGATGCCGAGGGGCTGGCCGAGTTCGAACGACATCGGCCGCGCCTGTTCGCGCTGGGCTATCGCATGCTCGGGTCGGCGAGCGAGGCGGAGGACGCGGTGCAGGAGACCTACCTGCGCTGGGACGCGAGTCAGCGCGCCGACATCCGTTCCGCCGAAGCGTGGTTGACCACGATCCTGGTCAATCTGTGCCGTACCTGGCTGGATTCGGCCCGGGCGCGCCGCGAGACGTACGTGGGCCCGTGGCTGCCCGAACCCGTCGCGACCCCCAACGGCCAACTCGGCCCGCTGGAGTCGGCCGAACAGCGGGAGCTGGTCTCGCTGGCGATGCTGACCCTGATGGAACGCCTGACCCCCGCCGAACGCGCGGTGTTCGTCCTGCGCGAGGCGTTCGGCTACGCCCACCGCGAGATCGCCGACATGCTCGAGCTGACCGAGGCCAACTCGCAGCAGCTGTTCCGCCGCGCCACCCAGCACGTCCGGCAGGATCGCCCGCGCTTCGATCCCGCGCCCGAACAGGCCCGCGCGCTGTTCGAGAAGTTCCTGGTCGCCGCGCAGGCCGGGGACGTCGACGCCCTGGGCGCGCTGTTCGCCGCCGACATCACCTCGGTCGCCGACGGCGGCGACAAGGTCAATGCCGCCCGCCGCACGGTCGTCGGCCCCGATCGCGTCGCCCGCTACCTCGTCGGCCTGTTCCGGTTCTCGGTTCCGGGCCTGCGCGTGGACATCGAGAACGTCAACGGCGCACCGGCACTGGTCGCCCGCGCGCCCGGTGTCGTGCTGCTGGTGCTGTCCGCCGAGTTCACCGCCGAGCGGTTCGGGTCGCTGCGCCTGGTCGTGAATCCGGACAAGCTGGCGTACTTCTCCCGTTCGGACCACCCCACGGTCTGACGGTCCGAACGGGGCCGGCAGATCATCACGGGCGTGACGCAGCACACGTCCCGGACTGTCAGGGATCGGTGGGCTGTCCCGTCTGAGTGGTATCGGACCAGCGAAAGGGGTCGGCCATGACCGGGGAACATCGAATCGTCGTCTTGGGTGCGGGATACGCGGGGCTCGCGGCGGCGCGGGAGGCGGCGCGGGCGAAGGGCGTGCGGGTCACGGTGATCGACGCGCGCGCCGAGCTCGTGGAGCGGGTGCGGCTGCACCAGGTGGTGGCGGGGCAGCAGGTGCCGCGCTGGGACCTGCGGGAACTGCTGGAGCGCAAGGGAATCGAGTTCGTGCGGGCGCGCGTGACCCGCGTCGACCCGGTGGCGCGGCGGGTGGAGCTCGAGGGGGCCGCGGCGGTGCCGTACGACTCGCTCGTCTACGCGCTGGGCAGCCGGGCCGACGCCGGCGGCGTGCCCGGACTCGCGGAGCACGCCCACACGGTGGCGACGCCCGAGGATGTGGCCCGGGTGCCGGAGCTCGCGGGCCGGGTGGCCGTGGTCGGCGCCGGGTCCACCGGTATCGAGGTCGCCACCGAGCTGGCCGAATCGCGGCCGGAGCTCGAGGTGCTGCTGATCAGCGCCGACGAGCCCGGGGCCTGGCTCTCGGCCAAGGCGCGCAAGCACATTCGGGCGGTGCTGGACCGGCTCGGCGTGCGCGTCCACGCCGGGGCCAAGGTCGCGGCGGTGACCGCGGCGGGCCTCGAGCTGGTCGACGGCGCGCACGTGCCCGCCGACACCGTGCTGTGGACCGCCGGTTTCACCGTGCCCGACGTGGCCGCGCGGTCCGGTCTGGGCGTGGACGCGCGCGGCCGGGTCCTGGTCGGCGACGATCTGCGCACCGCCGCGCACCCGGAGGTCTACGCGGTCGGCGATGCCGCGGTCGTCGCCGGTCCCGGCGACCGCGAACTGCGCATGGCCTGCGCGACCGCGCTGCCCGCGGGCAAGTACGCCGCGGCCGCGATCATCGCGCGCCTGCGCGGAAAGGAGCCGGCCGCCCGGAAGTTCCGCTTCTACTTCCAGTGCCTGAGTCTGGGTCGCCGCGACGCGGTCATCCAGTTCCTCGATCCCGACGACACCCCGACGGCCCGCGCGATCACCGGCCGCCCGGCCGTGTGGTTCAAGGAGAGCATCGTGCGCGGCGCGGGCTGGGCGGCCAGGCCCTGACGGGTCGGGCCGGGAAAAATTGGGATCGATCGTCAACTACCGGTTGACCATCAAGTGATGGTCAACCTAGAGTTGACGTATGACGAATCCTTTCCGCCTCGACGATCTGATCGCCGGCATCAAGAAGGCCCGCCCCGACAACGCCCTGGACCAGCTCTCCGACGCCGTGGTCGTCGCGAATCACCTCGGTGAGCTCGCCGACCACCTGATCGGCCATTTCGTCGATCAGGCCCGGCGTTCCGGGGCCTCCTGGACCGACATCGGCGGCAGCATGGGCGTCACGAAACAGGCCGCCCAGAAACGCTTCGTGCCCAAGGGCCCGGGCGACGCCGCCGAAGCCGCCGCCCTCGATCCCAACGCGGGCTTCGCGCGCTTCACCCCGCGCGCCCGGCACGTGGTGGTGGCCGCGCAGGAGGAGGCGCGCGACGCGAGCAACGCCGAGATCACCCCCGAGCACCTCATCCTGGGCCTGCTGAAGGAACCGGAATCGCTTGCGGTGCAGATCATCATCGCCAAGGGCATCAGCGTCGACGCGGTGCGCCGCGTCGCCACCGCCGCGCTGCCCGCCGCCGCGGACAAGATCGCCGCCTTGATTCCCTTCGACTCTCAGTCCAAGAAGACCCTCGAGCTGACCTTCCGCGAGGCACTTCGGCTGGGTCACAACTACATCGGCACCGAGCATCTG
Organism: Nocardia sp. NPDC003693; assembly: GCF_053981095.1. Taxonomy (NCBI): domain Bacteria; kingdom Bacillati; phylum Actinomycetota; class Actinomycetes; order Mycobacteriales; family Nocardiaceae; genus Nocardia; species Nocardia sp. NPDC003693. The sequence goes on from NZ_JBSFNO010000031.1 coordinate 88,234, forward strand.
CTGCTGGCGCTGCTCGATGTCGAGGACGGGACGGGCGTGCTGTCCGGGCTCGGCCTGGACAAGGAATCGGTGTCCGCGGATCTCGAGGCGCTGCTCTCGTCCATCACGGGGGACGCGCCGGAAGTGAAATAGCAGTTGCTGGGGCAGCCTCACGTGACTCCTGGGGCGCGCCCGATAGGATATCCGTATGGCGGACGACGAGGGTTCCGACCTGGTTGCGGGGGAAACGCGCGCGGATCTGCTGCGCGCGCTCTCCTATGTCTCGACCGAGGACACGCCGGACGGCGGCTACATCGTGAACGGTGACCTGCCACCCGACGTCGCACCGGCCTTCATTCGCGCGATCATGCGAATCGAGGCCGAACTCCTGCTCAACGATGCCGAACTCGTCGACATCGAGCAGGGGGAACCGCGGACGCCGGAGGAACGTCGCACGGACGCCCTGATAGCGCTGTTGCTGCGGGTCGACGACCGCTTGGTCAGGTAGAGACGGGTCCGCGCCCCGCGGGGCCGGGCCGCCGGGTGTGTTCGGGGGTTCGGGGGTCGCTCCCGTATATCCCGGCTAGGTTGGAGGCGCGGCCCGGGGCCGCACGCCCCGACCTTGCACTCCCTGGGGGAGAGTGCTAAAAATGGTCTTGGCACTCCCGACCTGTGAGTGCTAGGTCGGGACGGTGAGGCCCCTTGTGGTCGTCCGTCGCGGGCACCGAGCCTGGCCAGATCGTGTCAATCCCCTGATCTGGAGGATCTCAACGCAATGGCCAAGACAATTGCGTACGACGAAGAGGCTCGCCGCGGTCTCGAGCGGGGTCTGAACGCCCTGGCCGACGCTGTCAAGGTGACGCTGGGCCCCAAGGGCCGCAACGTCGTGCTGGAGAAGAAGTGGGGCGCCCCCACCATCACCAACGATGGTGTCTCCATCGCCAAGGAAATCGAGCTCGAGGATCCGTACGAGAAGATCGGCGCGGAGCTCGTCAAGGAAGTTGCCAAGAAGACGGATGACGTCGCCGGCGACGGAACCACCACCGCCACCGTGCTCGCCCAGGCGCTGGTCCGCGAAGGTCTGCGCAACGTCGCGGCCGGCGCCAACCCGCTGGGCCTGAAGCGCGGCATCGAGAAGGCCGTCGCGGCCATCACCGCGCGCCTGCTGGAGACCGCCAAGGAGGTCGAGACCAAGGAGCAGATCGCTGCTACCGCGGGCATCTCGGCCGGCGACTCGTCCATCGGTGATCTGATCGCCGAGGCCATGGACAAGGTCGGCAAGGAAGGCGTCATCACCGTCGAGGAGAGCAACACCTTCGGTCTCCAGCTGGAGCTGACCGAGGGCATGCGCTTCGACAAGGGCTACATCTCGGGTTACTTCGTCACCGACCCGGAGCGTCAGGAAGCGACCCTCGAGGATCCGTACATCCTGCTCGTCGGCTCGAAGATCTCGACCGTCAAGGACCTGCTGCCGCTGCTGGAGAAGGTCATCCAGGCCGGCAAGCCGCTGCTGATCATCGCCGAGGACGTCGAGGGCGAAGCCCTGTCGACCCTGGTGGTCAACAAGATCCGTGGCACCTTCAAGTCCATCGCCGTCAAGGCGCCGGGCTTCGGTGACCGTCGCAAGGCCATGCTCGCCGATATCGCCATCCTCACCGGTGGCGAGGTCATCAGCGAAGAGGTCGGCCTGTCCCTGGACACCGCCGGTCTGGAGCTGCTGGGCACCGCCCGCAAGGTCGTCATCACCAAGGACGAGACCACCATCGTCGAGGGCGCCGGCGACCCGGAGGCCATCAAGGGCCGCGTCGCGCAGATCCGCGCCGAGATCGAGAACTCGGACTCGGACTACGACCGTGAGAAGCTGCAGGAGCGCCTGGCCAAGCTGGCCGGCGGCGTCGCGGTCATCAAGGCCGGTGCCGCCACCGAGGTCGAGCTCAAGGAGCGCAAGCACCGCATCGAAGATGCCGTGCGCAACGCCAAGGCCGCCGTCGAAGAGGGCATCGTCGCCGGTGGTGGCGTCGCTCTCGTGCAGGCCGCCCCGGCCCTGGACGAGCTGACCCTGTCGGGCGACGAGGCCACCGGTGCGAACATCGTTCGCGTCGCGCTGTCCGCGCCGCTGAAGCAGATCGCGTTCAACGCCGGCCTCGAGCCGGGCGTCGTCGCCGAGAAGGTCTCGAACCTTCCCGCCGGCCACGGCCTGAACGCCGATTCGGGCGAGTACGTCGACCTGCTGGCCGCCGGCGTTGCCGACCCGGTCAAGGTCACCCGCTCCGCCCTGCAGAACGCCGCCTCGATCGCGGCGCTGTTCCTCACCACCGAGGCCGTCGTCGCCGACAAGCCGGAGAAGGCCGCCCCCGCGGGCGACCCGACCGGCGGCATGGGCGGCATGGACTTCTAGTCCACGCCTCCGGCAACGGAATCGCATGACCCGGGCCCGGTCACCGCATGGTGACCGGGCCCGGTGTCTTGTCGGGGGTCGTCGCTAATCTCGCGACGTGAGTGAAGTTCTACGAGTAGATTTCGAGCGCGCCGCCGAAATCGTCACGGCGGTAACGCAATTCGAATGGACCTGGTCGCTGAGTGAGGTGCCCGGGCTCGTATCCCACCTGGGCTGGACCGAGTCCCGGCCGATCGCGGGCGGCGAAACCACCCTGCTGACAACCGGACTCGACATCCGGCGGCCGATGGCCCATGTCATGCCGGCGTCCGACGCCGTATACGCCCTCTTTCTCCAGATCTCCGATTCGTGCGATGACGCGGACATGCTGGCCGCGGCGTCTGCCGACACCCGTGAGCGCTGTGTGCGGCGCTGGGGAGAGCCGTCCGAGGAGTTCGGCCGCGAGCGCTGGTCCCTGCCGGGCCTGGAGTTGTGCCTGGCGAGTGGCTCGACCTCGCTCTCCCTGTCGCTCGAGAATCCGACGCTCAACCGGCAGATCCGGGAGCAGCGCGCCGCCGCCGAGCAGCCCGACGCCGTGCGCGCCCGAGCCGAGCGCCGGGCCGCTCTCGTCGATCGAGGCCCGCTGCTGCGAGCGATCCCGGTGTTCACGGGCGCCCGGTTGGAAACGTGGTCCCGGGCCGAGGTCGACGTGATGTTCGAAGCGATCGGGTGGCCCCTGCGCCGGGACGACGAGTCCAACGTCGAGGCCGAACTGGAGACCGCTGACTCGCGCTCGATCCTGTACGGATCGAAGACCCCGTCCTATGTCGACAGCGCGCGCTTCGAGTTCGGTGAGTTCGACTCGGTGTGGACCTCACACTATTTCGCACCGGACAGTCTCGACGCCGCGTACTCGGCCGCGCTGGTGGAGTGCGTGCGAGTGCTGGGTCCTCCGCCGGTGGTCGGCGGGCCGGACGCGACCGCGATTTGGCGGCGTCCGGACACCACCTTCACGCTGTCACGCAGCAGTCGCTACTCGGCGGTCCATCTGTCGATCGCACCCAGTGAGCCGACCGAGAACCTCGGCTATTGGGAATGGAAATGGAGCGACGACTGGCGCGCTCCGGACCGGTGGCAGCTCTTCACCGATTTCGAGAACACCGAGCTGATGAACGGTGTTCTGGGACCGAACAATTGGTGGGGTCCCGAACCCCATGCGACCGATTGGCCCGAACTGGAGAGCCGGATCACCGAGTTGTTCACCTCGCTGGCCGCCGACCTGCCACTGCTGCGCCCCTACGTGTCGGACCTGGTGTGGGTACTGGACAGGGCGGACGCGAAGCCGTTCGTCCAGGGTTACTTCTCCGTCGAGCACGGGGTCTGCTACTTCGAGGCCCAGGATGGTGCGGGTACGACGCTCCACACGCTGACGGTGCCGATCGGCGGCGAAGGTGGCCGGGAGCTGGCGGCCGCGACCGTGGCGGCGCTGCGTGAGACGCTGCCGGGTCTGCCGGAGGAATTGCGGTACCGGGCGTGGTGCTCGGGCGAGCAGCGGCTGCACAGCATCCGATTCGGTCTGCCGCAGAGTTGATCTCGCGTTCGTGTCGGTGGGCTGTGGTCTGCTGTTCGCGGCGCCAGGTAATCGATTGGACAAATCGGGCACCGAATAGCCAAGATCTGCAACTGGTTTCAGTTCGAAGCCAATTCGATGGGGAGTTTTCACGATGTTCGCAATGGGCAAGGTTGCCCTGGGTTTTGCCGCTGTCGCGTTGACGGCGGGTGTGGTGACGGGTGCGGGGACCGCGAGCGCGGAGCCGGGGCCGGACGGGCGCTACTACGGGTCGATCGCGCTGGCGCAGTGGGAGGACGGCACCGAGAGCTGGGGCACCGCCTACAACTACCCCAACTGGCAGGAGTCGGATTGGGACGCGGTGAGCGAGTGCGGCTACGCGCTGTGCACGGTCGAGGTGCGGTTCGTCGACGGCTGCGGCGCGATCGCCAAGGAGTCCGGCTCCAACCCCACGTACTACCGGGGCACCGGCGCGACCCGCTTCGAGGCCGAGCGCGCGGCCCTGCAGGCGGCCTACCGGCCCTCGTCGCTGAGCGCGTCGGGCGGGCCGGGCATCCTGGTCGTCTCGCAGTGCACCGACAACGTGGGCTGAGACAGCCCGGACTCTCGCGGCCGGTGGCACACCGACCAGCGAGTTCACGTCTTCGAAAGCCGGTTCACCCTGTGGTGGACCGGCTTTCGGCGTGGTGGCGGGCCGCACGCGCGGGTACGCTCCGGCCCGGACGCCGAGCCAGGGGAGTTGGCTCGCACAGCGGAGGGGAAGACCTCATGACCTATCCACCCCAGGGCCCCGGCCCGGGCAATTCCGGTCCGTACGGGCAGGTGCCGCCGGGCCACGGCGGCCGGCCACAGCAGCCGTACCCGCCGCAATCTCCACCGCCGCAGGGCTTTTCGCCGCAGGGCCCGGGTGGCCCGCAGTGGCAGGCGCCGCAGGGCGGGCAGCCCCCGCAGCAGCAGTGGGCCCCGCAGCAGCAACCGCAGTGGGGACAGCAGCAACAGCCGAACCCGCCGGGCCCGCCCGGCGGGAAGTCCCCGGCGGTGCTGATCGGCGTCGCCGCCGTCGCGGTCCTCGCGATTCTGATCGGCGTGGTCGTCGTGGTCACCGGTGGGGAGGACGACTCCGACACCACCGCGAAGCCGGACACCACCAGCGCGGCGCCCGCGGCCACCACCGAGTCCTCGAAATCGCCCAAGTCGACGACGAAGTCGAGCACGACCACCAGCACCAAGGCCGCCGCGGCGGTGCCGCCAGACGTGCAGCCGATTCTCGACGCGATGCCGGCGGCGTTGCGCTCGGCGGTGGCACCGAACTTCAACCGCACGACCACACCCGGCTACACCGACGACGATTCCTTCACCGTCGGAGCGGATTTCAACATTCTCAAGACGGATTCGCTGATCGCGGGCCTCACCGATTCCGCGTCCAAGGATCGCGCGGTGCTCGCGCACATCAGCACCGATCCGTCGAAGTTGCCCGCGCTGTGGCGTAAGCAGTTCCCCGATCGGCTCACCGAGCAGGGCAACAAGCTGATCCGGTTCAACGAGAAGAGCGTGAGCGGCGCCCTCGAGTACTTCAACACCGATACGAACCTGTTCATCGCGGTCACCGGGTTCAAGGACAAGGCGTCGGCGCTGACCTTCATCGAGCGCGCGGGTCTGTAGTCCCGCCTACCGGCGTACAGCGGAACCCTCGGTCTTCGGGCCGGGGGTTTCGTCGTTCCGGCGCCGGCTCAGCGGTTGGGATGTCGCTCGGAGAGTAGGCACGCGGCGTCGATGGGGCGGATGCCGAGCGTCGCGGCCGCCGCGGCGACGCTCGCCTGTAGTTCGGCGTCATCGGTGTGGACCGGGTCGTAGAGCAGTTCGACCAACTCGATCGCGGCCAGCGCCTGGTCGCGGGAGAACACCCGCCCGGGCAACCAACTCACCCGCCAGCTCGAATCGGCCGAGTCGGACAGTCGCTCCGCGAACTCGCCGACAATGCCACTCGTGATCGACGAATCGCAGACGTACACCTTCCTAGGGTGCGCTCCGCACGTGCATCAGTAAGACCATTCGCGAGGATTGCACGATTCGCACGAACACATTTCGAACCTCGCAGCCGCGGGGTTGTGCGAAGCGCACGCTGTTTTCGCGCGACACGCGCCTCTGACCAGCCGATTTGACTTCATTCGTAGCGACACGTAACTTTATCCAAGTCAGAGCGACACGGACACCGACCCGGAGCCCCAAGGGCCTGGGAAACGAGGTTGTACGAGGAGCGCCTGATGATCACATTAGTTCCACTGACCAGCGGATTTGGTTCTGCTGCGAGGTAAGAGCTAAGCTTTGGAAGCAGCCACGGAGACCGACCGGGACAAAGAGCCCGCGAAGTTCCGTGTGCGTGTGTTCTTTGAGAACTCAATAGTGTGTCGATGAATGTCAGTGCCAATAATTTATTGGTTCCGGCCTTCCACACCCCCGTGTGGGTGGGT
>NZ_JBSFNO010000032.1:0-94084 GCF_053981095.1 Nocardia sp. NPDC003693
GCGCGCGGGACCCGTGCCGGGGTCGAAGGCCCACTGCGCGATCGGCCCGGCGGCCTGCCAGTAGAGGGCGCCGTTCCCGAAGACATTCGGCGCGAGCGCGTTTCGGTCGGTGCGTCAGCTGGGCATGAACATCTGCCACTGTTCCAGGGTCTGGGGGCGCATCACGTAGTTCTTCTCGCGGATGTGGGACAGGCTCGCGCTGGGCTCCTCGGAGTACCAGTGGCCGGGGTACACCACCGGGTTGCCGGGGAGGTCGGCGAGGTTGCGGAGGCTGTGGAACATCGCCTCGGAATCGCCGCCGGGGAAGTCGGTGCGGCCGCAGCCGTCCACGAACAGGGTGTCGCCGGCGATCAGGCGGTCCTCGAACAGGAAGCACTGGCTGCCGGGGGTGTGGCCGGGGGTGTGCAGGAGCTCGATGTCGAAGGCGCCGACCGAGACCTTGTCGCCGTGGGCGTGGCCGGTCAGGGCGCTGGGGGCGATGCCGGTCACGTTCGCGACCCAGGGGAGTTCCTCGGCGTTGACGTGCACGGGGACGTCGACGTTCTCGAGGAGTTCCTTCACGCCGTTGAGGGTGAAGCCCATCATCGTGCCGCCTACGTGGTCGGGATGGTGGTGGGTGGCGAGCACGCCGCTCAGGCGCATCCCGTCTTCTTCGGCGATGGCGACCAGGTCGGCCGCGGCGTAGGCCGGGTCGACCACCACGCACTCGCCGGTGTCGCGGTCGCCGATCAGGTACGCGAAATTGCGCATCTGGGTGGCGATGGGATCACCGACCGCCCAGTCGCGTCCGGCCAGCAGCTGACGAAAGTACAAACGGTCGGAACCCATGCCCGACAGCCTATTGCCCCGGATCGGCGATGGCGCATTCGGACCGGCGACGCGGTTCGGGCGGGTCGCGCTACGCCGACAGCAGTTCCCGTTCGGCGCGGGCTTCCTCGATCGAGCGGAGCCAGTTGGCGAAGAACAGGCGGGAATGGGCGGACCAGTCCCGGGCGACCCCGGTCCCGTCCAGCGGCAGCGGGAAGTTCTCCAGCAGGGCCGGATCACGCTGGGCGCGAACGAGTTCGGCGTGGTCCAGCAGCTCCGCGTAGACCTCGCCGGGGAAGTAGCCGAGCGGGACGTCCGGGAACGGCAGGGCCGGGTTCGCGAGCCAGCGGCGCAGATCGCGGCGGTACTCGCGGGCCATGGTGTCGTGGAAGTACTCGGGGTGACCCTGGAGGAAGACGTGGCGCAGGCCGTCGGGGGAGCAGGCCAGCTGCCACTGGGCCGCCTCGGAATCGAGCAGGATCGGCACCGCGGCCGCGCGCAGATCCGCGGAGGTCATGACGTTCCAGCGGGAGTGCGGGACGGGCACCGAGCCGGTCAGGCCCGCGGTCAGGCGCTCGATGCCGTTGCCGGCCAGGCCGATCGGGGTGATGTCGTCGGCGTCCGAACCCAGGTCGGGGTAGACGGTGTGCGCGAAGACCCCGTGCTGTCTGCGGGGCAGGCGGTGTCTGTCCACCCCGTGCAGCAGATGCAGTGCGGCGTGGGCGGATTGGCAGGAGAACAGCAGCGAGGTCGCCTCCGCGCACTCGGCGAGCAGGCGGGCGACGACGGCGGTGCACGGTTCGGCGGCGATGGGGGCGGCGCTCGGTTCACTGCCGCTGATGATGAGGGCGTCCATCTCGGCCATCCCGGCCCAGTCGGCGAGGTCGGCGGACTCCCGCGGGTCTATGCCGAAAACCGTTGTTTCGAAACGGTTCTCGTTCGGCACCCCGGTGGGGTCGAGCTGGGCGGTCGCTCCCGCGACCGCGTCGAGGAACACCCGTCGCGTCATGCTGTCGGGCGACATCGAGAGCAGATCGACGACGCCGATCCGTACCACCATCATCAGGTCCTTCGATGAGTGCTGAATGGGGAAAGAGCTATGTGACCGGGGTGCGGGTCCGGCGCAAGAAGAACCGCACGCCGATCACATGATCAGCGTGCGGTATGAAAAAGTCCGGCAGGTGTCAGCGAAGAATCGCTTCGATGTCGGAAGCGGCCTCGGCGCCGTACGCCTCACGCAGGCGCTTCAGGGCGACATCGGTGTCCAGGGTCCACTCCTGGGTGCCGACGGTTTCCAGGATCAGCACCGCGATGAGCGAGCCGAGCTGGGCCGAGCGCTCCAGGGACAGACCCGCGGAGTGGCCGGTGAGGAAGCCCGCGCGGAAGCCGTCGCCGACGCCGGTCGGATCGACCTTCGCGTTGTCCGGGACCACGTCCACGTGCAGCTCGGTGCCGTCGCGGTCGACGATCTTGGCGCCCTTCGAGCCCAGGGTGGTGACCCGAATGCCCACGCGCTCACCGACTTCGGCCTCGGACAGGCCGGTCTTGGACAGCAGCAGGCCCCACTCGTACTCGTTGGTGAACAGGTACGCCGCGCCGTCGATGAGCGAGAGCGCCTGCTCGCCGTCCAGGCGGGCCAGCTGCTGGGAGGGGTCGGCGGCGAACGGGATTCCGGCCGCGCGGCTCTGCTCGGTGTGCCGGACCATGGCGTCGGGATCGTTCGCGCCGACCAGAACCAGCTCGAGCTCGCGGCCCGCGGCCAGGTCGCCGATCGCGATCTCGCGGGCCTCGCTCATGGCGCCCGGGTAGAAGGAGGCGATCTGCGCCATGGATTCGTCGGTGGTGCAGACGAATCGGGCGGTGTGCGCCTCGGTCGAGATGCGCACGGCCGAGCAGTCGACGCCGTTGGACTCGAGCCACTGCCGGTACTCGGCGAAGTCGGGGCCGACCGCGCCGACCAGCAGCGGGGTCCGGCCGAGCAGGCCCATGGCGTAGGCGATGTTGCCGGCGACGCCGCCGCGGCGGATCACCAGATCATCGACGAGGAAGCTGAGCGACACGTGCTGGAGCTGATCGGCGAGCAGCACATCGGAGAACTTCCCCGGGAAGCGCATGAGGTGATCGGTGGCGATCGAGGCGGACACGGCGATGGTCACGGGCGTCAATCCTTCAGGTGACATGCGCTGCGCACACCTGGGTGCGGGACGCGAGCCGGCGGTGGGAGGGTGCGGAACGTGCTGTACGTCACGGCCGCACTTCGAAAATACACTGGGTCGAGCACACGACAGCGCGGAACATCTCCGTGGAGATGTTCCGCGCCGGTTCGTTCAGATCAGTTGAAGCTGTCGCCGCACGCGCAGGAGCCGGTGGCGTTGGGGTTGTCGATGGTGAAACCCTGCTTCTCGATGGTGTCGACGAAGTCGATCGAGGCGCCCTGGATGTAGGGGGCGCTCATGCGGTCGACCGCGAGCTTGACGCCGCCGAACTCGACGACCAGGTCGCCGTCCAGGCTGCGATCGTCGAAGAAGAGCTGGTAGCGCAGGCCGGCACAGCCACCGGGCTGCACGGCGATGCGGAGCGCCAGGTCGTCGCGGCCCTCCTGGTCGAGCAGCGCCTTCGCCTTGGCGGCAGCGGCGTCCGTCAGAGTCGCACCATGAGCGGTGGTGGTCTCGTTCTGCACAGTCATGAACTCTCCTAAAGGACCTGTTTTCAACCCGTGAGAAGCGCACGGCTCGTCCGCTGTCAACGCACCTTCGCGGGCGGCTATTCCCAATCGTACGCGGCGGCTATGGCGGCGGCTGGCCACGGGTTGTGGTCGCTACAGAGTAGCCGGTCGGCGGCATGACACACAGAACGGACCGACCGGAGTTTTCTCCCGGACACGCCATCGAATAGCCTGGTCGGCGTGAAGTTCCTGCGCCGTGGCGAGACCAGCCCCTCCGAGACCACAGCGGCCGAGGCCGGTGGCACGGCGACGGTCGCGGATCGTCCGTCGACCGCCGGTAAGGGCCGTCCCACGCCCAAGCGGCGCGAGGCCGAGGCCCGTAAGCGCGGGCCCGTCGCGCCCGCGCCCAAGACCTCGAAGGAGGCGCGGGCCCGGCGCAAGGAGATCAAGGGGTCCCAGACCAAGGCCGAGCGCAAGGCGTCCTCGGCCGAGCGCCGGGCGCAGGTGCAGGATCGCCGGGCGCGGATGCTCGCCGGTGAGGAGCAGTTCCTGCTGCCGCGCGACAAGGGGCCGGTGAAGGGGTACGTGCGCGATATCGTCGACGCCCGCCGGAACCTGCTCGGGTTGTTCATGCCCCTTGCGCTGGTGTTGATCCTGAGCATGATCCTGTCGCCGGCGTTGCAGGCGATCGTCACGCTCGGCATGCTGATCATGATGCTGTTCATGATCATCGAGGGCATCGTGCTCGGCCGGATCGTGAACAACCGTGTGCGCGAACGGTTCCCCGATGCCAAGGAATCCAGCTTCTCGCTCGGCTGGTACGCGTTCGTGCGCGCCTCGCAGATTCGCCGCATGCGCGCGCCGAAGCCGCGGGTCGGCGCCGGGGACAGCGTCTAGTCGCAGAGTCGTCGAAAGCAGCGAGGCCGCCGGGTATTCCGGCGGCCTCGCTGTTTTTCGGGACATGGTGCGTGGTGCTCGGGCATCGTCGGCGGGCGGGTGCGGGTGCGGCTCACCCGTGTTCGCGCACGGACGCGATGGCGCGCAGCTCCAGGGAAGCGCGTTCGAGATCTCGATCGTGGATGCCGCTGGATCCGATGCGCTGCCAGGTGGATTCGGCGTGGAAGGGCACCGCGCGGCCGGCGGCGGCGAACAGGGCGGCGAGGCGGGTGAACATGGCGGCTGCTCGGGATTCTGTGGTCGCGGCGGGACGGGACGTGGCGCGGTAGCGCGGGGCGATGGTGGTCATGCGTGGTCCTCGCTGTTCCGGAGGGTGTCGGTGGCGCCGTGGGCCATGGCGGCGAAGGTGAGGTAGCCGAGCGCGCTCATGGCGGTTCCGGCGGTGGTTATTGCGACGAGCGGGTGCATGGCAGTAAGTTTTCTTTAGTGCAGTTCCTGCCAACAGTGGCAGTTCTGACATTGTTCGCAAAGATCCGGCCAGGTAGGGTGGGCCCATGCTCTCGAAGGTCTCGGTCGTGCTCAACGACCGTCTCGCCATGTTCGAATTCGGCGTGGTCTGTGAGGTTTTCGGGCTCGATCGCACGATGGACGGGCTGCCCGGGTTCGACTTCCGGGTGTGCGGGGCCGAGGCCGGGAAGCCGCTGAGCACCTCCACCCCCGGGATCCAGGTGACGCCGGAATACGGGCTCGATCAGCTGCTCGACGCGGATCTGGTGGCGATTCCGGCCTTTCCGTTCGCGGCGCTGCAGAACGTGGACGACCGGGTCGTGGCGGCGGTGCGCGCGGCCGCGGACAACGGGGCGACGGTGCTCACCGTGTGTTCGGGGGCGTTCCTGGCGGGGCTGGCCGGGCTGCTCGACGGGCGCAAGTGCACCACGCACTGGCGGTACGTCGAACAACTGGCGCAACAGTTTCCGCAGGCCACCGTCGATCCCGACGTGCTGTTCGTGGACGAGGGGAACCTGATCACCAGCGCCGGGACCGCGGCCGGGATCGACGCCTGCCTGCACCTGGTGCGGCGGGAACTGGGCAGTTCGGTGGCCAACGCCGTCGCCCGGCGCATGGTGGTGCCGCCGCAGCGGGACGGCGGGCAGCGGCAGTTCATCGAACGGCCCGTGGTGGATTGCAGTTCGGACAGCCTCAGCGACACCCTGCACTGGATGGGCGAGCACCTCGAGCTGCCGCACACCGTGGAATCGCTGGCCGAGCGCACCGCCATGTCGACCCGGACCTTCGCGCGGCGATTCGCGGCCGAGACCGGGACCACGCCGGTGAAATGGCTGACCGGACAGCGGATTCTGCTCGCCAAGCAATTGCTGGAGGACACCGACCTGGATCTCGAGTCGCTCGCGCACCGCTGCGGGTTCGGATCCGGGGCGCTGCTGCGGCATCACTTCCAGCGGCAGGTGGGGATCGCGCCGGTGGAATACCGGCGGCGGTTCGGGGCGCGGGTGTCCTAGCGCGCCGGGTCGGATTCGGGTGGTTCGGGGCGCGGGGCGCGTCCGCTCCGGTGATGCGGCGCGTGGCGAGTCGTGCCAGTCGGTCCGGACGGCCGTGCGGTTGATAACGTGCTGTCGTGTCGCACACTGCTCAGACAACCGATCGACCGCTGCGGACGCTGGTGCTCGGTGGAGCCCGGTCCGGGAAGTCGGCCTTCGCGGAACAACTGGCCGAATCCGCCGCGGGCGCGGCCGGGCAGGACGGGGCGGTGCGCTACATCGCCACCGCGGTGCCGGACCCGGGTGATCGCGATTTCCTCGAACGCATTGCGGCGCACCGCGCCCGGCGGCCGGGGAACTGGACCGTGGTCGAGGGCGATCCCGTTGCCGCGCTGAAGGCGCCGGCCACCGCCACGCTGATCGACGACCTCGGGACCTGGCTGACCGCGCGCGTGGACGCGCGGGCCGCGTGGGGCGCCCCGCGCGGGACGGTCGCGCCGGACTTCGAGGCGCTGGTCGCCGCCGTGTCGGGGTACGAGCACCGGCTGGTGATCGTGAGCCCCGAGGTCGGGTTGAGCGTGGTGCCGTCGTCGCCGTCGGGGCGGCTGTTCCGGGACGAGCTCGGCACGCTGAATCAGATGCTGGCGCAGGTGTGCGACGAGGTGTATCTCGTGGTCGCGGGGCAGGCGCTGCGCGTGAAGCCCGATGCGGGCGGGGTGGCGGCGGTGCCGTCGAAGACGGCCGACGCAGCGGGTGGGGCGGCCGTCGTCGTGGCCGGTGCGACCGCGGGTGTGGCTGCCGCGCAGGCGTTCTCGACCTCGGAGGCCCCGGTGGCCGGGGCCGCGGACTTCGATGTCGCGGCGGTCGAGGATGCGCGGGGCGCTGTGGCGCAAGACTTCTCGGGCGCGACCGGTGTTCAGGCCGAGGCTTCCGGTGCGGCGGGTAACGGCGCTGCCGCGGCGGGCGCGGTGGCGGTCGATGCAAGTGTGGGTGTCGCCGGGGTCTCCGGTGGGGGACCGGACTTCTCGAAGAAGGCGGTCGCCGAGGTCTCGTTCGGGGCCGTGCCGGGACCGGACGCGGCGGTGCGGCTCGAGGCCGTGGCGCGGCAGGGGTCGCTGACCAAGCCGGGCGGGGCGCTGGGGCGGCTGGAGCGGCTGGCCAACTGGGTCGCCGCGTGCCAGGGGGTGTGCCCGCCGCGGCAGTTCGAGCGGGCGCGGGTCGTGGTGTTCGCGGGTGACCACGGGGTCGCCGAGCACGGGGTGTCGGCGTATCCGAGCGCGGTGACCGGGCAGATGGTGGCGAACTTCCTGGCCGGCGGGGCCGCGGTGAACGTGCTCGCGCGGGTCGCCGACGCCACCGTGCGGGTGGAAGACATTGCGGTGCAGGGGGATACCGCGCCGGAGATCTCGCGGCACAAGGTGCGGCGGTCCAGCGGGTCCATCGACCGGGAGGACGCGCTCAGCGCCGAGGAGGTGCGGGCCGCGCTCGCTGCGGGCGCCGCGATCGCCGACGAGGAGATCGACTCGGGCGCGGATCTGCTGATCGCCGGTGACATGGGTATCGGCAACACGACGCCCGCGACCGTGCTGATCGCGACCATCACCGATACCGAGCCGGTGGTGGCGGTCGGTCGCGGCACCGGGGTCGACGACGCCGGCTGGATTCGCAAGACCGCCGCGATCCGCGACGCCATGTGGCGGGCGCGGCCCTTCGCGAAGGAGCCGATCGACCTGCTGCGCACCGCGTCCGGGGCCGACTTCGCCGCGATGGCGGGCTTCCTCGCGCGGGCCGCCGAGCGCCGGACCCCGGTGATCCTGGACGGTGTCGTCGTGACCGCGGCCGCGCTGGTGGCCAATCAGCTGGCGTCGGGTGCGAGCGAATGGTGGGTCGCCGGGCACCGCTCGAGCGAGCCGTCGCACAAGATCGCGCTCGACCGCCTCGGCATGGAACCGCTCCTGGATCTGGACATGCGCCTCGGCGAGGGCTCGGGCGCGCTGACCGCCCTGCCGGTCCTGCGCGCCGCGGTCGCGACCCTCGGCGAGATGGCGACCTTCGCCGAAGCGGGCGTTAGCACGGCCGACGAGACGGTCGAACCCGCCGGTGCCTAGTGCTCCGGCGCCGAACGCCGGGCCGAGTGGCCCGGTGGGAGACGCGGCGCGGTCGGTCGCTGCTCGTGTCACAAGTGGTAGCCCACGGCGCTTACGCGGAAGCACATTGGTGAGCTTGTGCCCCAACCGGTCTGCGCCGACGGGGCGGTACGTCATGTCCGGGTCCGCGCGGGCTCGCCCGGCTTCCAGTGATTCGAACTTCTCGCGTACCGCCGCTGAGTCGCCATGCACGCGAGGCGAAGGCTCGGCGCGAGAAACGGTGGGGGCTTCGAAGTGCCCTGTCGTCAGTGCCCCTGCTCGTCGAGCCCCGGTCGGCGATGGGCGTCTGCCGCTCGAGTGCGGTGGTGACCGGTCGTGCGCTGGTGTGGCGACCGGCCCGATCGCCGCAATTCGTCCCGGTGGTGTCCGGGGGCTCCGGTGAACCCGGTGCGGCTGGTGGTTTCGTGGTTGACCGTCATCCCGGTGCGGGGGCCGGACGACGTCGACCGGGCGGGGGCGGGGCGGGCTATCGGGCTCGCGCCGCTCGTGGGGGTTTTGCTCGGGCTCGGGGCCGCGGGGGTTATGTGGGGGCTCGACGTGCTCGGTGGGGCAGCCTTGCTGGCGGGGTTTGTCGCGGTGGCGGGGCTGGGGATTATTACGCGGGGGATGCATCTCGACGGGCTGGCGGACACCTTCGACGGGCTCGGGAGTTATGGGCCGCCGGAGCGGGCGCGGGAGATCATGAAAAGTGGTGGGGCGGGGCCATTCGGGGTGGCGGCGCTCGTTTTTATCATTGCGTTGCAGGCGGTTTCGTTCGCGGGGCTGGTGGAGGCGGGGCGGTGGGCGGCGGTGGTGCTCGCCGTCGCGGTCGGGCGGGTCGCGGTGGTCGTGGCCTGCCGGCGGGGGATCGAGGCCGCGCCGGGGGCCGGATTCGGGGCGCTGGTCGCCGGTACGCAGGGGCCGGGCGCGGTGCTCGGGTGGAGTGGGATCGCCGTGGCAGCATCGGTGTTCGTCACCGGCGAGGTGTGGATCGGGCCGACCGGGGTCGCGCTCGCGCTGGGGCTGGTGTGGGTGCTGGTGCGGCACTGCGTGCGGCGGTTCGGCGGGCTGAACGGCGATGTGCTCGGGGCCGCACTGGAACTCGCGGTCACCGTCGCGGCCGTGATATTCACCCTGGGCTGAGACCGGAGCGGCGCCGCCGAGGGTCGGCGATGCACGAGCCGCAGGCCGGCGGTGCGGTAATTCGATTGCGGGGGCCGCGACGGGTTCCTAGGGTGAGCGCCATGGCATGTCACTTCTTCGTGCGTTTGCGTTCCGACCGGGCTCTGGCCCGCTAGCGGACGCAGACGTCATTCGCGCGTCCGCAGGCGCGCCCAGGGCCCTTCGAGACCTCTTTCCTCTCGAAGACCCGGAAGGGCACTCGCTGTGGCGCAAAAATTCTCATCCCATACCTCCGGATACCGGAACTACTCCCATGCCCAGGGCAAGGTCGGCGCGAGCGGCGGGCACACACCCCGCGACCGAGCCCGGCGCGAACTGTCGCAGAACTTCCTCGTCGACCCGCGCGCCGTCGAATCGATCGTGCGGGCCGCCGAACCGAGCGGGGTCGTACTCGAACCCGGCGCCGGCGACGGTGCGGTGACCCGCGCGCTGGCCGCGCGCGGCGCGCGGGTGACCGCGTACGAGATCGACCCGTTGCTGGCGGCGAAGCTGTCCGCGCGGACCCGGGCGGACGGTGGAATCCGCGTCGTCCGAGGCGATTTCATCCGGGCGCGACCGCCGCGCGAGCCGTTCGCGGTGGTGGGCAACATCCCGTTCTCGCGCACGGCCGCGATCGTGGACTGGTGCCTGAACGCACCTGCGCTCACCTCCGCGACGCTGCTCACCCAGCGTGAGTACGCGCGCAAGCGCACCGGCGACTACGGTCGCTGGAGCCTGGTCACCGCGGCGACCTGGCCGTGGTTCGGCTGGGAACTGCGCGCGGGCGTCGGCCGGGAGAGCTTCCGGCCCGTGCCCGCCGTCGACGCGGCGATCCTGCGGATCCAGCGCCGGGCCGAACCGCTGGTGCGCGACCGCGCGGGGTTCACCGCGCTGGTGGAGCTGGGCTTCACCGGGGTCGGCGGATCGGTGCGGGCGTCGCTGCGCACCCGGTACCGGGGCGTGGACGCGGCGCTGGCCGCGGCCGGTATCGCACCGGACACCGTGGTGGGGTACGTGCATCCCGAGCAGTGGATCACGGTGTACGACAGGCTGTCCGCGTAAAGCGCCGGGGCCGAGCCGATTTCGAAGTCGACTCGGCCCCGGACCCGTGATACCGCCGCTGTCGTTCGATTCGCGGTCCGTCGATATGCGCCGAATCGGAAGAATGAGTCGATGGGTTATCGATCCGGAAATGGAGACCGACCGGACGGTCGTTTATATGAATTCGATTGCGCTATAACAGTTTAGTTGCTGTACGCAATCCGCTCCGCCCGCAGCCCCGAATATGTTCATGAATGAGTTCCCCCGTGGCCTGGGAGGCGGAGTCGAGTATGGCGTTGCAAATGGGTGCTCTCATACTGTTCGCGGCGGTGGCGGTCGCCGTATTCGTACTCGGCGATCGGATGCGGCCCAAGCGGTGGCGGCACGATGACGACGAGGCTTCCAGCACCATGGTGCTGGACCTGGTGAATATGTTCTTCGCGGCCATTGTGGCCTTCGTGGTCGTCATTCTCTGGCAGCAATACGACAATGCGCACGCGCACACCGTGGCCGAGGGCAAAGCGCTGGTCGTCACGTACGAAGCGGCCAACGATATGCCCGCGGCCGATCGCGCGCAGATTCAGTCCCTGGTCAAGGAATACACCGAAGGCGTCATCACCGACGAGTGGAAATCCATGGACGTGGACGCGGCGCTGAGCGAGACCACGCAGGCGAGCTTCGACGATCTGCGCGCGGCGGTGGGCGCGGTGAGCTCGACCGATCCGGACGTCAAGGATCTGGTCGAGAAGGCCGACGGCGCACTGGATGTCATCGCCGAGGCCAGGTACGACCGGGCGCTGGACGCCGAATATCGGCTGCCCACCTTCATGTACGTGGCGCTGTGGTTCGGCACCGGCATGCTGCTGGTCGGCACGGTGCTGTCCGGGATGGCGGTCACCAAGCGCAGCATTCTCATGACCGCGCTGTTCGGCTTCGTGGTCGGCGCGGTGATTCTGGCGGTGTACCAGCTCGATCGGCCTTTCGGCGGCGGCAACGTCATCTCCAAGGAGGCCTACGAGCTCGCGATCTCGCGGTTCGAGCAGATTCCGGCGCCCGAACCCGCGGTCCAGGTCGACCCCGCGATCAGCGTGACCCCGCGCTGATCGGGCCGGGGCGGACGAGTCACTCGCACAAGGCATTCGGAGACAGACGATGGGGCGACAACGGCGAGCCACACGGGGGCTCGCGATGGCGACGGCGGTGCCCGCGGCCGCACTACTACTCGCGGTACAGCCGGGAACGGCGCTCGCACAGCCGGATCTGCCGTCGCCGGGTGAGATCCTCAGCGGCAGCGCCGGTTCGGAGGGATCCGCCGGCGGTGCGATCGACGCGCCGTCCGGTAGTGCGCTGGGACTCGGCACCGGCGGGTCGGCGGGCAGCGGATCCGGCGGCGGGGCGCCTTCGGGCAGTGCGCTGGGGTTGCCCGATGCCGCTGCCGCCGTGGGCATTCCACTGGAGACCGGCAGTGCGGCGGGGATCATCGAGCCGGTGCTCGACGCGGTCGAGGCGCTCGCGCTGACCAGCGGGCACGCGGCGGCGGCCGCGCCGGGCACGCTCGGGGAATCCCTGGGCTTCGAGAACGGCAGCGTGCTGACCGCGTGCACCGGCAGCGCGGTCGCGGGCAGCGCGATCCTGGCGCTGGGCATTGTCACCGGCAGTGGATTCGGTTCCGGGCTCATCGGGCCCGGATTCGTGCCCGGCTCCAGCGGTTTGGTCGGGCCGGGCTCGAGCGGGCTGGGCAGCGTGGTGGTCGGCAGCGCGGTCCTCGGCAGCGCGGGGCTGACCTGTCTGCTGCTGTTGCCCATGCCGCTGGCCTCGCCCGGTATCCCGCTCGGTTTCCCGGCCTCGCCGGCGGCGGCTCCCGCGCCCGCGCCGGAGGTGATTCCGGTTGTCCCGCAGCTCGTGCCGTTCCTGCCGCCCCCGCCGCGGGTCGTGCCCCCGCCGCCGCGCGCGTTCCCGGCGAGCGAACCGCTGCCCGAACCCGAGCCGTGGTCGGCGTTGCAGATGATGACCGTCATCGTGCTCACGATCATCGCCGCGACGCGTGCCAAGATCGCGCGCGGCCGCGGTGAGTGAGTCGACGGGCGCCCGGCCCGTTAGGTGATATCCGGCGCGGCGGTGACGTGACGGGCGTGTGCCCGGCGGGCCGGGTGGGACGCGCGCGATCGTAGGATGGGGGCCGGCGACCGAGGGATCGGAAAGGGTGTGCGGTGGGCAGCGAGGACGGCGAGAGCGTCGGCATACCCACCCGCACGCTGGTCGAGAGCATGCTGCGGGCCGATTCCACCATCGACGCCGGGGAGTTGTACGCGGTCGGCAACGCGCTCGGGATGAGTGATCAGCAGGTGCGGCTGTGTGTGCGCCGGCTGATCGGCGACGGGCAGGTCGTGCAGGAGGGGCGCGGGCGCAAGGCGGTGCTGCGGGCGACCGACGCGCTGCGACGGTCGGTCGCGCCGAACGCGGACTACCTGCGGTACATGTACGCGCAGGATCGCGGGGACGCGCCCTGGGACGGGGTGTGGCGCCTGGTGGCGTTCGCGGTGCCTGAGACCGCCCGCCAGGCCCGTGATGCCATGCGGGACACGATCGTTCACCTCGGCGGCGCCGCGATTCAGGGCGGGCTGTACGTGTGTGCGAACCCGTGGGAGTCGCGGATACACGCCGCCGCACGGGAATTCGAGGTCGAGGGCTACCTCAGCACCATGACCTCGACGGATCTGCGCGTCGGGGAGATTCACGCGCCTCGCGAACTCGCCGCGCGCCTGTGGCCGCTGGAGCGCCTGGCGGCGGGCCAGCGCCGGCTACTGTCCGCCGCCGAACGGCACCTCGACCGCCTGTGCGGTGCCGAGCCGCTCACCCGGACCGACTACCTGACCATCGCGATCGAGCTCGCCGCCGAGTTCTCCCGCGCGACCGATCCCGACCCCCTCCTCCCGCCCGAGTTGCTGCCCGCGCCGTGGCCGGGCGCGGCGGCGCGCGCCGCGGTGGCGCGGTGCTGGGCGGAGTTGATCGAAGCCCGTGCGGGCGAGTCGATTCAGCTGTTCGACGTGTACGCCGACGTGCTGGACGAGGTCGCCGTCGGACGGTGACGAGTCCGTTCGCGGCCACCGTGTGGTGGCCGGCGGGCATCGGCGGTTCGTGGCCTGTCGTGCGGGTCGCCGGAGAACCGAGCGCCCGTCATATCCTCGTATCCGAGTAAACGTTCGTGCTACCGTCGATCGTGGGCGATATGAACGTTTTGATCTTGGGAGGGCGTTATGCGGGTACTGGCTCTGGGCGGGGCGGGGGCCATGGGGGCCGCGGCGGCGGGGGCCGTTGCCGGGGTGGCGGGGGTGACGGAAGTCGTTGTCGCGGACCGGGATCTCGGTGGGGCGCAGCGGGTCGCGGCGGGGTTGGGAGCGGCGGGGGTTCGGGTGCGGGCGGTGCGGGTGGACATCACCGACGCGGTGGAATTACGGGAGGCGCTCGGGGACGTCGACGTCGTGCTCAACACCGTGGGGCCGTACTACGAGTTCGGGTTGACCGTGTTGGGGGCGGCCATCGAGGCGGGGGTGCACTACCTCGACATCTGTGACGACTGGGAGCCGACGCTGGACATGCTCGGGCTCGACGAGCGGGCGCGAGAGGCGGGAGTGTGCGCGATCGTGGGGATGGGAGCCAGTCCGGGGGTCAGTAACCTGCTGGCGCTGTCGGCGGCGCGGCGGTTCGAGGTGCTGCGGGACGTCTACACCGCGTGGCCGGTGGATGCCGGGGGCATGGATCCGGACCGGTCGGAGCTGTCCGGGCCGGGCGGGAAACCGTCTGCCGCCGTGGTGCATTGGATGCAGCAGGTGAGCGGGACCGTCGCACAGGTGCGGGACGGGCGGGTGAGCCGGCGGCGGCCGCTGCGCGCGGTGCGGCTGGACTTGCCGGGCGGGCTGGGCGGAACGGCGTACACCTGCGGCCACCCGGAGCCGGTGACGCTGCATCGCACGCTGCGCCCGACCGGGGAGTCGGCCAACCTCATGATCGTCAAGCCCGCGACGGCCGCCTACCTCGACTCGCTGCGCCGCGACATCGACGCCGGGAAGCTCACCAATGCCGAGGCCGCCGCGCTGGTCCTCCAACCCGGGGTGCTGCGCGGGCTGAAGGCGGCGATCGCGTCGCTGTGGTTCGCCGCGCCCCGCACGCTCCCGCCGTTCTTCGCGGTGGCGACCGGCACGCGGGAAGGCCGCGAGGAGACGGTGCTGGCTCGCCTGCCCGAGCGGCTGGAGCGGTTCGCGCTGACCGCCGACATGGCCACGGTCACCGGGGTTCCCTTGGCGCTGGGGCTGTCCCAGGTCGTCGACGGCACCGCGCGCCGTCCCGGGGTGCATCCGCCCGAGGCGGTCGTGGACCCCGAACGTCTCCTCGCCGACCTGGCCCGCCACCTCGGGATCACCGAGACCGCCGAGGTGGTGCTGCGAAGAGCTTGACCGGCAGGGGAATTCGGGACTACCGGCGGAACTTCGCCTCGAGTTCGGTCGCGGTCGCCTGCAGATCGGCCGGGGTGTTGTACTTGAAGATGCCCCGGTAGCCGGACTCCTCCTTGATGGCCTGCTCGACCTCGGGATCGTGATAGATCTCGGTCAGCTTCAGATAGGTCGGATTGTCCTTGTCCGCGGCGCGGGCGGCGAAGACGTTGATGTACTGCTTGAGATCCGGGCGCTCCGGGTCGTCGGTGTAGATGATCTCGTTCGCGGTCAGGCCCGCCGGGCGCGCGAAGGTGTCGTCCACGAAGGCGGCGGCCACGCTGTCCAGCGACTGCGCGGTCAGGGTCGGGTCGATGGGGGTCAGACGCACCTTGGAGGCGTCCCGGTCCACGTCCTCGATCTTGGAATCCCAGCTCGCGCCGTTCTTCAGTACGACCAGCCCCGCCGCGGCCAGGCTCAGCAGCGGCCGCACCTGGTTCGCGGGATTGTTGCTCAGGGTGATCTCGCCGCCCCGCGGGATATCCGTCACGGACCTGTACTTCTTCGAATACAGCGCGAGCGGGAAGACCTCGGTCGCGCCGATGGGTACCAGGGTGTCGTTGTTGCGGGCGTTGTAGTTGGCCAGATAGCGCACGTGCTGGAACTTGTTGAGGTCCACCTGTCGCTGGGACAGCGCGGGATTCGGCTGGTTGTAATCGCTGAAACTGACGTACTCGACGGTGATGCCCGCGGCGGCGGCCTTGCTCTTGAAGACCTCCCAGTGCGGCAGCGCGAGATCGTTCACACCGATGCGCACCACGTCCGAGGGGTGGTCCCTGCCACAGGCGGCGGTCAGGGCCAGCGCGAACAGGAGTGGAATCACCAGAAGACGGCGCATTTGTCGCATTTCAGGCAAAGTAGCCGCGCGGCGGCACCCGGCGGCAGTGTTTGGATCCCGGGGATCGCAACCATTGCCGGGCGGTTGCCGGTGGGCTTGCATGGTCGGGTTCAGTTTCGACGATCATGCGGGAGCGCGAGTGAAATTCCATCGGGTACTGGCGATCCCGGTACTGGTAGCGGCCGTCGCGACGCTGGGGCTCACCGCCTGCGGCAGCGACGAGGAATCCGGCAACGTGGTGCGGATCGGCACCACCGAGTCCGACCCGCAGTGGGACGTGTTCGAGAGCAAGGCCAAGGAGCAGGGGATCACGTTGAAGATCACCCGGTACTCCGACTACTCGCAGCCCAATACGGCGTTGGCGCAGAAGCAGATCGACGTCAACCTGTTCCAGCACCTGCAGTTCCTCGGCCAGTTCAACGTCGCCAACAACGAGGATCTGACGCCGATCGGGGCCACCCAGATCGTGCCGCTGGGGCTGTACTCCAAGAAGCACAAGACCCTCGCCGACATCCCGCAGGGCGGAGAGGTCGCCATCCCCAACGACCCCACCAATCAGGCGCGGGCGCTGTTCGTGCTGCAGTCCGCCGGGCTGCTGAAGCTCTCGGGGGATGTGCGCCAGCCCTCGCCGGCCGACGTGGACAAGGGCGCGTCCAAGGTCAAGGTGACCCCGGTCGACGCCGCCCAGACCGCGCTGTCGCTGGCGTCGGTGGACGGCTCGATCATCAACAACACCTTCCTGCAGAAGTCGGGCATCGACCCGAGTTCGGCGCTGTACAAGGATGATCCGAAGAGCCCGGGCGCGGAGCCGTACATCAACACCTTCGTCACGCGCGCCGCGGACAAGGACAACGCCACCTACCTGAAGCTGGTCCAGATCTGGCACGACCCCGAGGTGCAGAAAGCGGTGTCGGAGACCTCCAAGGGCACCTCGGTCGAGGTGAACCGCGCGGGCCCGGAGCTGGAGCAGATCCTGGCGCGCGTGCAGCAGACCATCCGCGAGCAGAAGTGAGCGACCCGGTCGCCGGCGGCGGGGCGGACGACCACCCCGCCGTCGAATTCCGTTCGGTCACCAAGGTTTTCCAGGCCGGTAAGCAGCGGCACACCGCGCTCGAAGACATCGATCTGCGCATCGAACGCGGCGAGATCTTCGGCGTGATCGGCTACTCCGGGGCAGGCAAGAGCACGCTGGTGCGGCTCATCAACGCCCTCGAGAAGCCGACCAGCGGGCAGATCCTGATCTCCGGGGACCCGATCACCGGGGTCTCCGAATCGCGGGTGCGGCGGCTGCGCCGCGACATCGGCATGGTGTTCCAGCAGTTCAACCTGTTCCGATCCCGTACCGCCGCGGGCAATGTCGAGTACCCGCTCAAGGTGGCGGGCTGGCCGCGCGACAAACGCAAGGCCCGGGTCGCCGAACTGCTGGAGTTCGTCGGGCTGACGGACAAGGCGCGCAGCTATCCCGATCAGCTGTCGGGCGGGCAGAAGCAGCGCGTGGGCATCGCCCGCGCGCTGGCCACCTCGCCCACGCTGCTGCTGGCCGACGAATCCACCTCGGCGCTGGACCCGGAGACCACGGGGGAGGTGCTGCGGCTGCTGAAGAAGATCAACCGAGAGCTGGGCGTCACCATCGTGGTGATCACCCACGAGATGGACGTGATCCGGGCCGTCGCCGATCGCGTCGCGGTGCTGGCCGAGGGTCGAATCGTGGAGCTGGCCAGGACCTTCGACGTGTTCGCCGATCCACAGGCTGCGCCGACCCGCTCCTTCGTGGAGACCGTCCTGCACAACCGGCCCACCGCCGAGGAGTTGCGCCGACTCGGCGACAAGCACGCGGGCCGCCTGGTCACCGTGGACGTCGACGACGAGCGCGGCATCGGCGCGGCGCTGACCGTGGCCGCGCGGTCCGGCGTCGCCTTCGAGGTGGTGTACGGCGGGGTGAGTTCGTTGCAGGACAAGACCTTCGGCAGCGTCACCCTCGCGCTGGACGGCCCCGAGGACGCCGTCGCGCGGGTCGTGGCCGAGCTCGAGCGGGGCGCCGAGCATCGGAAGAGCGCGTGAACTACGCCGCCGTCCCCACCGATTGGGACAAACTGCAGCCGGTGCTGATCGAGGCCATCGGCACCACGATCTACCTGGTGCTGCTGACCTTCGTGGTCGGCGGGCTCATCGGCCTGGCCCTGGGCACCGCGCTCTACACCACCCGCAAGGGCGGTCTGCTGGCCAACGCGCCCATCAATCTGGTGCTGAACTTCCTGGTCAACGTGGTGCGCCCGATTCCGTTCATCATTCTGCTCGCGGCCCTGGGACCGGTGACGCTCGAAGTCGTCGGCACCACGATCGGCACCGAGGCCGCCGCGTTCGTCATGATCGTCGCCGCCTCGTTCGGCATCGCGCGCATCGTCGAGCAGAACCTGGTCACGGTCGACCCGGGCGTGATCGAGGCGGCCCGGGCCATGGGCGCGACGCCGTTGCGCATCATCGCGACGCTGCTGATCCCGGAAGCGCTGGGGCCGTTGATCCTCGGCTACACCTTCATCATCATCGCCATCGTGGACATGTCCGCCATGGCCGGCACCGTCGGTGGCGGCGGCCTGGGTGACTTCGCCCTGGTGTACGGCTACCAGCGCTTCGACTGGCAGGTCACCCTGGTCGCCACGCTCATCATCATCGCGGGTGTGCAGGCCATCCAGTTCGTCGGGAACTGGCTGGCCCGCAAGGTGTTACGCCGCTGATCGACTACTGCGACTGCCGCATTCCGGCCTCTCGACCCCACCCGCTGACGCGCAGGTCGAGGGGCCGGAGCCGGTCGTAGTAGATGTTGCGGAGCTGTTCGGGCGCCGACGGGCGTTCGGGATCCACCTCGTCGATGGCGAAGGAGATGGCCGCCAGTTCGCCGAGGAAGTCGTCGCGCTGGCCGGGGAGCCGGGCGCGGTCCTGGGCCTCGAGGCGCGGATTCGATTGCAGGTCGCTGTATTTGGCGCGGATGGCGATATCTGTCTCGTCCATGCGCTCGCGCAGCCAGCCGCGCAGCGCCGAGGGGGTCTGCTGCATGATGACGATCTCGCGGATGGCGGGAATGCGCATGCCTTCGCGAATCAGGTCGTCGAGCTTCTCGTTGACGCGCGGCCAGGCCACGAAATCGCCTGCCGCGTAGGCGGCCCGGCCCTGCGCCTCGAGGTCGTCGCGGCGCAGCCGGAAGGCCGGGGCCGAATCCGGTTCGGTGCGCTGCAGCAGCAGGATGATCTCGTCGATCTGACGCAGATCGCGCTCGAACTCGGACAGCGGGGGTTCTAGGTAGTCGTCGGGGCCGTGGCTGTTGAGCAGCCCCTGCACGATGGTCTCGGCCTCGAGCAGCAGGTGGTGGGCCTTGGCCTGATCCTGGGTTCGCTCGATGAGCGGCTCGAGCGCGGTCAGGCGCTGGGTCATCTCCGGCTCGGCCTTGGCGGCCTCGGCCTGGTGCACCTCGCGGCGCACCTGCTGCCAGTCCGTGCGCACACTCGCGGCGCGTGTGCGCAACGCGGACCAGGGGGCGACCTCGCGCACCGGGATCTCGATGGCCGCGGTGGCAGAGCGATCCAGGTGCGGGATGCGGACCGCGGCGTGGATGGTCCAGCCCGCCGCGAATTCCAGGGTGAGCTCGACCGGGGTGCCGGGCTCGAGGTCGTCGGGCAGGTCGCGAATCTTCACCTCGCCGATGGGAATCCAGCCCTCGTACAGGCGCACCGCCAGGGTGGTGCCGCGATTGGCGGTCTCGAGGCGCTGATAGACGCGGTGCGGAATCTTGGTGCCCGCCTTGACCACCCGGCACAGCTGGCGGTCCAGCATCTCCACCGAGAAATCGTGGGCCAGGATGTCACCGGCCAGATCCGGTACGGCCGGGCCGGATTCGACCCGCACGCTCAGGCGCTCGGCGGCGATCTCCGTGCCGTCCGCCAGGACCCGGACGACGCATTCGCCGGTGGGCAGCGCGATGTCGATGAACAGGAACGCGCCGTCCGCGTCGGTGACGACCTCGCGAACGGGCTCGCCGCCGTCCGGATGCACCTCGACGACGAGTTCCGCGGCGTCGACGCCACCGCGCAGCACCCGGCCCGCGATGTCGGCGCTGCCACCGTCGGCGACCAGGGGTTCGAGCTCGAGGACGCCGCCGCGGCTGGTCAGGCTCCCGGCCTTGAGCGCCGCGCCGACCGCGACCACCAGTTCGGGATGGAACAGGCGCGGGGTCACCTCGAAACGCTGTCGCAGCAGTTCGGCGACCAGCGGAATCCGCGAGGAACCCCCGACGAGCACGATCTCGTCGAGGTCGCCGGACTTCAGGCGCGCCCGCTCGACCGCGTCCGCGCAGTGCTCGAGGGTGCCGCGCACGAAATCCTCGATCATGCGCTCGAATTCGTGCCGTCCGAGCGGGAGATTGATGCTCATGGGCGTGCCCGCGCGGTCCTCGAGATCACCGCTGACGATCTCGGTCTCGGTCTCGCGGGTGAGGTCGTGCTTGGCGGTCTCGGCCAGTGACAGCAGCCGGGCCCGGCGTTCGGCGTCGGCGGTGTTCCCGGGCTCGGTGCGCAGGTCGTAGGCGGGCAGCCGCTCGATCATCCAGTCCACGATGGCCTGGTCGAAGTCGTACCCGCCGAGGTAGCGGTCGCCGTCGAAGGAGCGGCTGGCGAAGCCCTCCTGCGCGTCCCAGGACACCACCGAGGTGTCGAACGTGCCGCCGCCCAGGTCGTACACCAGGAATCGCCTGCGCTCGGCGTTCGTCTCACCGGTCTCGTGCATGTGGGCCAGGGCCGCGGCGACCGGCTCCATGAGGGTCTCGGCCACCTCGAGCCCGGCCTCCGCGCCCGCCCGGGTGGTCTGGGTCTTGGCGCTGGTCTCGAAGTAGGCGGGCACGGTGACCACCGCGCGGTCGATCGGCACGCCCAGGGTCTGCTCGGCCACGGTCTTGAGGTGGCGCAGCAGATGCACCGACGCTTCGAGCGGGGTCAGGATCGCGTGGCCCGCGGTGACCAGGGCGTCGGTGCCCATGTTGCGCTTGAAGAACATGGCCGGCGGCGAACCGGGCAGGCGCGCTTTGCGTTTGGCGAGCGCGCCGACCAGCGGGACGCCGTCGGCGCCGATCCAGACCGCGGACGGGGTGGTCAGCGACAGATCCGGGTTGGCGACGATGAGCGCGCCGCCGAGCGGGCGCAACCGGCGGGAGTCGATGAGCTCCTGCTTGTTCGGGATATCGGCGTCGGCGGGAATCGCGAGACAGCAGTTGGTGGTGCCGAGGTCGATGCCGGCGACGATGCTCATGCGAGGGGCTCCTCATCGGTACGCGGGGCGGCGGTGTCGTCGCCGGTGGGGTGGGGCAGCA
Source organism: Nocardia sp. NPDC003693 (assembly GCF_053981095.1). Taxonomy (NCBI): domain Bacteria; kingdom Bacillati; phylum Actinomycetota; class Actinomycetes; order Mycobacteriales; family Nocardiaceae; genus Nocardia; species Nocardia sp. NPDC003693. The sequence continues at coordinate 20,881 of NZ_JBSFNO010000032.1, forward strand.
GCGCGGGCAGCACCGAAAGCCGCAGGCGCAGTTCGGTGGAGCCGGGCGGGGGTGGCGGTGCGGCGGACAGGGTGCGGCTGAACTCCAGGAGCTCGGCGAGCTCGGCCAGATCCTCGCCCGCGGCCTCGGGCCGGTGGGTGAGCAGGTCGGCTCGCAGGCGGGCGAGCGGGGTCGCGAGTTCCTCTTCGGCCGCGTTGATCTGCGCCACCGTCAGGGCCTCGCCGAAGAGCGGGAAGCGCTTGGCGTCGTAGGAGATCCGCTTGCGGCGCGCGGCGATCCGGGCGCGGGTGGTGGCCCGATCGGCGCCGGGATCGAGGTCCAGGATCTGAAAGGCGGTCTCGTAGTAGGGATTGCGATCGCGCCAAGCCCAGGGGTTCACGATGTGGTTGTCCTGTTCACGCTAGAAGAAGCCGATGGCGCTGCCCTGGGAGTAGCGCGCCCACTGACCCGCGCCGACCAGGATCTTGCGGGCCTGGTCGTAGGGGCTGTGGTCGGGAAGTCCCAGGGTCAGTGCGGTATTGAGGTGATTGGCCGCGATCCGGAAGCCGGCGCGATCCTCGAAGGGATTGCTCTGCAGCCGGTCGATGGTGGAGATCACGATGGCCAGGCCCAGCCAGAACTCGTGCCGAGCCAGTTTGGCGGCGAAGGCCGTGCGATTCGCGTCGTCCAGTCGCGGGCGCAGGGCCGAACTCAGCAGTTGCGCCGGGGTGAGGCCGAGTTCGGTGCACAGCGGGCGCACCATGGTCTCGACGCGTTCGAGGACGGTGCGCGCCTGCTCGGCCCACTTGTCGCCGCGGCGCTGTGCGGTCTCGGCGGCTTCGATGCCGACGTCCAGGGCCTGTTCGGCGAGCGGGACGTTGTCCGCGTCGATCTCGACCCACATCTGGGCCTCGTCGAGGGCGCGTTCGAGATGGCCCTCGCGGGTCGAGCGGCGGATCTGCGCGCCCGCCTCGCGGGCCAGCCGGGTTCGGGCGCGGGTCAGCTCGTCCGCGGCGAAGGGCGCGGTGCGGATCAGCTCGAGATGCGCACGGGCCCGGGGGAGTTGGTCGCGGCGCAGTTCCAGGACGCGGGTGACGTGCGGCTCCAGCAGCTGGCCGGGCAGTTCCGCGCGCGCCCGGTCGACGATGAGCGCGCTCTCCTCGGGGGTGCTGTCGGCGGTGACCGCGTGCGTGCGGGCGCGCAGCTCCTCCCAGAAGTCGTCGGCGGCGTGCAGCCGGGACCACAGCGCCAGGGCCTCCCGCCAGGCTTCGAAAGCCTCGGGGTCGCCGGCGATTTCGAGGGCGTACGCCCGGGCGTGGGCGGCGATGGCGAGGTGGTGCAGGCCCCGGCCGTCGGCGGCCTGTTCGGCGTCGCACTCGCGCCACAGGCGCAGCGCGGACGGCGTCCACGGGTGGACGTCGCCGTCGGCGCGCAGTTCGGCGTAGCCCAGGCGCTCGAGCGGGCGGTCGGCGGCGCGGGCGCGACGGCCGGCGGCGATCTCGGCGATTCTGGCCGCGGCCGCGCGCAATCGGTCCGCGTCCGCGCCCTCGAGGCCGGACAGCAGCCGCGCGGCCCGGGCCAGCGCGCGGTCGGCGTCCGCCGGCGCGTCGAACAGTTCCGCGCGGGCGGCCTGCGCCAGGTCGGCGCTCGCCACGGAGACGCGCAGCTCGCGCAACACGTCATGGGCGCCTGTGCTCGTACCGTCGGCGCCGGGGGTGGCTGTGCCGGTCGAACTCGTTGCGGGAGCGCCGGTTTCGGTCCCGATCGGCGTGCCGGCGCCGGTCGCGCCGATGAGCTCGGAGACCAGCTCCGGCGCGTGGTGCGCGACCGCGGTCAGCAGGGTCGTGGGATCGAGCAGGGTGCGGGTGGGCCAGGCGCTGCCGTGCCGGGCGAGCAGGGTGCGCGCGCCCCGGGCGACGAGTTCGGCGTCCGCGTCCAGCGCGCCCAGCGTCAATTGCCCGTTGGCCAGCAGGGTTTCGTCGGCGGCGGTGGCGCCCAGCAGCCGGCGCAGGTGTTCGCGCGCGCCGTCGCGGTCGTCCGCGCGGATCCGGTCCAGGGCGGCCAGCAGGAGGGCGGCGGGCAGCAGGCGCGGCTCTCCGGCGCGCAGGACGCCGGTCAGCCGGTCGCCGGACGGGGTTCCGGACATGACGGCGGCGGCGCTCACCACCAGGTTCCGGTAGGGGCTGGGTGTACCGGGACCCTTCAGCTGGTCGCCGGCCGTGATACCGCGCGCCAGACGGTGATACGCGCCGATGTCGTGCAGCGCCCGGATGCGTTCCTCGGCCAGGTCGCCGCCGCCGAAGCGGCGGGCGAGTTCGTAGCGGCGCGCGGCTTCGTTCTCGTCGCCGCGTTCGGCGGCCAGATCGCCGACGAGCAGGAACCAGTCGGGTCTGCTCGCCGGGCCCAGGGCGTACAGCAGCAGCCAGACCGGTGAGGTGGGGCCGGTGAACTGGTAGTGCTCGAATTCCTTGTCCAGCAACCCGAGCAGATGGCTGCGCGCCACGCGGCGGAAGTCGTCCGAGACCGCCGGGCCCGGGGTGCGGACCGAATTGGCCAGCCAGGTCGCCAGTTCGGCGTGTTCGGCCAGGAGCCCGCTCACCCCGAACCAGGTGCGCGCGAACTCCGGTACCGCGGGTGCGCGCAGCCAGGCCCCGAGTACCTCGCGCGCGGACGGTTCGTCGATCGCGCAGCGGTCGGCCACGTCGCACAGCAGGCGCACGGCGGCGTCCGGGGCGGCCCCGGCGAGTGTGCTCAGCCGGGCCTGCACCCCCGCGCGCTCCCGAGCCAGTTCGGTGTCGTCGTAGCGGTCGAGCAGGGCCTGAACAGCGGCCAGTACCAGGCGAATTCGGTCGGCGGGGTCGGCCTGTGCCTCGGCCCGTGTCACCTCGGTCTCGAAAACCGAGGGGCCCCGGGGTGGTTCCGGTCGCCGCGCCGGTCGCGGTGGCTCGGCCGACGTCTGCCCCACCGGTTCGTCCGGTCGCTCCTCGCCGCCCCGCGACCATGGCCAGTTCACGCGAAAACTCCTGCCGGAGGGCGGTATCGGGAAAACGTGCCGGGGATAGCCACCCGGATCCGCCCCCTGCCCGGTTCGAGAATATCCCTCGCCCGGCCCTTTTCGTCAACCGGTTCGCTCGGAATCGTTGTCGCGCCCCGGACATCGCGGAGACCGCTTCGTCGTGGAGCGGGCCGACCCGGCGACCGGTGGGACCGTGCGGCCCCGAGTCGCCCGGCTCGCGCCCGCTAGCCGCGTTTCTGCACGGCGACGGCCGCTTTGCGGGCCGCGACCTGCACCGGATCCCAGACCGGGGAGAACGGGGGCGCGTAGCCCAGGTCGAGGGCGATCATCTGTTCGGCGGTCATGCGGGCGGTCAGGGCCACCGCGGCGATGTCGATGCGTTTGGCCGCGCCCTCGCGGCCGACGATCTGCACGCCCAGGACGCGGCCGGTGCGGCGTTCGGCGAGCATCTTCACCGTCATGGGCGCGGTCCCGGGGAAATAGCCGGAGCGGCTCGTGGATTCGATGGTGACGGTGACGAATTGCAGGCCCACCGCGTGGGCGTCCTTCTCGCGCAGGCCGGTTCGGGCCACCTCGAGTTCGCAGACCTTGCTGACCGCGGTCCCGACCACGCCGGGGAAGGTGGCGTAGCCGCCGCCGACATTGGCCCCGATGATCTGGCCGTGCTTGTTGGCGTGGGTGCCCAGCGCGATATGGCGTTCGGTGCCGGACACCAGGTCCAGGACCTCCACGCAGTCGCCGCCGGCCCAGATGTGCTCGTGCCCGCGCACGCGCATGGCCAGGTCGGTGCGCAGACCGCCGGACGCGCCGAGCGGGAGCCCGGCGGCCCGGGCCAGATCGGTGGCCGGGCGCACGCCGATGCCCAGCACCACCACGTCGGCGGGGAACTCCGCGTCGGCGGTGGCGACGGCCCGGACCCGGCCCGTCTCGTCGGTGTGGACCGCGGTGAGCTCGGCGTCGCACAGGACGCGAATGCCCATGCCGTCCATCGCCTTTCGAATGAGCACGCCCATGTCGGGATCGAGGGTCGCCATCGGCTGGGACCCGCGGTTGATCATGGTGACCTGGTAGCCGCGATTGATCAGGGCCTCGGCCATCTCCACGCCGATGTAGCCCGCGCCGACCACCACCGCCCGGCGGCCGTCGGTGGCGTCGAGGGTGTCGATCAGGGCCTGCCCGTCGTCCAGGGTCTGCACGCCGTGTACCCCGGGCGCGTCGATGCCGGGGATGGGCGGGCGGATCGGGGTCGCGCCGGTGGCGATGACCAGATCGGTGTAGTCCAGCCAGCTTTCGGCCCCGGTGGTCAGATCCCGGGCCCGCACGCGGCGGCCCGGCGGGTCGATCTCCACGACCTCGGTGCGCATGCGCAGGTCGATGTCGCGCGCGCGGTGCTCCTCGGGCGTGCGGGCGATGAGGTGATCGCGGTGCTCCACGTCCCCGCCGACCCAGTACGGAATGCCGCAGGCGGAGAAGGAACTGAAGTTTCCGCGCTCGAAGACCACGATCTCGAGTTCCGCCGCCGGCCGCATGCGGCGGGCCTGCGAGGCCGCCGACATACCCGTCGCGTCCCCACCGATGATCACCAGGCGATCGCTCATGGGTACGACGGTACGGCGCGGGGCGCGCGGGCGGTCGCGCACATGCCGAACCGTCCCGTCGCCGTCCCCGGTGCGAGGTTCGCGCACCGCCCGTCGGGGCCGCCGCGAACCTGGTAGTACTGGACTTCGTGAGTATCGATGACATGGACGACGACAAGGTCCTCGAGCTGGCAACGCGCATCTTCGATTTCGCGCGCCAGGGCGACGCCGCACAGCTCGCGGCCTACCTCGAGGCCGGGGTGCCGGTGCAGCTGACGAACGCGCGCGGCGACAATCTGCTCATGCTCGCCGCCTACTACGGGCACGCGGCGGCGGTGGACACGCTGCTGGCCCACGGCGCGGACCCCAACGTCCTCAACGACAGCGGTCAGACCCCGCTGTCCGGCGCGGTCTTCAAGGGCGACACCGAAGTCATCGGCGCGCTGCTGGCCGCGGGCGCGGACCCCGACGCCGGGGCGCCCTCGGCCCGCGAGACGGCGATCACCTTCGAGCGCACCGATCTGCTGAAGCTCTTCCCCTAGCCGGGGCGGAACGCGAAGGAGCGCCCGCCGCGGCGGACGCTCCCCGTGTTCCGGTACGCGGCTACACGTTGACCGGGTAGACCGGCTCCTGGATCTCCGGCTTGATGCGGTCCTCGACGAAGATGCCGTGCCAGATCATGAAGACCAGTAGCGTCCACAGCCGGCGCGAATGATCCACCGGGCCGGTGCGATGCGCCTCGAGCATGTCCGCGATGGCGGCCTTGTTCAGCAAATGATCGGTCTGGCTGTCGGCGATCTGCTCCCGGGCCCAGTCGTGCAGCTCGGGCCCGCGCAGCCAATGCCGCAGCGGGACCGGGAAACCCAGCTTGGCGCGGTTGAGCACGTGCGCGGGCACGATGTCGCCCAGCGCCTGGCGCAGCGCGTACTTGGTGGTCTCCTTGGTGATCTTCTGCTCGAACGGAATCTTCTCCGCGACCTTGAAGACCTCGTGATCCAGGAACGGCACCCGCAGTTCCAGGGAGTTGGCCATGGTCATCTTGTCGGCCTTGACCAGGATGTCGCCGCGCAGCCAGGTGAACAGGTCCAGGTGCTGCATGCGCGCCACCGGGTCCATGCCGCGATCCTGGCTGCCGTAGATGGGGCCGGTCACGTCCTGGTGCGTCCACTCGGGACGGAAATCGCGCAGCACCGAACGCAATTGGGCGTCGTTGAAGCTGCGGGCGTTGCCGTAGTAGCGGTCCTCGAGCTTCAGCGAGCCGCGGTGCAGCAGGCTCTTGCCGCGGGTGCCCTCGGGAATGCGGTCCGAGAGCTTGCCCGCGAGCCGGCGCAACCCGCTCGGCAGGTACTCGAAGGGCTTGAGCGAGAGCGGCTCCCGGTAGATGGTGTAGCCGCCGAACAGCTCGTCCGCGCCCTCGCCCGAGAGGACGACCTTGACATGCTTGCGGGCTTCCTTCGCGACGAAGTAGAGCGGCACCAGCGCCGGGTCGGCGACGGGTTCGTCCAGGTACCAGACGATCTCGGGGATCGCGCCCGCGAAATCCTCGGGGGTGACAGTGCGGATGAAGTGCTTGGCCCCGATGGCCGCGGCGGTCTCGGCGGCCACATCGGCCTCGGAGTAGCCCTCGCGCTCGAACGCCGAGGTGAAGGTCAGCAGGTTCGGGTTGTGCCGAATGGCCAGCGCCGCAATGGCGGTGGAGTCGATGCCGCCGGACAGGAACGAGCCGACGGTGACATCGGCGCGCATGTGCTTGGCGACCGAGTCCTCGAGCGCCTCGGCGATCTCGCGGTACCGGTTGGCCGGGGTGTTGGGCCGGACGCCGGTCGGGCGGGTGGTGGGCACGTGCGCGTTCACGTCGTCCGGCTTGCCGAAGGGCACCACGCGGAACCGGGGATCGAAGTAGCGCGTGATGCGCGGGGCCGCACCGGGTTCCACCCAGGCGTAGCAGCCGGACTCGAGCCGGCGGATGTCCCGGTGCAGGGTCTCGGGCTCGGGCACGTACTGCAGCACCGTGTAGTGCTCGAGCGCGCGCGGGTCCAGGGCCTCGGAGAGTTCGAGCTCGGGCAGCAGCTCGAGGATGCTCTTCTTCTCCGAGGCGAACGCGGTGCCGCCGGGTCCGGTCGCCAGGAACAGCGGCTTGATGCCGAACGGGTCGCGGGCGATGAAGAGCTTGTTCAGCTCGGTATCCCAGATGGCGAACGCGAACATGCCGCGCAGGCGCTTGGTGGCCTCGGCGCCCCAGTAGTGGAAGGCGGCCACGATGGTCTCGGAGTCGCCCTCGGTCGCGAACATGGGGGAGTCACCGAACTCGGCCCCGTGCGCGGCGGTCAGCTCCTCGCGCAGTTCGAGGTAGTTGTAGATCTCGCCGTTGAAGGTGAGGGCGTAGCGTTCCCGGTTCTCCGGCGGGCCCCAGCGCAGCGGCTGGTGCGAGTGCTCGATGTCGATGATGGACAGGCGATTGAATCCGAAGATCATGCGATCGTCGTTCCAGGTGCCCTTCTCATCCGGGCCCCGGTGACGCTGGCAGTGCAGGGCCTCGTACACCTGCGCCGCGGTGGTCTCGACCGTCCGCCCGTCCGGGGTAGTCGCCGTCTGAGCCGTCAGAAATCCGAGCAGTCCACACACTGCGGGCAGAACCTCGTTTCCGGAGTCAAGGGAAATGCGGGGATGTTCGCGCGTCGACACGCGAAACGTACTGTCCGAGTATGCCGCACGCGTGCCGATCACGCCGCGAGAGGCCGTATCCACGGCTTATGAGCTTTCCGGAGTGTCGAAGCGGACCCCATCACAATGACCGGCCAGGTTTGGTCTACGCTGCGTAGTACTCGGGAACTCCCGGCCCGGATCGTGCGTTGTGCGCGAACCTCGCCGGGAGCTCCCAAACGTGCTGTAGTTGTGTCGCCCGGCGGAAGGGAGCCCGGGCGACGCCAGTCGAATAGACGACCAGGAAGGCGTTGAGCGTGGCGCACAAGGCGAGCGAAGCGATAGGGGCACGATCCGCCCAGGGTCGGCAGGGCCGCATCCTTCGGCGGGCCGGGTTGGTGGTGTCCCTCGGGATCACCGCGATGCTCGTCTCGGGCTGCTCGATCGACAACCCGTGGCTGCGATTCGGTTGGCCCTCGGGTGTCACCCCGCAGGCCACGAAGATGCGGGAACTGTGGACCTGGTCCGTGATCGCCGCGCTGGTGATGGGCGTGCTGGTCTGGGGTCTGACCTTCTGGACGATCGCGTTCCACCGCAAGAAGCCGAACTCCCCGGAGTTCCCCCGGCAGACCGGTTACAACGTGCCGCTCGAACTGAGCTACACGGTCGTGCCGTTCTTCATCATCGCGGTGCTGTTCTACTTCACCGTGGTCGTGCAGAACTACGTGCACGAGAAGGTCGACAATCCGGACGTCGTGGTCGACGTGACCGCGTTCCAGTGGAACTGGAAGTTCGGCTACCAGAAGGTCGACTTCAAGGGCGGCTACCAGTTCGACGGTGTCGACAAGACCCGTCAGGGCATGAACACCGAGATCCGCGAGAAGTACGAGGATCAGGTCAACGAGCATGGCCACAAGTCGCCGGGCCCGAACAACGGCCTGCCCGCCAACGACATCTCGTACCTGAACTACGACCGCGTCGAGACCATCGGCACCTCGAACGAGATCCCGGTGCTGGTGCTGCCGACCGGCAAGAACATCGAGTTCCAGCTGGCCGCCGCCGACGTCATCCACTCCTTCTGGGTTCCGGAGTTCCTGTTCAAGCGGGACGTCATGCCGAACCCGAAGGAGAACAACTCCGACAACATCTTCCAGATCACGAAGATCGAGAAGGAAGGCGCGTTCGTCGGCCGCTGTGCCGAGATGTGCGGCACCTTCCACTCGATGATGAACTTCGAGGTCCGGGCGGTCTCGCCGGAGAAGTTCGAGCAGTACCTGAAGGCGCGTGAGGCGGGCAAGACCAATGCCGCGGCGCTGTCGGAGATCGGCGAGGAGCCGCTGGCCGTCACCACCAAGCCTTTCGACACCGAACGTACGGCCCGCGGCGCGGGTCTCACGGAAGCCAAGTGAGGACTGAACTGACATGAAGGTCGAAGCGCGCATCTTCGAACTGATCACGGTCTTCTTCGTGATCGTGGCCGTGGTGTACGGCTACTTCACCGCCCAGTCGCGTACCGGCGTCGAGTGGGCCGGTACCACCGCCATCGTGCTCTCGGCGGGCCTGTCCCTGATCGTGGCCACCTACTTCCGCTTCGTCGCCCGCCGCCTGGACCTGCGTCCGGAGGACTTCGAAGAGGCGGAGATCGTGGACGGCGCCGGCGACCTGGGCTTCTTCTCGCCCGGTTCGTTCTGGCCCATCCTGCTCGCCGCCGCCGGTTCGGTCTGTGCCCTGGGCTTCGCGTTCTTCCAGTACTGGCTGATCGCCGTCGGCGTCGTGCTGATCCTGATCGCCGCGGCCGGTCTGGTCTTCGAGTACCACCTCGGACCCGAGAAGCACTGAGCTCACCCCGCTGAACGTGTAGGCGCCCCATCCGAATCCGGATGGGGCGCTTCGCTGTTTCAGGGATCGCGGCCGATGCGCTCAGATTCCCAGGGCGTGCCGGAGGCGGGTGCGCGGGGTCAGCCCGGTCAGGGTGAGCAGCGCGCGCGGGAAGCGCGGCTGCATGGTCGCCGGGCGGGTGCGCACGGCGGTCTCGATCCAGCGCGCGGCCTCGGACGGGTCGGGCGCGGGCTGCCCGCCGGCGTCGATGTGCGCGGCCGGATAGTGCACCGTGGTGACGTGGATGCCGCGCGGGGACAGCTCCGCGTCCGCGCACTGCCCGAACGTGGTCCAGGCGGCCTGGGAGCTGGCGTAGGAGGCGAAATTGGGGGCCGCGCCGGTGACCGGGCTCCAGGGCCCCACGTTGATCACGTGGCCCGAGCCGCCGGCGAGCATCGCGGGCAGCAGGCCCAGGGTCAGGCGCAGCGGGCCGAAGTAGTTCGTGGCCATCATGCGCTGATAGTCGGCGAAACGGTCCAGCGACTGCAGCACCGGGCGCCGCGCGGGCCGGCCCGCGTTGTTGATCAGGACGTCGATGCTGTCGAACTCGGTGCGCAGCCAGCGCACCAGTTCGTCGACGTCGCCCAGGGCGGAGATGTCGCAGCGGTGCCAGTGCGCCTGCCCGCCGGATTCGATGATGGCGGCGCAGTCTTCGATGAGCAGACTCCCGCGGCGCGCGACGAGGAGCACCTCTGCGCCACGGGAGGCCAGTAATCGCGCAGTCGCGCGGGCGAGGTCGGAACTCGCGTCGGTGATGACGATGCGTTTGCCCGCAACGGAACCGGCGGGGTGCGTGCGGCGGGCAGCGCGAAATTCGATCATGGGATGCAACCTTCACTCACGATACGAGAGCTGAATGGTGCACCGGCATCCCGCCGACGTTACCGATGCGGACCGCGCCCGCGGGCTGCTGGAGCGTTGCCAGCGGTGCGGCAGCACACATCCTAATCGGTGGGGTCGTACCGCCGGGCGCGTTCGGCGACGCAGATCTCGTCGATCGAGGAAACGATGTCGCGCAACAGTTCCGAGGGCAGCGCGGCCGGGCGCAGGCGGCAGGTGAAGGTGATGAAGCCGTGCTCCTCGCCGTCGAGTTCCTGCAGGTAGCGCGAGCGCACGCCGTAGGTGAGCGCGGAGATGACGGTGAAGCAGCCGGTCGCCTCGCGGTGCCCGGAGAACAGATCGTGCAGCCGGTGGAAGACCCGGGGATAGGTCGACAGCGGCGCGAAGACCGAGATGCGGTAGGCCGCACCGCGTTCGGAGGAGCTGATGACGGTGTCGGCCAGATACTCCGCGTCCCGCAGGGTCAGCACCTTCGGAGCGAACATGAGGGCGCCCGCGGCGGCGTTGCGGACCGGCATGCCCGCCCGGCCGCCGGCGGACGCGGCGATGGCGCCCAGCGACTTACGGGCGCGCGAGCCGACCTCGCGTCTGGCGCGCAGCGAGAGATTGGGGGCGGTGGGGTGCAGGCTCGACCACTGGCCGAAGCGCACCGTGCCCAGCTGCACCTTGCCGGTGCCGACCGGGCGGGAGACCTTCAGCGGCGCGGTGTCGACCCAGCGGCCCACCTGCAGGAGGGATTCGCCGGGCGACTGGATCTCCTTGAACGCCTGCTCGACGAAGGTGTCGAAATCGAGGAAGCGATGCGCGTCGGTGGTGAGCCAGGTGCGGTCCTTGTCCACATCGGTCACCTCCAGGGTCAGCGCGGTGATGATGCCCGTGCGCCCGCCGCCGCCCAGGATCCGCCGGAAGCGCTCGGTGTGGTGATTGCGCCCACAGGTGCCGAAACGCCCGTCCTGATCGACGTATTCGAGCTCCACCACGTTGTCGCTGAACATGCCGAAGCGGTGCGAGGCGGCACTGAGCCCACCGACCGCCGCGAAGCCGCCCGCGGTGATGTCCCGATGGTCGCCCACGATGGGCAGGCCGAGCCCGTGCGCGCCCAGGGTGCGGTCGATATCGGACAGGCGGGCCCCGGCCTGCACCCGCACCGTTCGCGCGTCCGCGTCCACGACCTGGACGCGATTCATCTTGCGCATGGACAGCACCGAGCCTTGATCCGGTGGCGAGAGCTCCTCGTCCGGGCGCTCGCCACCGCGGATGATCAGCGGTTTCGTCGACTTGCGCGAATCCCGAACGGTACGAACCACATCCGCGGTGTCGCGGGGGAGGAATTCTTCCGGAAGGGTGGAGACGGGCGTGCTCATGGCGCTACAGCTAACCATAGTCACGCGCATTGTGCTCGCGGTTGGCGCGGCGTCTCAGTGAGCGGGGGCCAGACGCTGTGTGAACAGCACGTTTCCGGTTGCGTCGCACAGGTTTACTGTGAGTTCGCTGGACCTGCCGTCGATGGTGACTTCGCCGAAATGCTGATAGGCGCCGTCGAGCGGGGACGTGTTCTGGACGGGCGGCGCGTGCACGAAAACGGCCTCGGGGCCGAAGGTCCCGTCCAGATCGTTGGGGCCGAACGCGCCGGCGTTGAGCGGGCCCGAGACGAACTCCCAGAACTCGTCGAAATCGCCGAACGCGGCGCGGGCGGGCGAGTAGTGGTGCGCGGCGGTGTAGTGCACGTCCGCGGTGAGCCAGACGACGTTGCGCACCTTGTCGGACTTGATGGCGCGCAGCACCGTGGCGATCTCGGTCTCGCGGCCCGCGGGTGCGCCCGGATCGCCGTTGGCCGGACCTTCGAACGCGGTGTTCCCGTCCTTGACGGCCAGGCCCAGGGGCAGGTCGTTGGCGATGATCTTCCAGGTGGCCCGGGAGTCTCGCAACCCCTCGGTGAGCCAGCGGGTCTGGGCCGCCCCGAGGATCGTGCCTGCGGGACCGCGGTTCGCGCCGTTGAGGTCCTTGTAGGTGCGCATGTCGAGCACGAAGACGTCCAGCAGCGGGCCGTAGGAGATCTTGCGGTAGAGGCGGCCGTCGGCGGCCTCCTTCGGCTCCACCGGCATCCATTCGTGGAATGCCCGCCAGGACCGGGCGGCGAGGGTGTCCATGCTCCGCTCGGTGTATCCCTTGCCCTCGGCGATCTGCCCGCCGGGCGACCAGTTGTTGACGGTCTCGTGGTCGTCCCACTGCACGAGCTGGGCGACGGCGGCGTTGAAGCGGAGGTAGTTGGCGTCGGTGAGGTTGTAGGCGTAGTTGCCGCGGAACTGGTCCAGGGTTTGGGCGACCGCGCTCTTGGCCTCGGAGACGGTGTTGCGCCAGATCCGGCCGTCGGGCAGGGTCACCGATTCCGCGAGCGGGCCGTCGGCGTAGATGGAGTCGCCGGAGTGCAGGAACAGGTGCGGATCGCGGGCGGCCATGGCGGCGAAGATCTTCATGCCGCCCAGATCCGGATTGATGCCGTAGCCCTGGCCGGCGACGTCCCCGGACCACAGCAGCCTGATGTCGGCGGGCGCCGCGGGAGCGGTGCGGAAGACGCCGGTGACCGGTTCGGACACCGCGCCGTCCTCGCCTTGGAGGGTGACGCGGTAGTGCACCTGCTGTCCGGCGGGCAGGCCGTTCACCCGGACGCGGCCGGTGCCGTCGGTGTCCGGGGTCAGCAGTCCGCCCTCGAAACGCGCGGCGTCCCTGAAGGATTCGGTGGCGGCGGTTTCGACGATCAGGGTGGCGGGCCGGTCCGCGCGGGCCCAGATCAGCGCGCCGTCGCTGCGCGGGTCGCCGACCGCGACGCCGTGCGTCAGGCGCGGGCGCTCGCGCACCAGGGCCGGGCCGCTGTTCGCCGAACAGGCTGCCAGAGCGGGCGCGACCAGCAGGCCGGCGGCGGAGGCGCGCAACAGGGTGCGGCGGGAGAGACCGAATTCGCGTGCGGGGGGAAGCGAGGCCATGCGCCGACCATTACGCAGTGAACTCAACACCGGTTGAACTCTGCCGTGCGGGCCGGCGAATGCTCGGCAACGGCGCGGCGTGCCCGCGGGGCGGCAGAATATCGTGCGGCGCCCGGCGGTTCGGGTCGGCTAGTCTCGGCGGCGTGGACAGAGCGCAGCTGACGGCGGATATCGCGGCCGGAGAATCCCCGGAGTTCCTTTTCTTCTGGGGGCACACGCGCACTCCCGGGCACTCGGTGGGCAAGTGGGTGCTGAGCCAGTGGTGGCCGGTGGAGTTCACCGTGGACGGGCAGCGCTACGGCAGCGCCGAGCATTTCATGATGGGGGAGAAGGCCCGGCTGTTCGGCGACGAGGAGATGCGCGCCAGGGTACTCGCGAGCGAGACGCCCGCCGATGCCAAACGGATCGGGCGCGCGGTGCGCGGATTCGATCAGGACGCGTGGGTGGCGCACCGGTACGACATCGTGCTGCGGGGCAGTATCGCCAAGTTCGGCCAGCACCCGGAGCTGCGGGACTTCCTGCTGGCGACCGGTGACAAGGTGCTGGTGGAAGCGGCTCCGCGCGACACGATCTGGGGGATCGGGCTGGGGGCGGAAAATCCGGCCGCCGCGCATCCCGATCAGTGGCGCGGGGAGAATCTGCTGGGGTTCGCGCTGATGGACGCCCGGGAATCGCTGAACTCGGCGACCTGATCCGGTTCGCGGGTGGGTGATTCGGGTAACGAGCGCGCCGGGCCGGGCATCAGGGGCGGGACGCGTCAGCGGTGAGAGTGGCGAAGACCGCGGCCGTGGGTGAACCCGGGGCCGGGCAGTAGACGATGATGCGCTGGTCGGTGTCGGCGACGTGCAGGACCTGGCACTCGAAGTCGAGGGGGCCCAGGGCGGGATGGTCGATGTGCTTGGCGTGACCGCGCCGGACCTCGACGTCGTGGGTGTCCCACATCCGCGCGAATCGGGGTGCTGTGCCCAGTAATTCGGTGACCAGGGCGGTCAGGGCCGGATTGCCCGGATAGCGGGCGCAGGCCGCGCGCAGATCGGCGACCGTGGAATGCGCGAAGCGGACGATGGCGTCGTTCGCCCACAGCGGGTGATCGGCCTGGACGGCGAACATCCAGCGCACCATGTTGCGTTCGTGGTCCGGGACCGAGCCGAGATCGCCGATGAACGGAACGGCCCGTGCGTTCCAGGCCAGGATCTCGTAGGTGGCGTCCACCACGTAGGCGGGCGTCGCCAGGGAGTCGAGGATCACCCGGACCGATTGCGGGACGGTGCGATTCGGTCCGGCGATCGCCGGTGGGTTCTCCCCGCCCAGGCGGAACAGGTACTCGCGCTCGTCGGCGGTGAGCAGCAGGGCCCGGCCCAGCGCGGACAGCACCTGGCGCGAGGGCTTCGCGCCGCGGGCCTGTTCCATGCGGATGTAGTAGTCCACCGAGATGCCGGCCAGCTGGGCGACCTCCTGGCGGCGCAATCCCGGTGCGCGCCGGTTGATTCCGGCGGGCAGTCCGACATCGGCCGGGGTCAGCCGGTTCCGCCGGGAGCGCAGGAAGGACGCGAGTTCTGTGCGGTCGGCCATGGTTCCAAGTCTCCGGCATCGGCGGGCGCGGTGGGTGGTACTGACTGGTCCTCCCCAGCGCGTGCGGGCGGTGCCACGGTGAATCGCATGACGACAGCACTCATCACCGGGGCCAACCGCGGCATCGGCTTCGAAACCGCCCGCCTGCTCGCCGAGCGGGGCATGACCGTCCTGGTGGGGGCCCGCGACGACGAACGCGGCCGGACCGCCACCGAGAAACTGAAAGCCGAAGGGGCGCAAGCGTATTTCGTGCAGCTCGACGTGACCGACGCCGAATCCGTCGCGCGCGCCGCGGCCCGGATCGAGGCCGAGTTCGGCTCGCTCGACGTACTGATCAACAACGCCGGGATCCTCGGCGGCTTCGACGTGGACGGCAAACCCTCCAACACGCAGGTGGCCACACTGGTGCGGACGCTGGAGACGAACGTGTTCGGCGTGGTCCGAGTGACCAACGCGCTGTTGCCGCTGCTGCGCCGGGCGCCGGCCGCGCGCATCGTGAACGTCTCCAGCGAGGTCGGGTCCATCACCGGCGCGCTCGATACGAACGGGCCGATGTGGCCCATGGTGGGCATCAACTACCCGATGTCCAAGGCCGCGCTCAACATGGTGACCGCGCAGTACGCCAAGGAACTCTGGGACACCCCCATCAAGGTGAACGCGGCCAATCCGGGCTACTGCGCCACGGAGTTCAACGGCAACACCGGTTTCCGGTCCGCGGCCCAGGGCGCCGAACCGTCGGTGTATCTGGCGACCCTGCCCGCCGACGGGCCGTCCGGTGAGCTGTGGGGCTACCTGTGGGGCGGTGACACCGAGTACGGGCGGCTGCCCTGGTGACGGTTAACGAGAATGTGATCGGCGGGAAACGGACATAGTTGGTCAATTGACCAGTATTGGGTACTGGTCGGGCATACCCTTGCGACCCGGCTCGGATCGGCGGAAGGATGCCCGTGAATATTGGCCGCAGAACAGTGCTCAGAGGTGCGGCGATGGCCGCCGCGGCCGCGGTGGCGGGGCCGGCGGCGGCACGCGCGACACCCGGCGCCCCCGGGGCGAACCGGGACTCCGAGGTGATCGTGGTCGGGGCCGGACTGTCCGGGTTGGCGGCGGCCAAGGCGCTGCGCGCGGCCGGCCAGCGGGTCCTGGTCCTCGAGGCCCGCGATCGGGCGGGCGGGCGCGTCTTCAACGCCACCACGCGCGGCGGCATCCCCGTCGACGGCGGTGCGGAGTTCCTCGGTCCCACCCAGGACCGCATCGCCGCCTTCGCCGCGGAATACGGGGTGGCCACGCTGCCCACCTACAACCAGGGCGAATCACTGTTCGCGATCAACGGTGCGCTGCACCGGGTTCCGGCCGCGATACCGGTGCCCGCCCTGCCCGGCACCGTCGAGACCGCGCTGGCCATGGCCCGCATCGACGCCACGGCCATCGGATTCCCGGTCGGGGAGCCGTGGCGGCATCCCGACGCCGCGTACCTGGACTCGATCACCTGGCAGGACTGGATCGACGCCAACGCCCGAACCTACGAGGGCAGACTGTTTCTGGCGCTGGCGCAGACCGCGCCGCTGTCGGTGCGGCCGCACGAGTTGTCGGCCCTGTTCATGATGAACTACTTCGCCGCCTCCGGAAACGAAAGCAACCCGGGCACTTTCGCCCGGCTGCTCAGTGTGGAAGGCGGTGCGCAGGAGCGGTTCTTCGACGGCGGCGCGGCACTGGTGCCCTTGCGCATGGCCGAATCCTTCTCGGACGCCATCGTTTACGGCGCGCCGGTGTGGGCCATCGAGCAGGGCGCGGGCGGCGCCGCGGTGTTCACCGATCGCGGCGTCTTCCGCGCCGCCAAGGTGGTGGTCGCCATGTCGCCGGCCATCAGCGGGCGGATCGACTACCGCCCCGGACTGCCGACCGAGCGGATCGAGCTCATCGGGGGCTACACGATGGGCCGGATCGCCAAGTTCCTCGCGGTGTACGAGCGGCCTTTCTGGCGCGAGGACGGGCTCACCGGCCAGGTCGTCGGCGACGGCACGCCCATCGACGTGACCTACGAGAGCTACGGCGGCGGGCACCACGTGCTCATGGGCTTCATCTCCGCGGACGCCATGGCGGACCTGGACGCCCGGCCCGATCGCGACCTGGTCGAGACCGGTCTGGACAGCTTCGTGCGGTACTTCGGGCCCAAGGCCCGGTCCGAGGTCGTGGACTACGGATTCAAGAAGTGGGACAACGATCCCTACTCCTGGGGCGGGCCCACGGCCACCACGCGACCGGGCATCCTCACCCGCGTCGGCCCGGCGCTGCGCGAACCGGTCGGCGACATCCACTGGGCGGGTACCGAAACCGCGGACTACTGGCAGGGGTACATGGACGGGGCCATCCGCAGCGGCGAGCGCGCGGCGCGGGAGATCCTGGCGTTGTGAGCACCCGCGGGCGGGCCGATCGATCGTGAGCGGCAGGGCCCGGAATCCACGAGTGCGCCCCTGGCGGAACGGATTCCGCCGGGGTGCATCGTCCGGGAAGCGGCGTCAGTTGACCACTTCGATGATGTCGCCCGGATTCACGTGGTGGTACAGCCTTTCGGCGCCCTCGGGCACCATGCGGATACAGCCGTGCGACTGCTCCTCGATCGGGCCGATGTGGGTGGCGATGTCGCCGTTGAAGAAGACCGCCCAGAGCATGTCGGCGTGATGCATGGTGCTCCAGTGGTACTCCTTCTTGAAGGCCACCCTGAAGACGCCGGGCGGGGTCTCGTAGCCGGGCCGCCCGTGCGAGATCGGGGTCGGGCCGTAGGTGACCTTGCCGTCCTCCATGAGCCAGGCCTGGTTCTGCGACAGGCTCATGCAGACCCGGGCGCCGGCCGTGGTGCACGGCGCGAAGACCGGAGCCGGTGGCGGCGGCGGAATGATCGCGGGGACGCCGGGAATATCCGGCCCGCCGGGCCACAGCGGTTCGGCCTGCGCCGGGGCCGCCATCAGGACGGCGGCCGAGGCGATCCCGGCGAGGATCGCCGTGCGGGCGATGGGTCTATGAAAAGGATTGCCGCTCATAGTGTGTGAACCTCGCTCATCCCGGGCGCACGTGTGCGCGGCGGTGACCTGGTGATCGGGTCACCTGGTGGTCAATGCAAAGGAACTATCACCGCATCTTAAACGGGAATTGCGAAGATTCGGGCGGAATCGACACCCTGGATAATCCGCCCGGATACCGCCCCTGACCGGGCGGTCGGTGACTATGCCGAACCGTGATCGGAACTCACTACGCGGGGTTATCGCGCTCGTGTAAAAGCAGCAGCAGATACGCCGCGATGGTCTGGGAATCGACGATGACGCCATTCGCGATCATCGCTTCCACGTCCGCCCGGGAGAACCACGCGGCGCGCATGTCCTGTTCGGAGGGCTCGCGTTCGGGTTCGCCCGCGGTCAGTCCGCCGGCCAGCACCACGTGGCCGTAGTGATTGCTGGTGCCGGGTGCGGGGGCGATCTTGCCCAGCAGGGTGAGATGCGCTGCGCGCAAACCGGTTTCCTCACGCAGCTCCTGCCGGGCGGCGGCGATGGGATCGAAGGGCGTGCCGGGCACCGTGCCGCCGGGGAACTCCCAGCTGCGCCGGCGCAGGGGGTATCGGAACTGTTCCACCAGGTGGAATCGGTCGCCGTCGCGCGGAATGACGATGGCGAAGTGCGCCTTGTCGATGTAGGCGTACAGGCCGTCGCCGTCCGAGCGGCGAATGATGTCCTCGTGCAGCGTGATCCAGGGATTGGAGTAGATCTCCCGCGATGAGATGGGTTCCATCGCGCAATCCTGCCGCACCGGGCGCGCACGTCGCGGCGTGGCAGGTCAGGGCCGCAGGCTCGCGGTGATCGACTCCGCGGCGGTGACGGTGGCCGCTGCCAGTTCGCGCAGCGCCGCGGCGGGCAGGTGGGTGTCGGGGCAGCTCACGACCGAGGCGATGACCGTGCCGTCCGGGCCGAAGATCGGGGCGGCCACCGACACCACGGCGTTGTTCTCGCCCAGTTCGTCGGGCAGGTAGTCGATGGTGATGAGTTCGGTGATCATGGCACTGAGCCGGTGCCGCAGCGGATCGGTGACGGGGGAGTGCCGCAGCGCGGACAGCGCCTCGAGCATCGGCGCGGAATCGTCGGCCAGGCGCTCGACCGAATAGCCGCGCGAGGCGATGGCGTCCAGGACCGCGGACAGCCGTTCGCGATGGGCCGGGTCGGCGGTGGCGAGCCAGGCGCGGCGTTCGGATTCCGGTGCCCAGGCGATGAATTCGCGGCACACGGGCGGGGCGAAGGGTATGCGCCTGGCGTGCCGGATCCAGGGCACGGACGGGGTGCCGATGATCTCGGTGACGGCGATGGTGTCGCGTTCGCGTTCGGCGAGGAAGACCGGGACGCCGCGGTCGGCGGCCAGCGCGCGCAGGGCGTCGGCGGCCGTGCGGCGCAGCGGGAACGCCGCCTCGGCGCGCCGGGCGACCGCCATCAGGCCCAGGCCGAGGGCGTAGTTGCCGTCCGCGTCGCGGACCGTCCAGCCCTCGGCGGTCAGCTGGGTCAGCACCGCGTGCGCGGTGGCCCGGGACATGCCGGTGGCCCGGACGATGCGGGCGAGCGAAAGCTGTTCTGCCGCGTGGCGGGACAGCAGGTCCACGGTCTGCACGACCCGGCGGGTGGGCGGGGAGGCGGCGCTCTGGTCACCGGGCGCGGCGAGCGCGGTGTCACCGAGCGTGGCGGTGGCGGGGCTGTCGGTCACGGTGTCCCTCTTCGGTGCGCTACGGGCAGGCGGCGAGAAACCCGCGCCGGGTAAATCGGCGCGAGGTATTGACCAGTACCGGTCAACCGACCTATCGTCGGTGTCACATTATCGAACGATAGCGTCGAATATTCGACACCGCAAGTCCCGGGCGCAACGGCTCTCGGACACAGCGGGGACGGATCGGCGCGGCGAGTGAGTGAAGCGAATGCGCGCGGGATACGAGCTGACGCACCTGGACGCCCTGGAGGCGGAATCGGTGCACATCATCCGGGAGGTGGCCGCCACCTTCGAACGGCCGGTACTGCTGTTCTCGGGGGGTAAGGACTCGGCGGTCATGCTGGAGCTGGCGCGGCGGGCCTTCTGGCCCGCGCCGCTGCCGTTCCCGCTCATGCACATCGACACCGGCCGCAACTTCGACGAGGTGATCGACTTCCGCGATCGCACCGTCGCCCGGCTCGGGGCACAGCTGCTGGTCGGCAGCGTGCAGGACGACATCGACGCCGGCCGGGTCACCGAGAAGGCGGGGGAGACCCGCAATCGGCTGCAGACCGCCACCCTGCTGCGCGCCATCCGGGAGAACCGCTTCGACGCGGTCTTCGGCGGCGCGCGCCGGGACGAGGAGAAGGCCCGCGCCAAGGAACGGGTCTTCAGCTTCCGCGACGAATACGGCGCGTGGGATCCGCGGGCGCAGCGCCCGGAGGTGTGGAACCTCTACAACGGCAGGCACAACCGGGGCGAGCACATTCGCGTGTTCCCGCTCTCGAACTGGACCGAACTCGACATCTGGGAGTACATCGACCGCGCCGAGGTGGCGCTGCCGTCGCTGTACTACGCGCACCGGCGGCTCGTGCTCGAACGCGACGGAATGCTGTTGGCGGACAACAGATTCATCACCCCCGCCGCCGACGAACCGCTGTTCGAGAACACCGTGCGCTTCCGCACCCTCGGCGACGCCGACTGCACCGGCTGCGTGGAATCCACCGCCGCCACCCCCGCCGAGGTGATCGCCGAAACCGCCGTCACCCGGCTCACCGAACGCGGCGCCACCCGCGCCGACGACCGCATCTCGGACTCCGGCATGGAGGATCGCAAGCGAGAGGGCTACTTCTGATGCGCCGCAACCTTTTGCGCCTGGCCACCGCGGGCAGCGTCGACGACGGCAAGTCCACCCTCATCGGACGCCTGCTGTACGACTCCAAGGCGCTGTTCACCGATCAGCTCGACGCCATCGAGCGGGTCAGCCTGGGCCGCGGCAGCGGGCAGCCGGACCTGGCGCTGGTCACCGACGGGCTGCGTGCCGAACGCGAGCAGGGCATCACCATCGATGTCGCCTACCGCTACTTCACCACTCCGCGCAGGAAATTCGTCATCGCGGACACCCCCGGGCACGTGCAGTACACCCGCAACATGGTGACCGGCGCGTCCACCGCGGATCTGGCGCTGATCCTGGTCGACGCGCGCAAGGGCGTCTCCGAGCAGACGCGGCGGCACGCGTTCCTGTCCTCGCTGCTGGGGGTGGGGCACCTGGTGCTGTGCGTGAACAAGATGGACCTGGTCGACTGGTCCGAGGAGCGGTTCGAGGAAATCCGTTCCGAGTTCGCCGATTTCGCCACCAAACTCGACGTCGGCGACCTGAGCTTCCTGCCGGTGTCCGCGCTCACCGGGGACAACGTGGTCGAATCCTCGACGCACACACCGTGGTACGCCGGACCGCCGCTGCTGCGGCACCTGGAGGAGGTGCACATCGCCTCCGACCGCAACCTCATCGACGCGCGGCTGCCCGTGCAGTACGTCATCCGCCCGCACGGGGAGAGCGAACGCTCCTACGCCGGCACCATCGCCGGCGGGATCTTCAAGCCCGGTGACGAGGTCGTGGTGCTGCCCTCGGGGCGCAGCAGTCACGTCGCGCAGATCTGGGCGCCGGGCGGCGGCAAGGTCGAGGAGGCGTACGCCGGCATGGCGGTCTCGCTCACTCTCGAGGACGACATCGACGTCGGGCGCGGCGACATGCTCGCCCGGCCCGGCAACCAGCCGCACCAGGACCGTGAGCTCGACGCCATGGTGTGCTGGTTCTCCGACACCACGCAGCTGCGCGCCGGGAACGACTACAGCCTGCGCACCGCCACCCAGTCGACCAAGGTGCGGGTCACCGACCTCGACTACCGCCTGGACGTGAACACCCTGCACCGGCAGACCGACGCGGAACAGCTGGGGCTCAACGACATCGGGCGCCTGACGCTGCACAGCCGCCAGCCGGTCATGTTCGACGCCTACCGCGACAACCGCGCCACCGGCAGCTTCATCCTGGTCGACGACGCCACCAACCAGACGGTGGCGGCGGGCATGATCACCGGGCGCACCCCGGGCAAGATCGAGACCAGCAGCGATCGCGGGCATCGCACCAGCGGACGGCGCCCGCGCCCGAACCTGGTGTGGCACAACTCCAAGGTCGATCGCGGGCAGCGCCTGAGCGCGGGCGCGACCATCTGGCTCACCGGGCTCTCGGGCTCCGGCAAGTCCACCATCGCCGTGGAACTCGAGCGCCAGCTCATCGCGTCCGGGCGGCCCGCGTACCTGCTCGACGGCGACAACCTGCGGCACGGGCTGACCAGCAACCTCGGCTTCACCGACGAGGACCGGCGCGAGAACATCCGGCGGGTGGCCGAGGTCGCGGCGCTGTTCGCCGACGCGGGCACCGTCGCCATCGTCTCGCTCATCAGCCCCTTCCGCGAACAGCGGCGCGACGCGCGAAAGCTGCACGACGACAAGCGATTGCCGTTCTTCGAGGTGTTCGTGGACACCCCGCTGAGCGAGTGCGAGCTGCGCGATCCCAAGGGGCTGTACAAGCGCGCCCGCGCGGGCGAACTGCGCGAGTTCACCGGGATCGACTCACCGTACGAGCGGCCCGAATACGCCGAACTCACCATCACCCCGCAGGCCGGGACCCCCGTCGACATCGCCCAATTGATCCGCCGCGAACTCGGCGGACTCTCCGAGAGGAATGGCTGAGGCCAGATGCCACAACCCGATATCGAACAGGCCGAACTGCCGCTGACCGAGCCCTTCCTGGCCGCGGTCGCGGAAGCCGAGAAGCTCATCGCGGCAGCGGAATTCATCCGCGACGAGCACGACCTCGCCGAGGGCTACGACTACCTGCAGGGCAGTATCGCCGCGGTGCTGCAGCTCTCGCGCGCGCACGGCACCTCGCACCCGTACTTCGTGTCCTCCACCGGGCCCTACGCCAAGATGGGCCTGGACAACCCGGACACGCTGTACTACCACGCCAACGTGGAACCCGGCGCGGAGTACCTGCTCACCGGCGTGCGCGGCAGCACCGTCGACCTGAGTTTCCAGGTGCTCAAGGGCGATTACACCGCCACCGACGTGCCGGGCGGGCAGGACGCGTTCGACGATCGCCGCCTCGACATCGCCGCGGACGGCAGCTACCAGTTGCGGTTCGGGCCGCCCAAGGAGAATCCGGAGCCGAACTACTTCGTGCTCGGCGAGGGCGCGTCCATGCTCGCGGTGCGCGAGGTGTACGGGGACTGGCTGTCCGAGCGCAAGGGCACCATTCGCATCGAACGCGTCGACACCGTCGGCACCGCGCCGGCCGAACCCGACGTGACCCAGCTGCGCAAGCGCTACCGGGCCGCCGGGCGCATGCTGCTGACCCGCGTGCACACCTGGTTCAACTTCCCCAAGTGGTTCTACCTGGATCTGCCGGTCAACACCCTGACCGAACCCCGGCTCACCCCGGGCGGATTGAGCACCCAGTACTCCTCGGTCGGGCACTACGACCTCGCCGACGACCAGGCGCTGATCATCACGGTGCCGAAATCGCAGGCGCCGTACCTGGGTTTCCAGCTCGGCAGCCGCTGGTACATCTCGCTGGACTACGTGAACCACCAGACCAGCCTCAATCACGCACAGGCGCAGGTGGATCCGGACGGGCTCGTCCGGCTGGTGGTGTCGGCGCGCAACCCCGGCATCGCCAACTGGGTCGAGACCACCGGACGCCGCCGCGGGATCCTCCAGTTCCGCTGGCAGCGCGTCGATTCCCCGGTCACGCCGGACCAGGGCCCCACCTTCGAACTGGTGCCCTTCGACAAGGTGGCCGAACGGCTGCCGCACTTCGCACACAATCGGATCGACGACGCGGGCTGGCGCGACCGAATCGCCGCCCGTCAGCGTGGTTTCGCGGAAAGGATGCTGGGATGAGCCGGCTCGAAACAGGACTGCTCGCGGGCAAGGTCGTCGTGGTCAGCGGCGTGGGCCCGGGGCTCGGGCGGTCCATCTGCCTCGAGGCCGCCGCGGCCGGGGCCAAGGTCGTGCTCGCCGCCCGGACCGAGGCGCGGTTGAAGGAGGTCGCGGCCGAGGTCGAGGCCGCCGGGGGTGAAACCCTCAGCGTGGTCACCGATATCACCGACGCCGACGCCGTCGCGAACCTGGTGGCGCGCACGCTCAAGGCGTTCGGGCGGGTGGACGTGCTGGTGAACAACGCGTTCTCGGTGCCGTCCATGAAGCCGCTCGCGCGCACCGACTACGCGCAGATCACCACCAGCCTCGATCTCACCGTGCTCGGAAACCTGCGGATGACGCAGGCTTTCACCGAGGCGCTGACCGAGACCCAGGGCAATGTGGTCATGATCAACTCGGCGGTGCTACGGCACTCCGAGCCGCGCTACGGCAGCTACAAGGTCTCCAAGTCGGCGCTGCTGGCGCTCTCGCAGACCCTGGCCACCGAGCTCGGTGAGAAGGGAATCCGGGTCAACAGCGTTGCGCCCGGATACATTTGGACCGACCAGCTCAAGTGGTACTTCGGGGAGATCGCCAAGAAGTACGGGATCACCGAGGAACAGGTGTACCAGCAGACCGCGTCCAAATCCGATCTCAAGCGACTGCCGCTGCCGGACGAGATCGCGCAGACCGTCGTGTTCCTGGCCTCGCCCTGGGCCAACGCCATCACCGGCCAGACCATCGACGTGAACTGCGGCGAATACCACGTCTGACCAAGCTTTTCCGGGGGCTACGGCAGATGCTCGAGTCTGTCGCGGCCCCCGGCCCGAAAAGGAGTTACCTGAATGAGCGCACGCACCACCGTCGGCACCGTCGAGGATCTGCACGCCTCGGCCACCCGGGTCTGCGGCCTCGAGGATTTCGGCGGCGACGACCACCTCGAGGGTCTGGGCGTCCTGCTGGAGTCCTACCAGCGCGATGCCGGGCTCACCGAACTCGGCTCCAAGATGAGCCGGTACTTCCTGCGCGGGGCCCTGGTCGCCCGCGCGCTGAGCGAGGCGTCCTGGAAAGCCAACCCGGCCTACGCCGACACCCCGGTCCAGCGGCCGATTTTCGTGACCGGCCTGCCGCGCACCGGCACCACCGCCCTGCACCGGCTGCTCGCGGCCGACCCGGGGCATCAGGCGCTGGAGATGTGGCTCGCCGAACTGCCGCAGCCGCGACCGCCGCGCGAGACGTGGGCCGACAACCCGATCTACCAGCGCATCGACGCCGGGTTCGCCCAGCACCGGGTGGAGAACCCGGACTTCATGGGGCTGCACTACATGAGCGCCTCCGACGTGGAAGAGTGCTGGCAGCTGCTGCGCCAGACGGTGAAGTCGATCTCGTACGAGACGCTGGCCTACCTGCCGACCTACTCGCAGTGGCTGCGCAAGCAGGACTGGACCGACGCCTACGCCCGGCACCGGAAGAACCTGCAGCTCATCGGACTCGGCGACAACCGCCGCTGGGTGCTCAAGAACCCCAGCCACCTGTTCGCCCTGGACGCGCTGATGGCGGCCTACCCCGACGCGCTGATCATCCAGACCCACCGCGACCCGGTCACCATCGTCGGGTCCGCGTGCAGCCTGGCCGATCACGCCGCCCGCGGCTGGTCCGAAACCTTCACCGGTGACACGATCGGCGAGACCCAGCTCGAGCTGTGGTCCCGCGGCCTGCGCGAGTTCACCACCGCCCGAGCGCGATACAACCCGGACCAGTTCCTCGACATCGAGTTCGACGACCTGCGCGCCGACCCGATGGGGACGGTGGACCGGATCTACACCGCGTTCGGCCTGGAGTTCGACGAGCCCGCCCGGGCGGCCATGACCGCCCTCGACGAGGAGAGCAAGAGCGGCGACCGCAAACCCGCGCATCGCTACTCGCTCGCCGACTACGGGCTGACCGAGGACCGGGTACGCGCGGAGTTCGGGATCTCTTGAGGGACAACGCCGTTGGGCGACGGGGCCCGGGTCGATCGCGACCCGGGCCCCGGTTCGTGCCGCCCACCGCGTCGGGACGCCGGCTCCCGTGCCGGGAGCCCGGTGCGGCGGTGACGCCGACGGCGAGGGCGCTCGGAGGAACCACCGGTGACAGCGGCCCTCCGTCGCTCGTCACAGCTGCGCGCCGTGGAGGACGTCCCGGCGATGCGCTGAGCGTGCAGCGCTGTCCGCGGCTGCCGGCGGCCCGCCGGAACGCACTGCGCGGGATCCAGCCCGATGACACCGTATGCGTTGCCGCACTGCGGTTCCGGGGGCGGGCTAGGCGGGCCGGGGGTCGTCGTGGTGCGCGACGGCCGGCCAGTGGACGTCGTAGGCCCAGCCCAGGCGTTCGAACACCCGGATCAGGGCCGCCGTCGGATCGTGCTGGCCGGGCAGGCCGCCGTGGCGGGCGCTGGTCGGATTGGCGTGGTGCAGGTTGTGCCAGCCTTCGCCGAAGGTCAGGAACGCTATCCAGCGAACGTCCCTGGACTGGTCCGCGCCGCGGGTCGGGTAGTGCCGGTCGCCGAACGCGTGGCAGATCGAATTGACGGACCAGGTGATGTGATGCACCAGGGCGTAGCGCACGAGCCCGGCCCACAGGAACGCGGTGATCGCGCCGTGCCAGCTCGCGGTCGCCAGGGCGCCCAGCGCCGCGGGCAGCAGCAGCGAGGCCGCGGCGATCAGCGGGTAGCAGCGGTCGATCCGGCGCAGGATCGGGTCGGCCAGCAGATCGGGGACGTAGCGTTCGCGGTCGGCCCGGCTCGGCGCGGTCGCGAACCAGCCGACCTGGGCGTGGAACAGCCCGCGCAGCAACGCCTTCCGGCTCGTCCCGAACCGCCAGGGCGAGTGCGGATCGCCGGGCGCGTCGGAATAGCGATGGTGGCGGCGATGCTCGGCCGCCCACAGCGTGACGGGTCCCTCGAGGGCGATGCCGCCCGCCAGCGCGAGCGCCACCTTCAGCGGCCCGCGCGCGGTGTACGACCGATGGGTGAAGCACCGGTGATAGCCGGCGGTGATACCGAAAATGGCCACGGCATACAGGATTCCGCCGAGCGCGAGATCCAGCCACGACGGGCCCCACCCGTAGCGCAGGGCCACCGGAACCGCGGCGAGCAGCACCAGCGGCGGCGCGATCACCAGGGTGATCAGGGCCAGGATCCGGTGGCCCGCGTCGATCGGCACGGTGTCCGCCGGCCGGGCCTGCCGCGCGGGCGCGCGCCGGAACCGCGGGCTCATCGCGGCGCGCTCCGGCCGAGCGTGACCACGTACGTGCCGCTGTCCTCGGGGATGTTCCGCGCGAGGATCTCGGAGAACGAATGGGTCGAGGCGATGACGGCCATACCCTCGGGCGAGAACGTCTCCGGGGTGAACAGCCGGGGCGACAGCAGCGGGTGGTTCAGGAGCTCGGAGAAGGCCGCCACCACGAACATCCGCCCCATCAGGCGGCCCCACAGCGCGCCGGTCGCGGGCTCCTCGGCCGCCTGACCGACGTAGTAGTCGATGTCGTCGATCGTGCGATAGCGTTCCCGCAGACCGGATATGACGGCGCTGTCGCTGGATATCTGCCGCCAGTCCGTCACCCGCTGCAATCCGGCGAATTCGCGATAGTCGTTGTAGGACGCCATTTTCAGGGCCCGTCCCATCGCGATCGTCGATTCCTCGGTCGGCAGCAGCGACTCGTGCGTGTTGAGCAAACCCAGCCTGCCCGCCGGCTGCGTCGAGAGGTCCTGGAACAACGGCCCGAGCCCGCGGGACTCGACCAGTTTCGAATTCGCCAGCGTGTCGGACACGGGCACGGTCGTGCCGTCGATGATGTATTCGGACGGAATCATGCTGTGCCAGCGATAGGACATGCTGTATTCGACGGTGACCCAATTCGGTTGAATCCACGGCCCGCGATAGGTGCGCTTCGGATCGAGCGAGAACCGGAAGTGGAACGGCGTGAGATGGTTGACATAGTCTTCCAGCGCGACCCGGGTCATCAGCACGATGATGACATTGCGGGTGGTTTGGAAGACGCGTTCGTCGTCCCAATCCCGGTGTGCCGCCGCGATGATTCCGGCGATGCGGTTGTGCTCGCGTACGAACAGGGTCGCGAACATCTGCGTCCCGATGGTGGAATTGGAACCGTCGCCGCCGAGGGCGTACAGCGAATCGCGCTTCTCGAACGGAATGCGCTCGAAGCGAACCGGTTCCACCGACGCGAATTCCGGTTTGATCTGCCCGCCCTCGCACAGCAGCGGCGGGAACTCCGCGTCGCCGACCCAGCGGCTCAGCAGCCGCCCGCCCTCGAAGGCGCGCAGGGCGTTGCTGATCTCCTCGGTGTGCCCGTAGAGCGGGCGGGCGTCCACCACGTGCGTCGAATCGATGCGCCGGGGATCGGGATCGTTGCCGCGGTGCAGGAATCCGTCGGTGAACCACTGCGACCACGCGGGGAGCAGGGCGCTCGAGCGTTCGGCGGTGATGGTCGGGCCCGAGCGCCGGAACAACTCGACGGTCTCGGCGACCGTCGGCAGACCCGGCCGCTCGGTGTCCACCGGCGGCAACTGCCGTCCGATGTAGGTCCGATCGGTCAGCGACGGCCAGCTGGTGTAGGAATCGCGGGCGCTCAGCGGCTCGGGCCGGGTCGGCAGGTTCCGCATCGCGATCTGGGTGAGCTGACTGTTCAACCGACGCTGCACCGGGGTGATGCGGTTGACCGCGTTCCAGACCGGGCCGTAATGCGACAGCACGTGCGCGGCGAGCCGCGCGGGCCGGCCGTCGCGGGACATGTCACGCCCGGACGTGATAGCACTGCACATGGGACATCCCTCGAAACGTAACGGGTGTGGAGCCGGACCTACGGTGCCCGGCAACGGGTTTCACCCGGCCGCACGGGCCGGGCTAGGCGGCCGAACAGTCGCCGCCGGAGTCCGGAATCACGGCGGCGCGGCTCGTGCGGCCGCCGCCGATCAGGAATTCGACCTCGCGCCGGATGTCCGTCAGGAGCATGTCGGCGACGGCCCTGCTGAAACCGTTGCGGATGACGAACCGGGCCACCGCGATGTGTTCCAGAGCGGGCGGCAACGTGTAGGTGGGCGCCTGCCAGCCGCGCACCCGCAGCCGATCGGACAGCTCGGCGACGGTGAACGTCCGCTCGTGGTCGGGGTGCACCCGCACGGTGAGGATGGGCAGGTGCTCGCCGCCCGAGACGACCTGCAGACCCTCGATGCCGGCCACCTGCTCGGCGAGATGGCGCGTGACGTCCACGCAGGTCTGCTGCACCGCCCGATAGCCGCCGAAACCCAGGCGCAGGAAGTTGTAGTACTGGGCGATGACCGGCGCGCCCGAACGGGAGAAGCTCAGCGTGTACGTTTCCACGTTGCCGCCCAGCAGATCACAGTCCAGCACGAGATCCTCGGGTAGCGCGGACGGTTCCTGCCAGACGATCCAGCCCACGCCGGGGAACACCAGGCCGAACTTGTGCCCGGAGGCGTTGATCGACTGCACCCGCGGTAAACGGAAGTCCCACACCAGATCCGGTTCCAGGAACGGCGTGATGAAACCGCCGATCGCGGCGTCCACGTGGATCGGGATGTCCAGGCCCGTGCGCCGGTGCAACTCGTCCAGTTCCGCCGACATCCGCGCGATCGGATCGAGCTTGCCGACCTGCGTCGACCCGAGCACGCCGATCACACCGATGGTGTTCTCGTCGCAGTACTCCGGCAGTCGCGCGGGGTCCAGGGTGTAGGTGCCCTCCTCGATCGGTATCCAGCGCGGTTCGACATCCCAGTACCGGCAGAACTTGGGCCAGCAGGTGTGCACGGCCGTGGACAGCGCCAGATTCGGCCGCTCGATCGACAGGCCCCGCGCCCGCCGGCGTTCGCGCCAGGTGAATTTCATGGCCAGCCCGCCCAGCATCGCGGCCTCGCTGGAACCGCTGGTCGAACAGCCCACGCTGATGCCGTCGGGGTCGCGCCAAAGGTTGTCGAGGATGTTGACGCAGCGCGCCTCCATGTCGGCGGTCTGCGGGTACTGGTCGTGATCGACGATGTTCCGGTCCAGGGTCTCCGCGATGAGTTCGCGGGCCTGCGGTTCCATCCACGTCGTGCAGAACGTCGCCATGTTGAGCCGTGCGTTGCCGTCGAGAATGAGCTCGTCGCGAATGAGCGCCGCGGCGGCTTCGGGTGACATCGGGTGGTCGGGAAGCGTGAATTTCGGTACCCCGCCGGGCGGAACCAGGCCGCTGTACAGGGGGTTGATTTCGACCGATTCACTCCAGCGGTCCGATTGCACATGGGTAAGCATCGTTCACGCACCTTCTCAGCGCGGGCATGGCGAAGAAAGCGAAGCGCTGATCTTTGGGGACAAGAGCTGTCGAGATTGTCGAGCCGTTCGGCGGAATTCGGATAATTCACCCACGGGGCCGCGTCACCGATTATTCGTTGCCCCGCTGGGCAATTGGTGGCGGCGCCGGAGCGCAATCCCCGCCGCGCGAGCCGCGAAACGCATCGCTCGCACTCGTCATGAATCCGCAGGAGTTTCTTTTCATCGACTGCAGTGCGCGGGAGATGCGACGGCGCGGCAAGCTGAGCGAGAATCCCTGAAAGTCACAGGGACGGGGGAGTATTGGGGTTTGATGGCTACATCTTCGATGGCTATATCGGAGCAATCGTTCCTGTAGCAAGGTTAGCAGTCGCCGAGTCGGCGCGGCAATAGAACGGCCGAGACCACGCCCCGAATCATGTTCCGCCGCAAACACGCCGATAAGACCGGTGCGCGCCGGGAATTTCTCGCACGCGGGCCCGGAGACTAATCGCCGCCGGGCCCGCGAGATCGGGTGAGCGCGCCGGCGGACTCAGTGCATCGTCGCGACCCGCCGCAGCCGCTCCATGGTCGCGGCGTCCGGGTGGTCCGGCAGGAGGTAGCGCGGTGGTGCAGGCCCGGGACGGGCTTCGGCTGCGTCGCGATGAAGCGGGCCGAAGCCCGCTCCAGTGTCACCGAAGCCCGCGTGCCGGATCACCGGGCGCAGCAGGTGCGCGACGTCATCCATTGTGCTCGAGACGGGCGCGGTGTTACGAAGGGCGTTCGGCGGTGGGTGTTTCCGGGGGATAGCGCAGGGCCAGGCCGTCTACGAAGGAGGTCAGGGCCAACTCGAAGCTGTCGGAATCTATTTCGTCGGCCTTGGCTCGTAGGCGGTGGGCCTGGTCCAGGTGGGGATAGCGGTCGCGGTAGAGGTGGGCGTCGTCGCTGAAGCCGCGGGAGAAGGAGCCCAGGGTCGCGCCCATCACCAGGTAGCGGGTCGCGGCGCCGATCAGGGTGGCCTCGCGCGGGGACCAGCCGGCGGTGACCAGGCCGCCGTGGACCGCGTCGGCGGCGCGCAGGTTCTCCTCGCGGGTGCCGGGGCCGGTGGCCAGGTAGGGGACGAAATTGGGGTGGGCCGCCAGGGCCGCGCGGTAGGAGCGGGCCCAGGAGGTCAGGCCGTGCCGCCAATCGCCGGTCGCGAAGGCCGAGGTGTCCACCCGGGCCATGATGCCGCGGGCGATGTCGTCGAGGAGATCGTCCTTGGTGGGGTAGTGGCCGTAGAGGGAGGCGGCCTGGACATTCAGTTCGGCGGCCAGGCGGCGCATCGACAGTTCGGGCAGGCCGTCGCGGTCGATCAGGGTGAGCGCGGCGGCGCGGATGCGGTCGCGGCTCAGCAGCGGGACCCTCGGTCTGGCCATGGGGGACACCTCCCTCTTCGCGGGTGCACGGCGGGTTGTGCCGGGAGCCTTGAAAAACCGAACAGCGTTAGGATAGCTTCGTGGCGTAAACCTAACAACGTTCGGTTAGGAGCTTCTCGCCGATGGATTTCGAGCTCGACGACGCGCAGCGGCAATTGCGCGACCTGGCCCGCGCCTGGGTGGAGAAGGAGGTCGTGCCCTACGCCGCCGCCTGGGATCGGGCGGAATCGGTGGACACCGCCATCGTCGGAAAGCTCGGGGCGATGGGGTTTCTCGGCATCGAGATCCCCGAGGAGTACGGCGGATCCGGCGGGACCGCGCTGGACTACTGCCTGCTGCTCGAAGAACTCGGCGTCGGCGACAGCTCGGTGCGCGGGATCGTGTCGGTCTCGCTCGGGCTGGTGGCCAAGACCGTCAAGACCTACGGCACCGAGGGGCAGAAGCGAGAGTGGTTGCCGCGCCTGTGCTCCGGGACCGCGCTGGGCTGCTTCGGGCTCACCGAACCCGGCACCGGCTCGGACGCGAGCAGCCTGATCACCCGGGCCGAACGCGACGGTGACGACTGGCTGCTCACCGGCACCAAGATCTTCATCACCAACGGCACCTGGGCCGACGTCGCCCTGATCTTCGCGCGCACCGGCGGACCCGGGCCCCGGGGCGTGAGCGCCTTCCTGGTGCCGACGGACGCACCGGGATTCACCTGCACCGAGATCAAGGGCAAACTCGGGCTGCGCGGGCAGGCCACGGCCGAGCTGGTCCTGGACGGCGTCCGGGTGCCGGACTCCGCGCGCCTCGGCGCCGAGGGCCAGGGCTTCAAGATCGCCATGGCGGCGCTGGACAAGGGCCGCATGGGCGTGGCCGCCGGCTGCGTCGGCGTCGCGCGCGGCTGCCTGGAAGCCGCGGTGAAGTACGCGACCGAGCGCGAGCAGTTCGGCAAACCCATCGCCTCCTACCAGCTGGTCCAGGAACTGCTGGCCGACATCGCGGTGGAGGTCGAGGCGGCGCGGCTGCTGGCCTGGCGGGTCGCCGACCTCGTCGAACGCGGCAAACCGTTCGGCACCGAGGCCTCGGTCGCCAAACTCTTCGCCAGCGAAGCCGCGGTCAAGGCCGCCAACAACGCCATTCAGGTGTTCGGCGGCTACGGCTACATCGACGAGTACCCGGTCGCCAAGTACCTGCGCGACGCCCGCGTACTGACCCTCTACGAGGGCACCAGCCAGATTCAGAAACTGCTCATCGGCCGCGCGCTGACCGGCGTCAACGCCATCGTCTGAAACCCTTCCGCGACAAGGAGATACCCATGAGTCCCAAGGTAGCGTTCGTCACCGGCGCGGCCCGCGGCATCGGCGCGGCCACCGCCGCCCGCCTGGCCGCGGACGGCTTCACCGTTGCCATCGCCGACCTCGACGAGGCCGCCTGCAAGGGCGCCGTGGACGCCATCGCGGCCCAGGGCGGCGCGGCGATCGCGGTGGGCTGCAACGTCACCGACGAAGCCTCGGTCGACGCGGCCTTCGAACGCGTTGTCGCCGAACTGGGTTCGGTCGACGCGCTGGTCAACAACGCGGGCGTGCTGCGCGACAACCTGCTGTTCAAGATGTCCGTCGACGACTGGGACACCGTCATGTCCGTGCACCTGCGCGGCGCGTTCCTGTGCAGCCGGGCCGCCCAGCGCTACATGGTGAAGCAGAAGTCCGGCAAGATCGTGAACACCTCCAGCGTGTCCGCCCTCGGCAGCCGGGGCCAGGCCAACTACTCCGCGGCCAAGATGGGCATCCAGGGCTTCACCCGCACCCTCGCCATCGAACTCGGGCCGTACGGCATCAACGTCAACGCCGTCGCGCCGGGCTTCATCGTCACCGACATGACCGACGCCACCGCCGCCCGCGTCGGCGTCGACCCGGAGGTCTTCCGGGCGCAAGCCGCCGAGATCACCCCGCTGCGCCGCGTCGGCAAGCCCGAGGACATCGCGAACGTGGTGTCCTTCCTGGTGTCCGCGGACGCCTCCTTCGTCACCGGCCAGACCATCTACGTCGACGGCGGCCGCCGCATCTGAGAAGGGCTCGCCCCATGATCGACTTCACGTCCTTCGACCAGCTGCGCGCCGCCGTCGGCACGGAAATCGGTGTGAGCGAATGGATTTCCATCGACCAGGACCGCATCGACCGGTTCGCCGAGGCCACCGGCGACCACCAGTGGATCCACGTCGACGCCGAGCGCGCGGCCGCGGGCCCGTACGGGCGCACCATCGCCCACGGATTCCTGACGCTCTCGCTCATCGTGCCGATGACCGCGCAGGTGATGCGGGTCAGCTCCGCGCGCATGGCGATCAACTACGGGCTCGACAAGGTCCGGTTCATCAACCCGGTGCCGGTCGGCAGCCGCATCCGGGGCCGCGTGAATCTCACGGCGGCGCAGGACATTCCGGTCGGGGTGCAGATCGAGCGCACCGTCACCGTCGAGATCGACGGTGAGGCCAAGCCCGCCTGTGTGGCCGCGGCGATAGCCCGGTTCCTGGAGTGAGCGGGGCACAGCGGTGAACGAGCCCGGGTACGCCGCGGGGCGCTCGCTGTTCCCGTAGGCCGCGTGTGGCCGAACGCGTGTCGGCTGAACCCCGCCGCGCTCACCCCGGGCCCGGATGCTCACGCGCGTCCGCCGCGCCGCCGTTCGACGTTCTTCGGCGCTGTCGAAGACGAAGGCCCGCACACCGTTTCGGTGGGCGGGCCTTCGTTCAACGGCACATCGAGCACATCCGCCTCAGCGCGGCGCCTCGCCGGGGCCGAAGGGCTGGGCCGAGAGCGGGGTGTGATCCGGGGTCATGGTCGCGACCACCGCGATGCCCGCGGCGCGGAAGTTGGTGAGCGCGCGGGCGATGTGGTCGCCGGAGGTGATCAGGATGGCCGCGTGCGCGCCGATCGCCTCCATGACCTTGGCCGAGAACGCCGCGTTCTGCACCGTCGAATTCGCCTGGGTCTCACTGTGAATGCGCAGCGGGTCGATGCCGCGCCCGATCAGCCAGTCCGCCATCGCCTGCGCCTCGGTGCGGCCGGCCTGCGGATTCCCGCCGGTCACGATGACCGGGGAATGGGGCGAGAGCAGCGCCGAGACGTATCCGGCGTACAGCCGGTTGATCAGTTCCGGCCGCATCTCACCGTCCGGCAGCAGACCGTAGCCCAGCACCACGATCGCGGTGGTCGGGCTCAGCGCGGTCGGCAGATCCTGACCGGGCAGCTGCAGCGTGGTCACCGAGTCGATCATCTTGATCACATCGGTGCTGATGCTCGCTACCGGATCGGGGACGGGGTCGGGCGCGGCATGCGCCGGTACGGCCGCGGCGATGGCCGCGACCGTGGCACCCGCGAGCAAGGTCCGCGCGGCCAGGCGCGCGGTGCGGCGAGTGATGTTTCGAAGGACCGGAACGGCCGGAATCAGATCTAGCATCGAAAACCCCCTGCGTAGCCCCAAGGTGACTACTGGTCGGTTCACATTTCGATCCATGATCACCCAAAACGGGCGTAGCGGACGCGGATTCGCGGAATCAAGCCCCAGGTTTCCCCAGCGTGCACCGGGGGTTACAGATAGCTCGGCGTACGCGGGGAGCGGGCCGGACCGCACGCGGTGCGGCACCGCGCCGGAACCGCGCCGACACCGCCATCGCCTAAAGTGGTCCCATGATTACCGCGATCGTGCTGATCCACGCAGAATCCGACCGCATCCCCGAGACCGCCCAGGCGCTGGCCGACATCGACGGCGTCGCCGAGGTCTACTCCTGCGCGGGCGACGTGGACCTGATCGGCATCGTGCGCGTGCGCGACCACCAGCAGATCGCCGAGGTCGTGACCGGGCACATCAACAAGACCCCGGGCGTGGTGCGGACCGCGACGCACATCGCGTTCAAGTCCTACTCGAGCGTCGACGTCGAGGCGGGCTTCTCGATCGGCGAGTGATCCCGCCGCGCCCGAAACCGGGTGCGCGAGGCGGACACCGGTCGCCCGCCGCCCGGTGCCGTTGCGTCCGCGACGGCACCGGGCGCGGCTACTCCGAGCCGAGCTTGTTCGTCAGCTCCGCCCAGCGCTCGAGCAGTTCGCCGGCCCGGCCCGAATCGACCGTCGCCGCAACCCGTTCCAGGGCCGCGCCGAGCCGGTCGTGCAGATCCTCGCCGACCTGATCGGCGGTGAGCTCGAAGGCCACCACCGCGGCCGCCGAGTTCAGCAGCACCGCATCGCGCACCGGACCGGCCGCGCCGGCCAGGAAATTCCGGGCGATCTCCGCGTTCAGGGTGGCGTCCCCGCCCTTGAGCGCCTCGGGGGCGACCCGCTCGATACCGAGTTTCGTGGGATCGATGGTGGTTTCGGCCCGCCGGCCGCCCGCGACGACCCAGGCGTCGGTGGTGTCGGCGGTGGTGATCTCGTCCAGGCCGTCGTTACCCCGGACCACCAGGGCGGACGCGCCGCGCTCGGCGAACGCTCCGGCGATCACCGGCAGCAGATCCGCGAACGCGCAGCCGATCAGACCCGCGCCCGGCTGGGCCGGATTGGTCAGCGGGCCCAGGATATTGAAGACCGTCGGGATGCCGATCTCCGCGCGCGCGGGACCCGCGAAACGCAGCGACGGATGGAACACCGGGGCGAAACAGAAGCCGATGCCGACCTCGCGCACACTCGTGGCAACCGACTCCGGGCCCAGGGCGATCTTCACCCCGAGCGCCTCGAGCACGTCCGCGCCGCCGCTCTTGGAGGAGGCCGCGCGGTTGCCGTGCTTGACCACCGGAATGCCGGTGGCCGCCACCACGATCGAGGACATGGTCGAGATGTTCACCGTGCCGGAGCGATCACCGCCGGTGCCCACGATGTCGACCGCGGCGCCGTCGACCTCGACCCGGCGCGCGTGCGCGAGCATGCCCGCGGCCAGACCGCTCAACTCGACCGGGGTCGGGCCCTTCATCTTCATGGCGACGCCGAACGCCGCGATCTGCGCGGAGGTGGCGCTATCGGTGAAGATCTCGTTCATCGCCCACGCGGCCTCGTCCGCGGCCAGATCGTTGCCATCGGTGAGGATGCCGAGGATTTCTCGCCAGCTGCGCGCGCTCATTGCTCATCTCTTCCGTCGCCGGTGATGTCCGTACACCAGTGTTGTCGACGCCAGCCTAGTGCGCGGGGGCTATTTCTTTTCTCCCGGACGCCCGGCCGCGGGCTGCAGCGCCTCCCAGCCCAGCAG
Source organism: Nocardia sp. NPDC003693 (assembly GCF_053981095.1). Classification (NCBI taxonomy): domain Bacteria; kingdom Bacillati; phylum Actinomycetota; class Actinomycetes; order Mycobacteriales; family Nocardiaceae; genus Nocardia; species Nocardia sp. NPDC003693. The sequence continues at coordinate 57,283 of NZ_JBSFNO010000032.1, forward strand.
GACCGCGCCGTGCCGATGGGCCACCGCGGTCAGGCGGGAACGCTCCTGCGCGCAGTGCATCGCGTCGAGTACCTGCACCCGGCGCACCAGCAGGGCGACCGTCTCCGCCGGGTCGGGGGCGAGACCCGCGGTCGCGATGACCCGCTCGGCGGCGGCCGCGGATTCCGGGGTCCGCGCGGCGGCTCCGGTCGCGACGGTGTCATAGCCGAGCTCGGCGGTGATGATCTGCACCGCATCGAGCCGATCCGCGGGCACCAGCAGGTGCTGGTGCAGCACCACGGGCTGGTCGGCGGTCCAGGCGCCGGTGCGGCCCAGGGCCGCCGAACACGCCTCCGCGTCATCGAAACTCGACGCCACCGGCACCAGGTCGCCACGCCCGGGATCCAGTTCCGTTGTCCCGCCGCGCCGCAGCATTCTGCCCACCCACGACATCCCCGCCACCATCCCTTCCCAACCGGCCTATAAGTGGCTCAGCTTTCTCTTAAACGGCCAATCTATGCTGCTCCGAGACACGCCGAGCGCCCCCCGAGAGGCTCGCTCGCCCTGCGGTTTCCGACACGCTGACCGAGTTTTCCAACCCGGCTACGCCTGTCGTACTACGACAAGTCATACTTACCGGCGTGACGACCGCAGTAGGGACCCCAGGATCGGCCATTACTCAGCGTGTGCATTCGCTGAACCGGCCCAACATGGTCAGCGTCGGTACCATCATCTGGCTGTCCAGCGAGCTGATGTTCTTCGCCGGCCTTTTCGCTATGTACTTTGTCGCCCGCGCGCAAGCCGGCGGCGATAAGTGGCCGATGGAGCCGACCGAGCTGAACCTCGGCCTCGCCGTCCCGGTGACCGCCGTCCTGGTGGCTTCCTCGTTCACCTGCCAGATGGGCGTCTTCGCGGCGGAGCGGGGCGACGTCTTCGGCCTGCGCCGCTGGTACGTCATCACCCTGATCATGGGGGCCTTCTTCGTCGCCGGCCAGGGCTACGAGTACTACCACCTGGTCGAAGAGGGCACGACGATCTCGAGCACCGTGTACGGCTCGGTCTTCTACATCACGACCGGCTTCCACGGCCTGCACGTCATCGGCGGTCTGATCGCGTTCGTGTTCCTGCTGATCCGCACCAAGGTCAGTAAGTTCACCCCCGCGCAGGCCACCGCGGCGATCGTCGTCTCGTACTACTGGCACTTCGTCGACATCGTCTGGATCGGGCTCTTCGCCACGATCTACTTCGTCCGCTGATTTCGGACAGATCCACGGCACAGCCCGCCGTAGGCAAGAAGCTTCTGTACAAGTCGGTTCCGTCTACTCCAAAGGGACACAGATGAGTTCATCTCCCCCGTCAGCGCCAGATCCGCGCCCCGAATCCTCGGGCGCCGCGATCGGCGAGGCCACCAAGACGCGTAAGCAGCGCCGCTTGCGTCGGCGTATCGCCGGCGGTCTGGTTCTCCTGATGGGCCTCGTCGGAGCCGGCTTCGCGGCATCGGCCCTGACGCCCACCGCGCAGGTCGCCACGGCGCACGAGGACCAGTCAGCGCTGATCCGCGAGGGCAAGCAGATCTACGACACCTCCTGCATCACCTGCCACGGTGCCAACCTGCAGGGTGTCGCCGATCGCGGCCCGAGCCTGATCGGCGTCGGCGAGGCCGCGGTGTACTTCCAGGTCTCCTCCGGTCGTATGCCCGCGGTGCGCAACGAAGCCCAGATCATGCGCAAGCCCCCGAAGTTCGACGCCCGTCAGACCGACGCCCTCGGCGCCTTCATCCAGGCCAACGGCGGCGGCCCGACCGTGGTGCGCGACGCCAACGGCGAGATCGCCCAGGAATCCCTCATCGAGGGCGCCGACCTGGGCCGCGGTGGCGAGCTGTTCCGCATGAACTGCGCGTCCTGCCACAACTTCACCGGCAAGGGCGGCGCGCTGTCCTCCGGTAAGTTCGCGCCGCCGCTCGCGCCGGCCAGCGAACAGCAGATCTACCTGGCCATGCTCACCGGCCCGCAGAACATGCCCAAGTTCTCCGACCGGCAGCTGACGCCGGAAGAGAAGAAGGACATCGTCGCGTACATCAAGGACCGGATGGAGACCCCCTCCGAGAGCGGCTACGGCCTCGGCGGCTTCGGCCCCGCGACCGAGGGCCTCGCGGCGTGGATCATCGGCATCGTGCTGCTCGTCGGCTCGGCGATGTGGATCGGGTCCCGGTCATGAGTGAACAGGAGCAAAAAGGCATGGGGGACAACCCCACCGGTGCGGACTACACCGACGAGCAGCTCGACGCCATGTCGCGCGATGAGCTCGTCGCCCTCGGCACCAAGCTGGACGGCGTCGACGTCGTTTACCGCGCACCGCGCTGGCCCGTCCCCGGCACCAAGGCCGAGAAGCGGGCCGAGCGTCAGGTCGCCACCTGGTTCGGCATCTCGGCGCTGGCCGGACTCGCCCTCATCGGCGTGTTCCTGTTCTGGCCCTGGGAGTACAAGGGCCGCGGAGAAGAGGGCAACGCCGCGTACACGCTGGCCACCCCGCTCTACGGCATCACCATGGGTCTCGCGGTGCTCGGCATCGGCGTCGCCGCCGTGCTCATCCGCAAGAAGTTCATCCCGGCCGAGATCTCGATCCAGGAACGCCACGACGGCATGTCCTCCGAGGTCAACCGCCGCACCCTGGGCGCGCAGCTCGCCGACGCGGGGGAGACCTCCACGCTGGGCCGCCGCAAGATGATCACCCGCAGTGCGGGCGCGGGCGCGGGCATCCTGGGCATCGGCGCACTGCTGGTGTTCCTGGGCGGCTGCGTCAAGAACCCGTGGGCCAAGGGCGACAAGTCGCCGCTGTGGGTCTCGGGCTGGACCCCGGACTACGAAGGCCAGACCATCTACCTGCGCCGCGACACCGGCCGCCCCGAGGACATCGTCCTGGTGCGCCCGGAGGATCTGGACGCCGGCTCGATGGAAACCGTCTTCCCCTGGAAGGAAGAATGGCGCGGTGACCACCACGCGACCTTCCAGTCGCTGCGCGGAATCCGCAACTCGGTCATGCTCATTCGCCTGCGCACCGCCGACGCCGAGGCCGCCATCAAGCGCAAGGGCCAGGAGAGCTTCAACTACGGCGACTACTTCGCCTACTCGAAGATCTGCACCCACCTGGGCTGCCCCACCTCGCTGTTCGAGCAGCAGACCAACCGAATTCTGTGCCCCTGCCACCAGTCGCAGTTCCTGGCGACCGAATGGGGTAAGCCGATCTTCGGTCCCGCCGCTCGTGCGCTGCCGCAGCTGCCGATCACCGTCAACTCCGAGGGCTACCTGGTCGCCGTACACGACTTCATCGAGCCCCTCGGACCGGCCTTCTGGGAGCGTCGTTCATGAGCCCTAGCAAAGTGGTCGCACAGGCCAACGAAATCGACGAGCGGTATCACGCCGCGGCGTTCGTGAAGCGGTCGATCAACAAGGTCTTCCCGACCCACTGGTCCTTCCTGCTGGGTGAGATCGCGCTCTACTGCTTCATCATCCTGCTGCTGTCGGGTGTGTACCTGACGCTGTTCTTCGACCCGTCCATGAGTGAGGTCGTCTACGACGGCGCCTACGAGCCGCTGCGCGGCGTCACCATGTCGCGGGCCTACGAGACCTCGCTGAACATCTCCTTCGAGGTGCGCGGCGGTCTGTTCGTGCGCCAGGTGCACCACTGGGCGGCGCTGCTGTTCGCGGCGTCGATCATCATCCACCTGTTCCGCATCTTCTTCACCGGCGCTTTCCGCAAGCCGCGTGAGGCCAACTGGGTGATCGGCTCGCTGCTGCTCATCCTGGCCATGTTCGAGGGCTTCTTCGGCTACTCGCTGCCCGACGACCTGCTCTCGGGTACCGGTCTGCGCGCGGCGTTCTCGGGCATCACCATCGGTGTTCCGGTCATCGGCACCTGGCTGCACTGGCTGCTGTTCGGCGGCGACTTCCCGGGCAACCTGATCATCCCGCGTCTGTACGTGCTGCACGTGCTCCTCATCCCGGGCATCCTGCTGGCGCTGATCGCGGCGCACGTCGCCCTGGTCTGGTACCAGAAGCACACCCAGTTCCCCGGACCGGGCCGCAAGGAGACCAACGTCGTCGGCGCCCGCATCGTGCCGGTGTTCGCCGCGGACCAGGGCGCGTTCTTCGCCTTCACCCTCGGCATCATCGCCCTCATGGGCGGCGTGCTGCAGATCAACCCGATCTGGAACCTGGGTCCCTACAACCCGTCTCAGGTCTCGGCGGGTTCGCAGCCCGACTTCTACATGATGTGGACCGACGGCATGGCGCGCCTCATGCCGCCGTGGGAGCTCTACCTGGGCCGCTACACGGTTCCGGCCGTGTTCTGGGTCGCGCTCGTCATGGGCCTGGTCTTCACCGTCCTGATCCTGTACCCCTGGATCGAGAAGAAGCTGACCGGCGACGACGCCCGGCACAACCTGCTCCAGCGTCCGCGCGACGTGCCGGTTCGTACCGCCATCGGCGCCATGGCCATCGCCTTCTACCTGGTGCTGACCCTGGCCTGCGTCAACGACATCATCGCGCTGAAGTTCAGCATCTCGCTGAACGCGACCACGTGGATCTTCCGCATCGGTCTGCTGGTGCTGCCGCCGCTCGCGTACTTCGTGGCCTACCGCTTCTGCATCGGCCTGCAGCGCAGCGACCGCGCGGTGCTCGAGCACGGCGTCGAGACCGGTGTCATCAAGCGCCTGCCGCACGGTGAGTACATCGAGATCCACCAGCCGCTGGGCCCGGTGGACTCGCACGGCCACCCGATCCCGCTGGAGTACCAGGGCGCCCCGGTGCCCAAGAAGATGTCCAAGCTGGGTTCCGCCGGCAAGCCCGGCTCCGGCTCGTTCATGAAGGCCGACCCGATCGCCGAGATCGAGCAGAACGCCGCTCTGGCCCACAAGGAAGAGCACGACATGCTCGCGGCCCTGGAGAACTACCAGGACGGCGTCGGCTCGGTGGACAAGCACGGCCACTGAGATACATCGCTAAGGCAAGGCCCCGAGTCGAATTCGACTCGGGGCCTTGCCCGTTTCGGGGGTGTGCGGACCGGCGGTGGCGCTCGAGTGAGTGAGCCGCCTGCCTACGCGATCATTCTGATCGGGGTGTGCCCGGCTGTGGTGCTGGGCTGATCGATTCGCGTTCCAGCTCTGCCGCGGCCTCTGCTCGGGCGGCCCAGGCTAGCCAGGGGCCCGCGCCGTGGCGGGGCTCGTGGTAGGCGTGGGTGGTGCGGACGATGCGGGTGCCGGGTTGTTCGAGCCAGCGGACCAGCAGGGCCGTCTCCTCGGGGAGGGCGCCGTGTAGTGGGGGATACGGCGGTGAGAGGGGTTCGGGCGCATCCGGATCGGTGGCGGGGAGGGGCGACAGGGGTTCGGGGATCACCGTCTCGGCGGCGGCCACCAGGCGGTCGACCGTCGGCATCGGGGAGATGCCGCGGGCGGCGTTGCCGGCGGAGGCGAGGCGGCCGTAGCGGATCACCGCGAAGTGCCAGCCGCCCGCGCCGTCGGGGTGGGCGGCGATCAACTCAGGGATGCGGGCCAGGGCGGCGAGGCGCTGGGTGCGGCGCAGGGCGCGGATTACCGGGAGGGTGCGATCGCGCAGGCGGGCCGCGGCCTCGAAATGTTCTGCGCGGGACAGGGTTTCGAGCTTGTCCCGGATCGTCTCGAGGACCTCGGGGGAACGGCCGGCGAACAGGGCGCGGACACGGTCCGGAGCGTGCGCGTACTCCTCTATATATAGGGGTGTGTTCTCGGCGGCCGCGGGGCAGCCGCCGACCACCGCGGGCGGGCAGTCGTGCCGTCCGGTGCGGGGCAGGCGGGTGGTGCACGTGCGCAGGCCGGAATTCTCGGCGAGGGTGATTCCTGTCTCGGTTGCCTCGGTCCGGGAATGAAAGGGGCCCAGGGCATCCCGGGTGGGGGTGCGCGAGACGGCGAAGCGCGGGAACGGCTCCTCGGTGAGGGTGAGCCACCAGGCGCGCTGCGGGAACTTCGAGCGGCGGTTGTAGGGCGGGGCGTGCGCCAGCAGCAGACGCAGTTCGCGCACACCGGCTTCCAGGGCGTGCGCGCACTCGACGTGATCGACCCGGGTGGCCAGCTGCACCATCTCGCGCATGCGCGGGCGAGTGTCCGACCCGGTGAAGTAGCTGCGCACGCGCCGGCGCAGATTCACGGCCGTCCCTATATAGAGGACTTCGTCGGACGGCCCCCGGAACAGATACACCCCGGGGGTGGCCGGAAGATCCGCCGCGATCACCCGTTTGGCGCGCTGGCGCCGCGTCACCTCGGGCAGGTAGTCCAGGAGCTCGGTGAGGCTGTGCACGCCCTGATTGCCCACTCGCCCGATGAGCGCGTGCAGCACGTCCACCGTGGCGCGCGCGTCGTCGAGCGCGCGGTGCGTCGGCTGGGTCTGCGCGCCGAGCAGCTGCGCGAGGACCGACAGCTTCACCGAGGGCGCCTCGTCCCGGCCCAGCACCCGCCGCGCCAGCTGCACCGTGCACAGCACCTGAAAAGGCGGCCAGGGCACCTGCATCCGCGCCGCGGCGGCGCGCAGGAACCCGGTGTCGAAACGGGCGTTGTGCGCCACCAGGACGCAGCCGTGCGCGAACTCCAGGAATCCGGGCAGCACGGACTCGATCCGGGGCGCGTCGATGACCATGGCGGTGGTGATTCCGGTGATCTGCACGATCTGCGGGGTGATGTCCCGGCCCGGATTCACCAGTGTCGCGAACTCGCCGAGCACTTCGCCCCCGCGCACCTTGACCGCGCCGATCTCGGTGATGGCGTCGCCATCGGGGCTGGTCCCGGTGGTTTCGAGATCCACGACCACGAAAGTGGTCGCGTAGAGCGGGGTTTCGAGCTCGTCGAAGGCCAACTGTTCGGGCACGAGCCGAAATCGTAGGGCGGGGGTACGACACCCGGGGGCGGTATCGCCGGGACCTGCGATGATGGCTTCCCGGCCGGTCACGGCGGCGGTTCGGGTCCCGAACGGCCGCCCGGCGCGAATCCGAGAAATGCCCGTTTATCTGCTCGAGATTCTCGAGATGCAATCCCCGAATTGCGGAAGTATGCCAGTTTGTGACGAGGGTCACACTGATTCGGTAATGATATGAATACCGCCGGGTGTGGCGTGGCCGCCCCGGTGGCGGGCGCCGAGTGCTGTCCCAGTCGGGTCGTGATCACCCGCTCGGCACATCCCCCGGTCAGGGCCTGATTATTCGCGGTGTGCCCGACCTGCTGTTATAGGGAATCGTGCCTGGAAGAGGGGGTTGTTGGCCCGGGTAAATTACCGGCGGGTAGCGGTTCGGACGCTCCTGGCAATTCGGGCGCTGTTATCGTTTCGTGATTGCTGTGACGTTTGTCGCAGCGAAATGACGGCGCGTAACAATTCCGGGCCACCCGGCGTTGGTCGCGGCTTTACAAAGCACCGTTATGCGCTCGTAATCTTCCTGAGACCTCGCGGAGTCCGACCCACCAAACCGGTGCGGCGTCGCGGGGCAGATTGGAAGTACCTCACCATGGCGACCAACACCGTCAAGCGGGCCCTCTCGGCCGGCGCCGTCGGCGCTGCCACGCTGAGCGCGCTGCTGCTGCCCGCTACGCCCGCCTCGGCGCAGCCGGTCACGATCCCGGGCGTCGGCACCTTCGATGTGCCGGACGCGATTCAGCTGCCCGCCGGCATTCCCGGTGTGCCCGAGTCCCTCCCGGTGACCATCCCGGCCATCCCCGGCGTCGAGGTCCCCGCGCCCGCCGCCCCGGCCGCTCCCCAGGTGAGCCCGCGCCAGGAGGCCGTCAACGCCGCCATGAGCCGCATCGGCTCGCCGTACGTCTACGGCGCCACCGGCCCGAACGCCTTCGACTGCTCCGGTCTGGTCAAGTGGTCGTACGCGCAGGCCGGAATCGACCTGCCGCGCACCAGCTATGAGCAGCTCAACGCCGGTTACCCGGTGTCGGCCGACGCGCTCGAGCCCGGCGACGTGGTGTCGTTCTACGGCGGTGGCCACACCGGAATCTACGTGGGCGACGGCAATGTCGTGCACGCCTCGACCTCCGGTCAGCCGGTCAAGGTCGCCCCGATCTCGTCCATGCCGTTCGACGGCGCCCGCCGGATCTAGTACCAACCGCAGGTCTGTGACCTGCGGACGAAGCGGCGGCCGTAATGGTTTCGTGGCCTGCTGGACATATGCGGCCGCTGTTTCGTAATCTTATCGAGACCTTCTTTTCCGGCTTGGGGTAAGAGAACGGGACATGCCGACGGTGGCAGCGCAGCAGCGGAAGCAACGCACCAGACAACTGGTGGGTGGGGCCCTCACGGTGGGTGTCCTCGTGATCGGCAGTGCCGCAACCGGACCCGCGGTCGCGGATCCGGTCGCCGCACCCGCCACGGCCGGTGACGCCGTCCAGCGCCTGATCGATCTGTCCCGGGAATCCGAGCAACTCAACCAGGCCGCGCTCAACGCGCAAACCGATCTGGACAACAAGATCGTCGCCGCCACGGCCGCCGACACCGCCGCCGCCGACGCGGCCGGGGCGCTCGACGCGGCCCGCGCCGAGATCGACCGCTTCCGGCCCGCGATCGACCGGGCCGCGACCGCCGCCCTGGTCGGCGGCCGCACCAATCAGCTCACCTCGCTGCTGGTCAGCGATTCCCCGCAGCAGCTGCTGGACCAGATGTCCATCATCGACCTGGCCGCCGCGCGCACGAACAATCAACTGAGCCAGTACAAGAAGGTCAGCGACGCGGCCGCCGCCGCCGAGTCCGCGGCCCGCGGCGCCGCCGACACCGCGCGCGCGGCCTTCGCCGCCGCCGACGCGCTGCGCACCGATCTCGAACGCAAACGCTCGGAACTGCAGGGCTCCATCGCCGGCGTGATCGCCGCGTGGGGTCAGCTCTCCGCGGGCGACAAGTCCGCCCTCGCCGGATCGATGTTCCCGCCCGGCTTCGACCGCGACACCCTGCTGCGCGGGCTCGTCCCCGGCAGCGGCACCAGCGCGCTGGCCGCCGGGCTCACCCGCGTCGGCGCGCCGTACGTGTGGGGCGCGGTCGGTCCCGATCAATTCGACTGCTCCGGCCTGGTGCAGTGGGCGTTCAAGCAGGTCGGCAAGAGCGTGCCGCGCACCAGCCAGCAGCAGTCCAACTTCGGCACGCCCGTGGCCGAGCAGGACCTGCAGCCCGGCGATGTGGTGTTCTTCTACTCTGAGGTCTCACATGTCGGGATCTACGCGGGCAATGGTTTGATGCTGCACGCCTCCACGTTCGGAGTGCCGGTGCAGGTGGCGCCGATGGGTTCGACACCGTTCCATTCCGCGCGCCGATACTGACGCCGCGCCCGAACACGAGGTGGCAATGAGCGCACTGCGACAGGTTCGCGGCTGGTTCTCGGCCAAGCGGCGATTCGAGTTCTGCCTCGTCCTCGTCATGGTGACCGGGCTGACCGCGGCCTGCGGCGCGCTGCTCATGCTGCCCAATTCGGTGCTGCCGAAGTTGCGCGCGGTGGTGCCCGGTCCCGAGAGCGGTCAGGTCACCGCCTCGGATCCGCAAGTGCCACAGGTCAAACGGTTGATGGAGGGGTACGGCAAGGTCATCGCGGAGACGGTCGGCACCGGCGACGGCCGCAGCGGGATCGTGCTCGGGCACGCGTCGCGCAGCGCCGACGTGGAGGTGCTGGCCGGTGAACTCGCCGCCGCCACCCTCGCGGTGACCGCGCTGTGGGGTCCGCAGTGGTCGCAGGCCCCGGTGGTGGTCGTGGCCGCCAGCGCAACCGAATTCGCCGCGCTGACCAATGCCACCGGCGACGTTCCGGCCGAAGTCGCGGCGGCGACCATCTCCGACGTGTTCCATCCCGGGGCGCAGCCGACCGGGCAGCGCGTGGTCTTCGGACCCGAGGCCGGCCGGCGGCTCGGCCCCGACGGTCTGCGCACGGTGCTGCGGCACGAGCTCACCCACGTGGCCGCCCGCGCGGTGACCGCCGAGGACGCCCCGCAGTGGCTGCTCGAGGGTTTCGCCGAATACTCCGCGCATCGCGGTTCGGCCGCGACCGTCGCCGAGATCGCGCCGACGCTGACCGCGCGGGCGCGGACCGCGGCGCTGCCCGGGGATCTGCCCGCCGACGCGGTGTTCGAGCCCGCGAGCGGGCAGGCCGCCCTCGCCTACGAACAGGCTTGGTCGGCGTGCGCGTTCCTCGCCGATCGCTACGGCGAGGACCGATTGACCGGGCTCTACCGGCAATTGGCGCGGGGGCCGCAGGATCGCGCCGCGGTGGACGCGGTGTTCCGCACGGTCATCGCCACCTCCTACGACGATTTCCTGAGTGGCTGGCGCGCCTGGATCACCTCGCGCAGCACCGAAGGCGCGTGAGAAGCCTTCCGGCCTGCTCGTTTCCACGGCCCAGGGCTCGAACCGGGCATTCCAACCGGTTCGGTCGAATGCGACGCGCCGGTCCGGCGCGCGTGGCACGCCCGGCCGCCCGCGCGCGGATGCCGTGTCGGGGTGCGAGGTTTCGGGGCGGGGATCGCGGTCGGCGCCGGTGCAGTAGGTTGGGCACATGGGGCGAACCTTGCTGGTTACCAATGATTTCCCGCCGCGACCGGGAGGTATTCAGTCCTATGTCCATGCGCTCGCGATGCAGCTGCCGCCCGATGATCTGGTGGTGTACGCGCCCCGCTGGAAGGGCGACAGCCACCGGAGGTTCGACGCCGAGCAGCCGTTCCAGGTGGTCCGCCACCCCACGACCCTGATGTTGCCGACGCCGCTGGTCATGCGCCGCGCCGCCAAGCTGATTCGTGACGAGCAGTGCGAACAGGTGTGGTTCGGCGCGGCCGCGCCCCTCGCGCTCATGTCGCCGCACCTGCGCCGGGCCGGGGCCGAGCGCATCGTGGCCTCCACGCACGGGCACGAGGTCGGCTGGTCGATGCTGCCGGGCGCACGCCAGGCGCTGCGCGCGATCGGCGACGACACCGATGTCATCACCTACGTCAGCAAGTACACCCGCCGCCGGTTCTCCGCGGCCTTCGGGGTCGACGCGGCCCTGGAATACCTGCCCCCGGCGGTGGATTCGGAGGTGTTCAAGCCCGATCCGGCCGCCCGCGCCGTCCTGCGCGAACGCTACGGGCTGGGCGATCGGCCCACCGTGCTGTGCCTGTCGCGCCTGGTCCCGCGCAAGGGGCAGGACGCGCTCATCGTGGCGATGAAGGACATTCGTGACCGGATCGACGGCGCGGTGCTCGTCATCGCGGGCGGCGGGCCGTACGAGGAGAAGCTGCGCCAGCTGGCCAGGTCCGCGGGCGTCGCCGACGACGTGGTGTTCACCGGCCGGGTGCCGTCGGCCGAACTCGCCGCGCACCACACCATCGCCGATGTCTTCGCGATGCCGTGCCGCACCCGCGGTTTCGGCCTGGACGTCGAGGGTCTGGGCATCGTGTTCCTGGAAGCCTCGGCCAGCGGGGTGCCGGTGGTGGCGGGCGATTCCGGTGGTGCGCCCGAAACGGTGCGCGAGGGCGAGACGGGCCACGTGGTGGACGGTCGCTCGACCGCGGCCATCACCGACGCGATCGTGGCAGTGCTGTCCGATCGCGACGCCGCGGCCCGCATGGGCGCGGCCGGTCGGGCCTGGGTGCAGCGGCAATGGCGCTGGGATCGCATGGGCGTGCGGCTGCGGGAACTGCTGGATACGAACGTGCCGGCGATCTGAGCTAGGCTCAGCCGAGTGAGCAGTATCCAGGTTGCCGACCAGACCTTCGTCGCCGCGCCGGGCGCCGCCGTGGGCGAAGTCCTGGCAGATAAGGCCCGTTGGCGTCGCTGGTGGCCGGATCTGCAACTGCAGGTGCGAGAGGATCGCGCCGACAAGGGGATTCGCTGGACCATCGCCGGCGGCGCCACCGGGACCATGGAGGTCTGGCTCGAGCCCATGCTCGACGGGGTCATCCTGCACTACTTCATGCACGCCGAGCCCAAGGGCGTGGAGTCGATGTCCGCGCGCGATCTCATGGCCGCCAACCGCGCCCGCCGGGTCGCCGGGAAGACGATGTCCTTTGAGATCAAGGCTCGTCTGGAGGCCGGCCGCAAGGCCGGCGTCGCCCCCGCCGCGCGCTGAACTCCGCCCGGATCTCTCCGCTCGAAGATTCCGCCGCCGCAGCTGGAAAGGAAGCGTTGCCTCCCATGGCCGATCGCACCCAACGGTCGATCGTGATCGACGCCCCCTCGGAACGAGTGATGGCCGTCATCGCGGATCTGGAGTCGTATCCGGAATGGGTCGCCGCGGCCCGTTCGGTCGAGGTGCTCGACAAGGACCCGCGCGGGCGCGCGCGGACCGCGCGTTTCGTGCTGGACGCGGGCGTCGTGAAGGACACCTACACCCTGTCCTATACCTGGCGGCCCGACGGCCGCGCGGTCAGCTGGACGCTGATCGGCGGGGAACTGCAGAAGGCGCAGGACGGCACCTACGAACTCTTCGAGCTGCCCGACGGTAGTACCGAAGTGGTGTACGAGCTCACGGTGGACCTGAACATCCCGATGATCGGCATGTTCAAACGCAAGGCCGAGAAGGTCATCACCGATACCGCGCTGACCGAACTCAAGAAACGGGTCGAAGGCTGACCGCGAGTACGACTGGACGCCCGTCGCGCTCCACCCGCGTGGAGCTGTTCGTCGGCAAGGGCGGGGTGGGGAAGACGACGCTGGCGTGCGCGACCGCGCTCGCCCACGCGCGCGCGGGGGAGCGGGTGCTGCTGGCCTCGCTCGATCAGGCGCATTCGCTCGGCGACGCCCTGGGTTTCCGGTTCCGGCATCAGCCGGGCGGCGTGCCGGGCGTGGCCGCGGTGCAGCCGGGCCTCGATGTCATCGAGGTGGATTCCCTTGCGCTGCTGGAGGATCGCTTCCGCACGGTACTGCTGCTGCTCTCGGGGGCGAAGAACGAGCACGGGATAGACGTCTCGGCGCTGGATCCCGCGGAGCTGACCGGCCTGCCCGGCATCCAGGAACTGCTGGCGCTGCTCGAGATCACCGATTTCGCGGGTATCGGCCGGTGGGACGTCATCGTGCTGGACTGCCCGCCCTCGGCCGACATGCTCCGCATCGTCACCGCGCCGGACACCCTGCTGGGTTATCTGGATCGGGTGTGGCCCGCGCACGCGCGCGCCCTGACCTCGGTGGGCGGGGATTTCCGGCAGGCGATGATCGCGGTGTCGGTGGAGCAGATCGTCACCCTGGTCACCGCGGCCCGCGATCTGCTCGCGGACCGCTCGCGCACCACCGCCCGCCTGGTCACCGCGCCCGAACAGGTCGCGGTGGCCGAATCCACCCGGGTGCGGTCCGCGGCCGCGCTGCTGGGCCTGGAATTGACCGGTGTGCTGGTCAACAAGGTGCTGCCCGATCTGACCGAGGCCGAACCGCCCGCCGCGCAGTCGAATTCGGCCGCGTTCGTGTCCGGGGAACCGGCGCTGCTGGGCCCCGACGACGACACCGCGACCGTCGCGGCCTGGACCACGCGCCGCAGTGGCGCGGCCGCCTGGTTCGGCACGCCCGCGCCGGCCGCGCATCATCCGGCCGTGCGGTGGTATTCCGATCGACAGGCGGAACAACTCGCCGTTGTCGAGGATTTGCGCAAGCGGATGGGCGGGATACCGGTGCGGGTGGTACGGCACGCGGGGACCGAACCGGTGGGGCTGGCGGCATTGACGGCGCTCTCGCAGGGGATCGATGCGAGTGGTGACTGGGTAGGCGGGGGCGGTATCCCTATGCTTGGCTCAGATGCGGACGGTGTGCTGTCCGGCTCCGGCGGGCCGCAGGTGCGGCACGAATCGGGGACGGGTCTGGACTCGGTGTTCGCGATGCGTATGCATCTGCCCGTGGTCGATCCGTCGACCCTGCAGCTGGGACGAGTGGAGGACGATTTGATCGTGGGAGCGGACGGGGTCAGGCGCCGGCTGCGGCTGGCGCCGGTATTGCGGCGGTGCACGGTCGAGGCCGCCGAACTCGACGGCGATCACCTGGTGATCCGCTTCCGCCCGGACCCCGAGGTCTGGCCGAAATGACGACCTCCCAGGATCATCCGCGCGCCGGGCACCCGGACGATAATTTCAGCGAGTTCGCCGAAGAATTGCGACTGCTCGCCGAGGCCGTGCTCGAACGCGTCGAACCGGTGCTGCGCCGGACCGCGGCCGACGGGCGTATCCAGTGGTCGAGTTGCAGCTGGTGCCCGGTGTGCGCGGCGGCCGCGGTGGTGCGCGGTGAGCATCACGACGTGGTGGCGGCCATCGCCGATCACGGCACCGCCATCGTCACCGTGCTGCGCGAGGCGCTCGCGGGGGTTCCGGTGGAGCCGTTGATTCCGCCGGATCTGGATCCGGACTCGCCGGAATATCATGCGTGGCTCCATGATTCGTACGGGCACCGCAGCGCGCCGGAGCAGCGTTTCGGGATGACCGATCCGGAGGATCTCGCCGGGGCGGGTGGTCCCGCGGCCGAGTCCGGCTCCGCGGCCGACGATTCCACCGGTCGCGAGGGTGATTCCGCCGGTTCGCCCGGTGCGCGGGGCGCCGACGCCGGAGGTGCCCGCGGTGCCGCGCACGGCAGCGCGGTTGCCGGATTGGGCGGCCTGCTGGCCAAGTTCGCCGCGGGGGCGCAGGCGGTCGCCGCCGAACGCCGTGCCCGCGGCCATGATTCGCCCGCCGCGAGCTGGTCCGGGGCCGCGGCCGCGCGGTCCGGCGATCCGGCCGCCGGGGCCCGCCCGGACGCGAGCGCCGACGCCGCGACCGAAGGCGCTGTGGGCGGCCATGATTCGTCCGCCGACCGGGCCGCCGAGGATCCCCTCGGTCGCGGGCCGGGTACGGCGCGCCGGCCCGGTGACGCGCAGCCGGGTCGTGGCGCGGACCAGCGTCCGGCCGGACACGGTGCGGCGCAGACCGGCCGTGACCGACGGGGGGCGCGGTCCGGATACGTCCCGATAGATGTGACCATCAAGGCATGAGGGGCCGGACGCAGGTGCCCCTGACGGTGGGAATCGACGTGGGCGGCACCAATATTCGAGCTTCGGTCGTCGACGGCTCGGGCGAGGTTCTCGACACCGTCACCGCGCCGACCCCGCAGTCGGCGCGCGCCCTGGAGGACGGCCTGGCCCGCGCGGTGCGCGAGCTGTGCGCCCGGCACGCCATCGGCGCGGTCGGGCTGGCGGTCGCGGGCTTCGTGGACGAGGACCGGGCGACGGTGCGGTTCGCCCCGCATTTGCCGTGGGAGGACGCGCCGGTGGCGCAGCGGCTCACCGATCGGCTCGGGCTGCCGGTCATCCTCGAACACGACGCCAACGCCGCCATGTGGGCCGAGTACCGCTTCGGCGCGGCGGCCGGCGGGCGCAACGTGGTGCTGGTGGCCATCGGCACCGGTATCGGCGCTGCGTTGCTGGTGGGCGGGCAGCTCTATCGCGGCAGCTACGGTGTCGCGCCCGAACTCGGCCATCTGACCGTGGTCCCCAACGGCCGGGCCTGTGCCTGCGGTAAACGCGGCTGCTGGGAAAGGTATTGCAGCGGAACGGCGCTGGTGGACACCGCACTGGAATTGCTGGCCACCGATCCGCAGCGCTCGGCGCTGCTGAGCCGCGAGGCCGATCGCGATCCCGATTCGCTGACCGGCAGGCGGGTGGCGGGCGCGGCGCAGGACGGCGATCCGGTCGCCCTGGATGTGATGGCCGATTTCGCGCGCTGGCTCGGGCTCGGACTCGCCGGGGTGAGCGACATCTTCGACCCGGACCTGATCGTGGTGGCCGGTGGCGTGAGCACCTCGGCGCCGCTGTTCCTCGACGCGGCGCGCGAGCACTACTCGGTGGCCATCACCGGGGCGCGGCATCGTCCGCTGGCCCGCATTCGCACCGCGCAACTGGGCGAGGCGGCGGGCATGATCGGCGCGGCCGAGCTGGCGCGGGCGGCGCTCGAGGTCGGCCGGGACGCGGTGCCCGCGGGTCCGCTGCGCTGATTTGTGACGCCCGGTGAATTCGATGTGAATCACAGCCGTCCGGCGGTGGGCGGTTGGTCACCGCCAGGTCTCAGCGGTAGAGTCGGGATTTGAATGTGGTGCCCGCAACGAGGCCGGTCCCGGGTATCGAAACAGGGGAAAGGACGCAATGTTCTACTGGCTGCTGAAATTCGTTTTGGTGGGACCGCTCATCCAGCTGATCAACCGGCCCAAGGTCGAGGGTGTGGAGAATATCCCCGCCGACGGCGCCGCGATTCTGGCCGGAAATCATCTGTCGTTCACGGACTGGCTCTTCACCCCGCTGGCGAGCCCGCGACGCATCACGTATCTGGCCAAGGCCGAATATTTCACCACGCCCGGCTTCAAGGGCCGTTTGCAGAAGTTCTTCTTCAGCGGCACGGGTCAGTACCCGATCGACCGCACCGGTGCGAGTGCCGCGGAGAGCGCGCTGAACACCGCGCGCAAGCTGCTCGGTGAGGGCCGGCTCGTCGGCCTGTACCCCGAGGGCACTCGCTCGCCGGACGGCCGGCTGTACAAGGGCAAGACCGGCGTCGCCCGGCTCGCGCTCGAGACCGGCGTCCCGGTGATCCCGGTGGCGCTCATCGGCACCGACGAGGTCTGCCCGCCCGGGCCGTTCCGCTGGCGGCCCCGCAAGGTGACCGTCAAGTTCGGCAAGCCCATCGACTTCTCGCGGTACGAGGGCATGGGCGGCAACCGCTTCGTCGAGCGCGCGGTGACCGACGAGATCATGTACGAGCTCATGCAGATGGGCGAGCAGGAGTACGTCGACGTGTACGCGGCGAGCCTGAAGGACGGCGTGCCCTCGGGCAGCCGCCCCGATGTGGATCGCATTCCGCAGACCATGGCGGGCTGATCACCGCATTCGGGTGATCGGACCGGACGAAAGGCCCCGGGAGACCAAGTCTCCCGGGGCCTTTCGCTGTCGGTGATCCCGGCGTCCGGGTGCGGCGTCCGGCGGCGCGCCCCCGGGCTCGGATCAGGAGGTCCGCAGGCGCCGGTGCGCCTCTATGGCCTCGAACTTGGCCAGATTGTGCCGGGCGTCCGCGAGCGCGTCGTGCGCGTCCTTGGGTACCGGGGGTAGTGCGGGCTTGCCGTGCTGCTCCCAGTGCTGGCGCAGCTCGTTCGTGTACCGCGGCAGCGCGTTGGGCAGGTCCACCATCGACCCCCACAGCTGGCACAGCGCCACGTGGTCGTACGCGCTCGCCCACGCCCACAGCTCGGGCTCTACTCCCGTGCGCGGCACCAGGAACCGGTACAGGTCCTCGCGGATCTTTTCCCGGCTGCGCCACAGCGGCGAGGCGGGCGGCGGCAGCTGCGGCAGCACGTAGCGCCGGACGAACGGCCCGGCTTTCTCGGCGTCGAATTCGGTGGAGACGGCATAGTATTCGCGGCCGTCCTCGCACACCACGCCAATGGAGACCAGGTCGATGGTCGTGCCGTCCTCGATGAATTCGCAATCATAGAAATAGCGCAAAAGAGACGGTCCACTCCTCGGTCGGCGGCCGCTGTCGACAACCCACCGGCGCGGGATGAGGATGATCCGGGAAGATCATCCGGGATCAGCCTAGGTTCCGGGTCCGGCGCGCTTCCGGGTGGGCGGACGGTACCGGTTCGCGGCCGCGCCGGTTCATCGAAACAGACCCGCGACGGTGTGGTTTTTCTCAGCCCTGGGTGAGGTCCGCGCGGTTTGTCGCGGTCCGTATTCTTGACACGTGAACTGGACCGTCGACGTACCGATCGATCGCCTGCCGGAACTCCCTCCGCTGCCCGCGGCGCTGCGCCGGCGTCTGGACGACGCGCTATCCCGCGAGGCGCTGCAGCAGCCGAGCTGGGACCCGGATCAGGCCGCCAAGATGCGGACCGTACTCGAGAGCGTGCCGCCCATCTGCGTGCCCGCCGAGGTCGAGGAGCTCAAGCTCCGTCTGGCCGAGGTCGCGCGCGGGGAAGCGTTCCTCATGCAGGGCGGTGACTGCGCGGAGACCTTCGCGGACAACACCGAACCGCATATTCGAGGCAACATCCGCACGCTGCTGCAGATGGCCGTGGTGCTGACCTACGGCGCGAGCCTGCCGGTGGTGAAGGTGGCCCGCATCGCGGGCCAGTACGCCAAGCCCCGCTCGTCCAACACCGACTCCCTCGGCCTCATCTCCTACCGCGGTGACATGGTCAACTCGCTCGTCGCCGATCCGGCGCTGCGCGAACACGATCCGTCGCGGCTGGTGCGCGCCTACGCCAACGCCTCGGCCGCCATGAACCTGGTGCGGGCCATGACCTCGGCCGGCATGGCCGACCTGCACCAGGTCCACAACTGGAACCGCGAGTTCGTGGCGCAGTCCCCGGCGGGGGCCCGCTACGAGGCCATGGGCATCGAGATCGACCGCGCGCTGGCGTTCATGAAGGCGTGCCGGGTCAACGATCCGAACCTGTCCACCGCGCGCCTGTACGCCTCGCACGAGGCCCTGGTCCTGGACTACGAGCGGGCGATGCTGCGCCTGAGCGAGCACCCGGTCACCGGTGAGCCGCTGCTGTACGACCTGTCGGCGCACTTCCTGTGGATCGGCGAGCGCACCCGCGCCCTGGACGGCGCGCACATCGCCTTCGCCGAACTGCTCGCCAACCCGATCGGTCTCAAGATCGGCCCGACCACCACGCCCGAGCAGGCCGTGGAATACGTCGAGCGCCTGGACCCGAACAACGAGCCCGGCCGCCTGACCCTGGTCGCGCGCATGGGCAACGGCAAGGTCCGCGACGTGCTGCCCGCGATCATCGAGAAGGTGCAGGCCACCGGGCACCAGGTCATCTGGCAGTGCGATCCCATGCACGGCAACACGCACGAGACCTCGAACGGCTACAAGACCCGGCACTTCGACCGCATCGTCGACGAGGTGCAGGGCTTCTTCGAGGTGCATCACGCACTGGGCACCCACCCGGGCGGCCTGCACATCGAGCTGACCGGCGAGAACGTCACCGAGTGCCTCGGCGGCGCGCAGGACATCTCGGATCTGGATCTGTCGGATCGCTACGAGACCGCCTGTGATCCGCGCCTGAACACCCAGCAGTCCCTCGAACTGGCGTTCCTCGTGGCGGAAATGCTGCGCTGAGCCCGGCGGCCGGGCGCGCGACGGCGCTCGGCGACAAGGCGATACGCGCGCGGCCCGATCCCCTCGGATCGGGCCGCGCCGCTGTTCGAAGCGAATGCGGTTGCGCCGCTAGGGAATGGCGACCAGGGTGATGGTCGCGCCGGATTCCACGTTGTTGCCGACGCCGGTGCTCTGGGAGATGACCAGGGAATTGTCGTTGGACGCCAGCTGGCGGACGGTGACCTGCAGGCCCAGGGCCTCCAGTTTCGCGCGGGCGGCGGCGACGGTGCTGCCCAGCACATTCGGCACTTCGATGCCGTCGTTCAGGATCAGGGTGACGGCGCTGCCGGATTCGACGGTGGAGCCCGCGGCGGGATCGGTGCCGACCACCTCACCGGATTTGATCTTGGGGTGGAATTCGTTCCGGGTGCCGCCGACGGTGAGCCCGGCCTTCTCCAGGGTCTCGCGGGCCTCGGTCTCGGTCTTGCCGCTCAGATCCGGGAGTTTCACCGGCAGGGAACCCTTGCTGCGGAACACCTTCACGTTCGCGCCCGCGGGCAGTATGGTCCCGGGCACCGGATCCACCTTGGCGACCGTGCCTTTCGCGGCCGCGCTACCGACCTCGCCCGCGTCCACCGGGGTCAGCCCGGCATCCTTGATGGCCTGATTGACGGTGTTCACGTCCGCGCCCGGCGCGACCTCCGGAACCCGGGGCTTGCCGCTCGAGACCAGCACGGCCACCGTCGAACCCTTGGTGAGCTTGGATCCGGCGGGCGGATCGGTGCCGACCACGTTGCCCACCGGGATGATGTCCGAGGCCTTCTGCTTGGTCTCGGCCTCGAAGCCCGCGGCCTCGACGGCGGCGACCGCGCGCTGGGTGTCGAGGCCGGCGATCGAGGGCACCGCCTCGTACCGGCCCATGCCCAGCCACCAGCCGCCGATGCCCAACAGCAGCGCCAGGGTGATCACCACGCCCAGCCACACCATCACCGTGCGCCGGGATCTGCTGCCGTTCTCGATGAGCTCGGAGTGGTAGTCCCCGCGGCCGGGCGGCGCGCCCGCGGGAGCCGGCGGCTGCGCGAAGTCCGGGGGGATCTCGCGGGCCGCGGTCATGACCCGGGTGTGCCGCTGCGGCGGCGGCGGGGTTTCGGCGGGCAGCCGGGTGGTGAGGTCGGTCGCGCCGGGCGGGGGCGGGGTGTTCCGGCGGCGCCCGGGGGCCGGCGCGGCCGCCGGTGCGGGCGTCACGGCCTTGTACCGGGCGCTGAGGTGCTCGGCCGAGTCCTGCGGCGCGGGCACCCGGTACTCGGGCAGGCGCAGCTCGTGCGCGATGCGCCGCAGCTCACCCGCCATCTCGGCGGCGTCGGCGTAGCGGTGCCCGGGTTCGCGGGCGGTCGCGTGCGCGACCAGTTCGTCGAACTCGGCGGGCACGCCCGCGATGAAACGGCTCGGGCTGGGTACATCCTTCTCGACGCGCTGCAGGGCCACCGAGATGGAGGTGTCACCGGTGAACGGGGTACGCCCGGTGAGCATTTCGAAGATGAGCACGCCCGCGGAGTACACGTCGCTGCGCGAATCGGCGCTGCCGCTGGTGACCTGCTCGGGGGACAGGTACGCGGCCGTGCCCAGAATCACGCTGTCGGAGGTGATGTTCGCGGCGGCCACCGCGCGCACCAGGCCGAAGTCGGCGATCTTGACCTCGCCGGAGTCGGAGATGAGGACGTTCTCCGGTTTGATGTCCCGGTGCACGAGCCCGGCCGCGTGCGCGACGCCGATGGCCGCCAGCACGGGCTCGGCGACCGCGCGCACCGCGTGCGGGGGCATGGGCCCGCGTTCGCGCAGCAGCTCGCGCAGGGTGCCGCCCTCGACCAGTTCCATGACCAGGAAGGGGTGATCGCCGTCCAGGCCCTGGTCGTACACCGCGACCAGGGACGGATGCTTGAGTTTGGCGACCGCGCGGGCCTCGAGTTCGAAGCGGGTGAGGAACTGCGGATCGGCGGCGAACTTGGGATCCATCACCTTGATGGCGACCGGACGGTCGAGCCGGGTGTCCACCCCTCGGAACACCATGGACATACCGCCGCGCGCGATCGGCGCGTCGATGCGGTAGCGCCCTTCCAGCATCTGGCCGATCAACTGCAACCCTTCCGACGAACAGCCGCTCTCTGCGGCTGGACCCGATGGTAGTCGGGTCGGGGTGTGATGCGGCGGATGCGAGGCGACAGACTACCGTTGTCCGGGTGAGTGCCATCCCTTTCAGCGATGATGTCCTGCCCGCCTCGGTGACCCTGATTCCGCTGCCCGACGTCGCGGACCGCATGGGCCTGGTCGTGACCCGGGTGCATCAGCTGCTGCGCGATCGCCAGATCATCGCGGTGCGCCGCGACGGCGTGCTCGGGATCCCGGAGGAGTTCTTCGACGCGCACGGCAACATCGCCAAGCATCTGACCGGCCTCATCACGGTCATGCACGACGCGAAGTACACCGACGAGGAGATCCTCGAGTGGGTGTACACGGTGGACGAGTCGCTGCCGGGCCGTCCGATCGACGCGCTGCACGGTGATCTGGCCCGCGAGGTCATCCGCCGCGCCGCCGCCGACCCGTTCTAGGCGCACGCCGGGAACGCTCCGTAGCCGACGTCCGCACCGGCCCGCGCCGGGGCGGGCCTGGTCACCGGGCGGGTTGCAGGGTCTTGGTGGTGAATTCCCTTGCCGCCACCCGTAATCGGCGGTGGGCGGGGACCGTCGCGCGGCCGCCGAAGATCTCGTGGTCGCGACGCTCGATCTCCTCGAGGATGCCGCCGTAGAGGGTGGCGGCGGTGCGGATCGCCGGGCGCACGCGCGGGAGCAGCAGGTCGATGCCGGGCAGCGCGCGGCGGTAGATGTCGCGGTTGACGGCGATCAGGTGGGCCACCGCGCGGCGCACGCGCGGGTCGGTCTCGCCGGTGCGGCGGCACGCGGTGAGCAGGTCGTGGTCGACGCCGAAGGCGGCCAGGTCGTCGGCGGGCAGGTAGACGCGGCCGCGATCCAGGTCCTCGGCGACATCGCGCAGGAAATTGGTGAGCTGGAAGGCTTCCCCGAGCGCCGCGGCGGCGGGTTCGGCCTCCTCGACCGGAACGACGGTGCCCAGGACCGGCAGCAATTGCAGGCCGATGGCGGCGGCGGAACCGCGCATGTACTCGCGCAGGGCGGCCATCGTGGGGTAGCTGTCGCGGTAGTGCGGCCCGCCGGGGATGTCCATGCGCATGGAGTCCAGGAACACCCAGAAGTGTTCGGGGGCAATGGAATACCGGCGGATGGTGTCCGAGACCGCGAGCAGCACCCGATCCTCGAGGCCGCCCGGATCGGTGTGGTCCGGGGTGCCGAGCTCCGCCGGGCGCGATAGTCGCCCGCGCAGTTCGTATTCCAGGCGATCCAAGTGCGCGGCCGCCGCGTCGGCGTGTGCGCTGTCCGAGTTCGCCGCCACCGCACCGTCTTCGGCGGTGTCGACGATGTCGTCCACGAGCCGCGCGAAGGCGTACAGCGCGTGCACGGCCGGTCTTCGCTCGGGTTCGAGCAGCCGGGTTGCCAGGAAGTAGGTGCGGCCGTGCGCGGCGGCGATGCGCCGGCAGTCCCGGTAGGCGCGATCCAGCCCCGCCGGGGTCATGCCGGGCTGGGTGGGGAGCCCGCGTGCACCTGCACGCGCTCGGGCACCTTCGGATGGGTGTGCGCGCTCAACCGCAGCGGATCCACCGTGCGCAACGACAGGGCAGCCACCACGGCCGCGAACGTCGCCAGCGCCACGTGCGGGAAGTTGTATAGCCCGATGGATCCGTCGGGCTGGAACACCAGCATGAGCCAGGTACACACCCCCACCAGCCACTGCAGTGTCGTGGTGGAGAGCGCGAAGCCGGCGGCCAGCGCCAGCGGCCACGAGTAGTACCAGGGCAGCGCCGCGGGGGACAGGATCACGATCGCCACGAAGGCGATGAGAATGCCGAACACCGCCGCGCGCTCGCTGTTGCGGAACCGCCACCAGGTCCACACCAGCACCACGATCAGGGCGGCCGCGCACAGCGCGCGGGTCACGTCCAGCACCGGTTCCAGGCGGAACGGGGTCACCCAGGTGGTCATGTGCGCCATCACGGTCGGCAGCGACAGCCAGTTGATGATCTTCTTCGATCCGGACAGCGCGGTGAGCCAGCCGATGCCGACCCCGGCCAGCGCCGAGGCGACCGCGAAGACCGCGGCGAACACCGCCACCCCGAGCCCGGCGATCTTGGCGAACATGAGCGTCGGATGCGGCAGCTCGCCCTCGCCCTGCGCGGCACGGCGCTCACGTTCGTGAATCATCCAGATCCACACCAGGAACGGCAGCGCCACGCCCGCGGTCGCCTTCACCCCGACGCCGATGGCGACCACCACGATGCCCGCCACGTGATGCCGTTCGAGCACCAGCGCGATACCGGCCGCCATCAGCCCGACCATGAGCATCTCGTTGTGGACCCCGCCCATCAGATGGATCAGGACCAGCGGGTTGAGCACGGACAGCCACAGCGCGGTGGTGGGCTTGCCACCCAGATGTTTGGTCAGATGCGGTACGGCCCAGACCATCAGCGCCAGGCCCGGCAGCATGACCAGGCGCAGCGCGATCGTCCCGGCCACCACGTTCTCGCCCGTGAGCGAGGTGATGGCGCGCGCGAGCAGCAGGAAGATCGGGCCGTAGGGCGCGGTGGTGGTGGTCCACACCGGGCTCACATTGTCCAGCAGCACACCGGGATTCACGACCGGCCCGACCTCGTACGGATTGAACCCGTCGCGCAGCAGCGCGCCCTGGGCCAGGTACGAGTAGGCGTCGCGGCTGAACATGGGCACCGCGAACAGCAGCGGGAAGATCCAGATGCCGACGATCGCGCGCAGTTCGTTGAGGGTGACCGTCACGTTCGGGACGTTGCCGATCGTGGCCCGCCCGAGCCGGACCCACGCGGTGATCATGGCCAGCACGCCGATCCACACGAACACCGTCGAGAGCGCGTAGCCGTGCCCGAAACGCAGCCACGACAGGTGCGCGGCCTCGAGCAGCGGGTCGTTGCGGCGCACGCTGCCCGCGCCGAAACCGCCGAACGTGATCATCAGGGCGCCGAAGAAACCGAGCAGCGCGGCCTTGCCCTCGGGGCTGCGCGCGAAGTCGGCGTAGGAACGCATCCGGTGGTGCGATGCCGGGCCGCCGGTGATCCGGTCGGTGTCGGTGCCGCGCGGTGGGATGGCGGCGTCCGTATCGGGGGTCGGCATCGGTGGTCGTTCCCCCCGGAAAGGACGGCGGCGCCAGCCGCGGTGGTTCAGGTCGCCGACGAGTCTAGTGTGTGCGCGGCGGTGCTACCGCCTCGGCGGGGGCGGTTCGGCCTTCGGCATGTCGTAGATCACCCGCGATTCGGGTCGCGGCGAGTTTTCCGGACAGCAGAACGGTGGGCACGCCGACGCCCGGCACGGTGCCCGATCCCGCCAGAACCACGTTGTCACGGCCCGGAACCAGGTTCCGGGTGCGGAACGGACCGGTCTGGCGGAACAGGTGCGCGGCGGCGAACGGGGTGCCCGCCAGCATGCCCCGACCGCGCCACGTGCGCGGCGTGTCGACGATGTCGATCCGGAAGTGCTCCGAAATGCCGTGGTAGCCGCGACCTTCCAGCACGCCGAGCAACTCCCGCAGGTAGAACGGGCCGAGCCGGTCCCAATCCAGCGGCGCCGCGTCCAGATTGGGGCAGGGGGCCAGGAGCGAGAGCGGTTCGTGGCGCACGGTGTCCGAGAGCCTGCCCGCGGCGTCGATGTGCGTGCCCGGGCGGTCGATGTACAGGCCCGGATCGGTGAGCGCGGGCCGGGTCAGCAGCAGGGACGGATCGCTCATGAGCGATCCGCGGCCGGGGCGGGCGGCGATCTCGGTGAAGGTGCGATCCCATTCGTGACCGAAGTCGATGGTGTGATGCGCCCGCACCGGCCAGGTCTCGGCGACATGGGCCGGGACGGTGCCGTGCGCGACCACCGCCGAGGGCGAGGCGCGCAGGCCCCGGCGGCGGCGCAGGCCGAAACGTTCGAGGCCGCCGATGTCGGCGGTGACGACGACGGCGTCGCAGTCGATCACGCGCCCGTCCGCGACGCGCACCGCGGTGGCCCGGCGGCCCCGGTAGTCGATCCCGGTGACCTCGGCGTTCAGTTCGAGCACGCCGCCGGCGTCGGTGAACGCGCGGGCCAGGGCGGCGGCGATGGCGCGCATACCGCCCTCGGGGTAGTACACGCCGAGGCAGGTGTCCATGTACGGGATGGCGCCGTAGACCGCCAGCGCCTGGTTGGGCGCGGTGCCCGCGAACAGTGCCTGGAAGCTGTACAACCGGGCCAGCAGGTCGTCGCCCACGAGCCGGCGCACGCGCGGGCCGAGCCGGCCGAAACCGCCGAGCCGCACCAGTTCCAGCAGCGCCCGGCGCTTGTCCGGGTAGCGCACCATGTCCAGGGGCGAGTCGAAGTTGGTGTCCATGAAGTGCTCGAACTCGGCGTCGTAGACGCGCCGGAGCCAGTCGCGCAGCCGCCGGTAGCGCCGCCCGGCGGCGGCGTCGCGCACGCGGGTGATCTCGGCGACCATCCGCTCGGGATCGGAGTACACCCCGACCTCGGTGCCGTCGGCGAAGCGCGCCCGGTACGCGGGGGCGAGTTCGAGAATCCGCAGGCCCGCCGACTCCCGGGTCGCGCCGACGGCGGCCAGCGCCTCGTCGATGAGGCCGGGCACGGTCAGAATCGTTGCGCCGGAGTCGATCTCGTAGTCCGCGCCGCGGTACAGCCCGACACGTCCGCCCGGATGGTCGGCGCGCTCGAGCACGGTCACCGCCCGCCCGGTGCCCAGCAGATGCAGCGCCGCCGCCAGCCCGGACAGCCCCGCGCCGACCACCACGACCCGATCGCTGGGTCCCGCAACCGTTTTCATGCCCATAACCTGTGCTTCCCCGCTTCAATTTTCGTGTGGCCGCGCCGCCCTGCTTCCCGGATCACCCGCCACCGCGCGGGTGGGACGGCCGTGAACGATCGGCCCGCCGTCGGTTCGTTCCGGGGCTTCGCGCCCGGCGGTGCCCGGTCGCTCGGTGGTTCGCGCACGGCGTTCCCGACCGCAACCCTCTCATCCGGCGGGTCGTTCTTCGCGCCGAGCCCGCGCGCGAATGCCCGTGCGGCGGACCGTCGTCAGTAGGAGCGCGCCGTCGCGGCCAGGGCCATGGCGCGGAGTCTGCGCTTGGCGTCGGCGGTGGCGGTGCTGGCGTCCAACGCGGTCAGGGCCTGTTCGGTGAGGTCGGCGATGCGCTGTTCGACCGCGTCGACCGCGCCGAGATCGGTGAGCACGGCACGCAGTTCGGTGACCAGTTCGGCGGAGACGTCGGTGCCGAGGTTGTCGCGGATCAGGGCCGCCGCGGCCGGGTCGGTCGCGTCGGCGCGGCGTAGCGCCTCGGCGATGAGCACCGTGCGCTTGCCCTCGCGCAGATCGTCGCCGGACGGCTTGCCGGTGACGGCCGGATCGCCGAAGACGCCGAGCAGATCGTCGCGGAGCTGGAAGGCGATGCCGATGTCGGTGCCGAATTCGCGGTAGGCGGCGACGAGTTCGGGGTCGGCGTCGGCCAGGGCCGCGCCCAGGTGCAGCGGTCTCTCGATGGTGTACGCGGCGGTCTTGTAGCGATTGATGCGCAGCGCGGCCTCGACCGACTCGTCACCGCCCGCCTCGCCGTGGATGTCGAGCATCTGCCCGCCGAGCACCTCGGTGCGCATGGCCGCCCAGACCGGGCCGAAGCGGGCCAGGGCGGCCGGGGGCAGCCCGGCCTCGCGGGTCATGTCGTCGGCCCAGGCCAGGGCGAGATCGCCGATGAGGATGGAGATGGATTCGCCGTAGTGCAGGGCGTCGCCGATCCACTGTTCGCGGATGTGGCGCTGCTCGTATTCCACGTGCACGGTCGGGAATCCGCGCCGGGTGCGCGAGGAGTCGATGATGTCGTCGTGGATGAGGGCAGCCGCCTGCACCAGTTCCAGTGCGGCACAGGCCGTGAGCACCGCGTCGGCCTCGGGGTCCTCGGGGTCGCGGCCCGCGCCGAGCCAGCCGGTCCAGGCGAACGCGGGCCGGGTGCGCTTACCGCCGCGCAGCACGAACTGCTCGAGCACCCGCACCGCCTCCACCACGACCGGGCCCAGCGGCTCGACGATCTCGCGCCGGGTCTCGAAGAAGGCGGTCAGGCGTTCCTGCACGGCGGCGACGAGCGATTCCGCGCCGACCGGCTGACGGGTCGGGGTACCGGGTCCGGCGGACAGCGGATCCTCCTGGGGGTGAGCGCCGCGCACTCGCGCGCGACGCGTTCGCGGCCCCGGCCGACGGCGCTCGGCGACCCGCCCACGCGGTGACACGGAAAGGTTCGCCGAACAGCCACCCCGCGAGCCGACCGGCCGCGGGCGGGGTTCGGCACCGACTGTACCGAGCGGCAGGTTCCCGAAGCACATCCGCCCGCACCGCCGACCTCGCCCCGCCGTCCTACCGAACCGGCGGGATGGATGGAAGGCGTGTCCGTGTGTCGCCGATTCCGTTCCCGGTCGCGAGCCCCGCGGATCAGATCGGTGGGTCCGCGCGGATCCGCGCGGCTCGCCTCGAGGCGCCGGGGTGAGGGCGCCCGGCGCGAGGGGTGCGTGACACCCCGCCGCGAGCGCCGAGGGTGGATGAGCCATGGGGTTCAGGGGTGCTCAGGCCGGATACGCCAGGAAAGTGTCGGGTTCCACACGGGTGTGGGCGGCGGGGAGGTTCGGCCCGTCGGGGGCCGGTCCGGGGGCGGATATTTTCCGGCGCGGAGCGGAAAATGCCGGTAGAGGCGGTGGGCGGGGGCGGGTTCGGGCGTGGCGGAGGTGGGCGCCCCTTAAACTGGGGCCGTGAGTTTCGACAATGTACGGGGATATTCGACCCCTGGCCGAGTTTCCCGCACGCCGCTCGTGTCCGGAACTCGCTCGATCGTTCAACAGCTCGGGCCGCGCCCGGACGGGTCGGTGCCGTTCTCGGTGGAGTTCAATCCGCCGCGGGACGCCGCGGCCGAGGCCCGGTTGTGGCGGGCGGCCCGGGAGTTCGAACGCCTGCATCCGGCCTTCGTGTCCATGACCTACGGGGCGGGCGGGTCCACCCGCGATCGCACGATCCGGGTGACGGGTCAGCTGGCGCGCGAGACCACCCTGCTCACGGTGGCGCACCTGACGGCCGTGGATCACAGTGTCGCGGAACTGCGTTCGATCGTCGGCGCCTACGCGGACTCGGGTATCCGCAATCTGCTGGTGCTGCGCGGGGATCCGCCGGGAGATCCGCTGGGGGAGTGGATCGCACATCCCGAGGGGGTGCAGTATGCCGAGGAACTGGTGCGCATGGTGCGCGAGCTCGGCGACTTCCACGTGGGTGTGGCCTCGTTCCCGCAGGGGCATCCGCGCTCGACGGACCTGGAGACCGACACCGCGCACCTGATCGCCAAACTCCGTGCGGGCGCGGAGTATTCGATCACCCAGATGTTCTTCGACCCCGAGCACTACTTCCGCCTGCGCGAGCGCGCGCTCGCACTCGATCCGGTCGAGGGTGCCAAGCCGATCATCCCCGAACTCATGCCCATCACCTCGCTGCGGACCGTGCAGCGCGCGGTGGAACTGTGCGGGCGCGAGCTGCCCTCCGGGGTCATGGAGCGGTTGCGCAAGGCCGCCGGCGACGGTCCGGAGGAGAACAAGGCGGCGGTCCGGGCGGCCGGTATCGAGATCGCCACCGAGATGGCTCAGCGCCTCATCGACGAGGGCGCGCCCTGCCTGCACTTCATCACCCTGAACTTCGCCAAGGCCACCGGCGAAGTCCTGGCGAACCTGGGGTACACCGTCGCTCCGGCGGCCGTGCACGCCTGATCGTTTCGCGCGCACCGAATCCGACGCGGGCGTGCCGGGCGAAATGTCTGGAATGTTCTGATCCACGGAGTAGCGTGCGACCTCGACCGCGACGTTGAGGAGCCACCATGGCCGTGTTGCCGCACCTCGTACGTGTCGCAGGCGCGTTGAGCGCCTGTGCGCTGCTCACCGCCGCCGGTCCGGCGGGCGCGGACCCCGTGACCCCCGCCGCCCCGGAGATAGGCAACTCTCCGGCAATCAGCTTGGGCCAGGGCGCGACGGCCGACTCCGGCACCGCTGCGGGGAACGGAGTCGCCGCTGTCCTGGCCCAGGGCGTCGCCGCCGCGATGGCGGGCGGGATCGACCCGCAGGACACGGCCGACGCCGTGACCGCGCTGGCGGGCGCGACCGCGACCGCCGCGCCCACCGACTGGCTCGCCGCCTACGGCGAGACCGTGAAGGGCCTGCAGCAGTTGGGGATTCAGCCCTTCCTGTACCCGACCGCCGCCCCCTACTGCCTGACCGGGACCACCCTCGGCCTGGCCCCGGCCGTCGCGGGCGCGATCCCCGGCCCGTGGCCCGAACAGGCCATAGCCGTTCCGGGACTGGATCTCTCGGCCGTCAAGGCCGGCCAGACCATGTACGCCTTCGTGCCGTACGGCGTGAACGCGGACGGCGCCGACACCTCCGGCATGCAGGTGGTGTGGCTCAACCTCGACACCGGGCGCAGCGGTTTCGCGCCCATGGGCACGCTCGCGCAGGTCGTCAACGGCATGATCCCCGAACAGGTTCCGCTCGAACTGCGCCCCATGGTCGAGCAGGCGGTCGCGCAGTTCTTCGCGGGCGCGCTGCCGCGCGGCGGGGTGCGGGCGGTCCCGGTGGACACCGGCTCGGGCACGGTGCTCGCCGCCATGTTCGGCGTGGTCCGCAACGGCGAGAACTCCTGCTTCTTCTTCCCGACGGTGGGCCTGACCCCGGTGCCGTAATCCCGGGCGGCGGGGCGGGTCGGTAGACGTCGCCGAGGCTCAGCGCGCGTCGCCGAGGGCGCGTCCCTTCCAGGACAGTCGCCCGCGCGAGTGCGCGAGGTGTGAGCGTGCGGACAGGCCCAGATAGGCCGCCACCGAGATCGGATGTGCCAGCGCCGCAAGGGCATCCGCGCGGGTCGGCGGCCCGCCGGTCTCGGTGGATCTGGCGAGCAGGCGGCCGGTGACCCCGGCCGCGTAGCCGATCAGGCCGGCGCGGCGTATCCGGCCCCGGCCCAGCAGCGCGGCCAGCGGCGGCGCGCAATAGGCGAGTCCGGCGTAGACGCCGACCCCGGCGCTGCCCGCGGGCCCGCCGTAGGCCGACCACAGCCAGCGCGTGTATCCGGCGTCGAGTTCGCCCGCGCCCCGGTACATCCGGGTCCGCGCCAGCCGGCCGCCCGGCACCAGTTCGGTGCGCGCCCCGGCCCGGCGCAGGACCCGCGCGAGCGCCAGATCCTCGGTGACCCGGTCGGCCACCGCGGTGTGCCCGCCCACCCGCGCGTAGGTCGCGGCGTCGAAGACCAGGAACTGACCGCAGGCCACGGCCGTACTCGGGCGCAGGCTCCGATTGCCCAGCGGCAGCGGCAGTGTCGAGGCCCACGACCACGCCAGCAGCGGCTGTACCAGCCGTTCGAGCGCGGATCCGGCGTCCTGCCGGGGCCAGGCGCACACCAGACCCGCACGGCCGCGCCGCAATTCGGCCACCGCGGCCGCCAGCGCGCCGGGGTGTAGTCGCACGTCGGCGTCCAGGAAGATCA
This sequence comes from Nocardia sp. NPDC003693, assembly GCF_053981095.1. Lineage (NCBI taxonomy): Bacteria > Bacillati > Actinomycetota > Actinomycetes > Mycobacteriales > Nocardiaceae > Nocardia > Nocardia sp. NPDC003693. Next base: position 88,004 of record NZ_JBSFNO010000032.1, read on the forward strand.
GGACGCCGAAGTCCTGGCCGGCCAGTTCGGCCAGGCGCGCGCAGGCGGCGTTCTTGCCGGTCCAGCCGGGCGGTGGCGCGATGTCGGTGCGCACCACGGTGAATCGTTCGTCGTCGCCGATGGCCGCCAGCGCGGCGGCCTCGGTGCCGTCGGTGGAGGCGTCGTCCAGGATGAGCACGCCCAGATCCGCGACGCCGCGCTGGGCGCGCAGATCCGCGATGAGCGCGGGCAGCCGGTCCGCCTCGTCCCGGGCCGGGACGCAGACCGTGACCACCTCGTCCACGGTCGCCGGAGCGGTGCGCAACTGCCGCACGGTGATTCGATTGAGCAGCGTGGTCGCCGCCCCGAACAGGGCGAGGGCAGTCCCGGCCCGCACCGCGAACTCGCCGGTGCGGGACACGATCACACCCGGTGTTCGTGGTCGGGGCGCACCCAGCGCATGGCGCGCACGAACGCCGGCGGATCGGGATTGCGGTTCATGTACGCGAGTACCGCGACCATGGCCGCCACCGCCAGGGTGATGCCGCCGACGATGCCCGCCCAGCCCGCGAAGGACCGGGTGTTGGGATCGGCGTAGCCGACCTCGGCGCGCAGCTGGTTCACCTCACCGGCGCTGAGCTTCCAGACCACCTTGGAATCACCCTCGCGGGTGCCGTTGGTGGTGGCGACGCGGGCCGGGAAGGCCACGGTGAACTGCACGTCCGAGCCGTGCGGGGGCAGACTCTTGAGGTCGACGCGGCCGGTCAGGGTGACCAGATCGCCGACCCGGGTGAACTGCAGCGTGAACATGCCCTGGGTCTGATCCGAGAGCGCGCCGAGCTGGGACACCTCACCGAAGGTGAGATCGTCGAAGTACACCTGCGAGCCGACGTAGCCGTCCTGGCTGTACGGGTCGACCCGGACCTTGCCCGAGAGCGCGTCGGGGGCGACCAGCTGCGGTCCCTTGTCCTTGTCGTTCTGCGGAACGGCCGCGGCCACGATGCGCCCGGAGACCCGGTCGTTGGACGAGACGCCCATGGACGCCTGTACGCGCAGGCAGCCGGTCAGCGCGAAGGCCAGTGCGGCCAGCAGCAGGGCGGCCGATATTCGCACCCACCGGCGTGATCGCCGCCGCCGGGCCGAGGCTCGCGCACCCGTCGCGAGGTCGGATTCGAGCGTGTCGTCTGCTGTGGAGATGATCGGACTCGGCACGGCTCACATCGTGCCATGGTCCAGGGGCCGCAGTGTGATTCGACGGGCCAGCAGCCCCCGAACCAGTGGAATCCCCAGCGTCGCCATACCGAGGAGTCCGTACGCGGCGGACACCGGCAACCCCAGGAATACCGCGTGGGCCAGCGCCGATCCCAGCCACGTCCACCCGAACACCGCGACCGGGACGACGAGCGCGGCCCGGCTGTCCGCCGCGGTCCGATCCCAGAGCTGCAGCAGCCCGGCCATCACCAGCCCGACCGCGAACCAGCCCAGGTAGTTCGTGACCGGAATCGCCCCGAGCCCCGGCAGTCCCGGATAAGTCGAACACCACGTCCACTGCCCGTCGGCGACCATCTGCGGGTCCAGGAACAGGTCCCAGCCCACCGCGCCGAGCGCCGTCAGGGGAATCCGCACGCGCCCGGCCGGATTCAGCAGTCCGGCCACCACCCACACCGGATACACCCCGCCGGTCCAGGCCAGCGGCACGACCAGCGGCACCCCCGCCACCTCGGGCCCGAGCCGGCCACTCGCGTACTCGTAGCACCCGAACGGCACCCCCGTCGCGATCCCCGCGATCTCCGCGAGCAGCCCGGCCCCCGACACGATGACCAGCAGTCCCGCCGCCCACCGCACTCCCCGCGTGAGCCCCGCGTGCACCAGCGCCGTCCCCGCCGACAACAGCACGACCGCGACCGTGACCCGGTCCCTAGCGACACCGTCCACCAGCGGGTACGAGATCTGCACGAGCACCAGCAACACAGCCGGCGCGACCGCCACCCACGTCCCCCGCCCCGCCGCGAACACCCCTGTCGGCTCGGCGCTCCGGCTCAACACGCCGTGCTCCGGCGCCCAACCGACGCGGTCGTAAACGGCCCGGTCATGCTGATCAGCTGCAAGTCTTCCTCGTGCGGCCGAACGTCGGTGCCACGTCGTGGATCACCGGGTGCGATGCCGGATCGAATCCGGTTCCCGGTGGGACAGATTCGACCCTGGTGTCGAGCGCGGCGGCAAGGCTCCGGCGAGCGGCCGAGGTGCTGTCGAGCGTGACCCGGGTGCCCGAACCAGGGCTGGGCACGGCCGTGGCGGCGTGATGCGGACACCGCACCCGGCGCGTGGGAGGCAGGCGGGTGCGTGCTCGGTCGGCGGCGAGCACGTCTCGAGTCATCGGCGGTACCGATGCCGTCGTCGAGCCGACGCTTCGGGGGGTTGGTCGCGGAGCGAGCCGGGCGCCGTCCGACCAGGGCACACGTCGGGTGTGGAGTTGTCGGGAAGCCGGGTAGGGCGGAGTCTGTCATCGGCGGGGAAGCCGGAGGCGGGGGCGGCGCAGGTCGCGGTGGACCAGGGCCGCGGCGCTGCGGCCGCTGGCGCCGGAGACGCCGCCGCCGGGATGGGTCGAGGCGCCGGTCAGGTACAGGCCGGGGGCGCCGGGGACGCGGTGGCCGGACAGTTCGGGGAGGGGGCGCCACAGGAACATCTGGTCCAGGGACATCTCCACGTGCATGACGTTGCCGCCGAGCAGGCCCATCTCGCGTTCGAGGTCGGCGGGGGTCTGGACGTGGCGGTCGAGCACGGTGTCGGCGAAACCCGGTGCGTAGGTGTCCACCTCGGCGATGATGCGGTCGCCCTCGCGGTCGGCGCGCGTGCTCCAGGAGCTGCCGTCGGCCAGCGCGTACGGGTGCCATTGCGCCCACAGCGAGAGCTGGTGCTGCCCCGGGGGCGCGATGCTCGGATCGAGCGCGCTGAAACTCATGGCCAGCACCACCGGGCGCGGTGGCAGGTCCCCGGCCAGGGCCGCGCCGTGCGCGGCCCGCAGGTGGCGGCGATCGGTGGCGAGCAGTTGGAGCCCGCGGGCGGATTCGGCCGTCTCGGCCCCGGCGTACTTGGGCAGCGCCGAGGTGGCGGCCCGCACCACCATGCCGATTCCGGGGCCGACGCGGATGCGCCGCCGCCAACTCTCGAGCGTCGCGGTGTCGAAACCACCCTGCTCCAGCAGATTCAGCGTGGTGAGGATGTGGCTGCCCGCGATCACGGTGTCCGCGTGGACTTCTCGCCCGCTCGCGGTGCGCACTACCCAGCCGCGCCCCGCGCGCGTCAGCGCCACCGCCGCGTCGCCGGGGGAGACCACGCCGCCGTCGGCGCGCAGCCGCGCCACCAGCGCGGCGCTGAGCGCGCCGGAGCCGCCGACCGCCCGCCCGGGCGGCAGGGTGTGCATCAGCGCGGCGAACCCGACCATGGGCGCGGACCCGGGTTCGGACATGGGCGGCCCGGACTGCGCGCCCCACCAGGCCAGGGCCGCTTTCAGCCGCTCGTCGTCGAAAAGGCTGTCCAGCAGGGCGTCTCCGCTCTGCAGGAACTCGCGCGAGAGCGCGCTGCCGCCGCCCTGTGCGTCGAGCCCCCAGAACGAGCGCAACAGTCGCCCCGGGGTGGGCGCGCCGCCGAACGAGCGCATGACGCTCGCGGTGCGCGGCGCCCACACCCGCACGAATTCCCGGTACGCGGCCGCGTCGCGCGCACCGCAGGCGGCCGCGATGGACGCGCAGGTGGCCTCGACGTCGCGGTGGAACACCAGCGGCGGGGCATCCGAGCCGGGCGGCGCGGGCGCGAAAGCCCAGGGGTCGCAATCGATGTACCGCAGTCCGAAGCGGTCGAGCTCGAGCTCCTCGACGATCCCGGTGTGCCGGATCATGATGTGCGCCGACGACCCGCGATCGACCAGATGTCCGGGGAACCGCTCGACCGTCGACACCGCCCCGCCGAGCACCGTGTCGCGTTCGAGCACTTCCACCGCGTGCCCGTCGCGTGCCAGGTAGCAGGCCGCGACCAGTGCGTTGTGGCCCGAGCCGATGATCACCACGCTCACAGCGGCAGCTGCCGCCCGAGCACGGCGAACTGCCGGGTGTCCCCGGCGAAGATGAAGCGCCGCACCACATCGCCGAAACCCTGCCGCCGGTACAGCTTCCAGGCCCGGTTGGCCTCGTGGTCCACCTCGGGCGTGGACAGCAGCACGCTGCGCTCGGGCCGGTTCTGCAGCAGCCGGGTGAGCAGGATCTCCCCGATGCCGCGCCCCTGCGCGGCCGGATGCACGTGCAGTTCGGTGAGTTCGAAGTAGTCCGCGAGCAGTTCCCGCGCCGCGTGCTCGGGCCAGCCGGTGCGGCGCATGCCGCTGTACACCTGCTGATGCCACCACTGGTGCGGCGCGCCGTGATAGCCGTACGCGATGGCCACGATGGGCGCGGTGCGCAGGTCGAGCCGCCCGTCGTCGTCGGGCAGCACCGCGGCCACGGACTGCCAGCCGGGCCGGGTGGTGTGCTCGGTCCACATGGGTGCGCGCTGATGCTCGGTGCCGCGCGGGTAGTCCATCGCCGCGACGTACACCGCGAGGGCGTCGTGCAGCCGGGCTCGCAGGGTCGCCGCCGACAGATCGACGACGACGGGTGCGGGCGTGGTGTTGGGTGTGACGGCGGTCATCGGGCAGGCGCGGCTCTCGTTGACGAGGGTGGGGGTTCGGCGAAGCGGACAGTGACTCGACGGGGTCGACGATAGTGCCGACATCGCGCCGTCCGCGATTCCGTCCCCGCGAGCGGGGTCGATTTCCGGAACTTGTCGGTGGGCGTCTCTATATTCAGACACAATTGAAACCTTCGAATGCCTGTTCGATCTTCGTGGTGGCTCATCTGCTTCGGAAGAGGTACCCGGGAACGTGGGGTATGCGAGTGGGGAGGTGCCCGATGTCCGGTACAACTGAACGTCAGAGCCATTCCGGCTACCCCGGCCGCGCCGGTGAGCTGCTGCGCCGAGCCGACGGCCTGCTCATGCAGGCCGCGGGCGAGCACGATCCGACCGAGCGTTTCCGCGCCGCCTACCTGGCCGCCCTGCGCGGCGCCGGCGCGGTGCTCGCGCTGACGGGCGCCGACCGCGCGCCCCGGGCCCGTTCCCGCAATGCCTGGGTGCTCATGCAGAAGGCCGCGCCGGAGTTCGTCATGTGGGCCGACTACTTCACCGGGCAGTCCGAGACGCGCGCGGCGCTCGAGGCCGGTCTGCCGCGGGAGGTGGACGATCGGCGCGCCGATGAGTTCGCTTCGCGGGTAGGGGCATTCCTGCACGACGTGGAAGATCTGCTCGCTTCTACGTCTCGTTTGCGTCCCGGTACGGGATGGGTTCCGGGAATGCTGGCCTGAGTTCCGGCGAGTAGGTGGTAGCTCGCTGATCGAACTCGTATTATTGGGGCAGACAGCCGCCAACGCCGGCTATCTGTCGCTTACCCGGAGGCGACCGCCACCACCTAGTGCCGGGGGAGGTACCGTGCCACTCTCCGAGCACGAGCAGCGCATGCTCGAACAAATCGAGAGCGCGCTCTATGCTGAGGACCCCAAGTTCGCCTCGACGGTTCGGGGTGGACGCCTACGTTCCGCTACCGGCCGACGCAGACTCCAATCGGCGGCTCTGTTCGTCCTCGGTCTGTTCTTACTCGTGGCAGGCATAGCCGCGCCCGTGAAGCTGGGCGACTTCCCGATCATCAGCTTGATCGGCTTCATTGTCATGTTCGGCGCGGGAGTGCTGTTGCTGATCGGTGGCCCCGGGATGAACTCCCAGGGCACCCGCGGCGACGAGCAGCATCCCGCCGCCGGACCCGGTCCCGGCGGCGGCCGTGGCCGGCCGCGCAAGCAGGGCGGGTTCTCGGCGCGAATGGAGGATCGGTTCCGTCGCCGGTTCGAGCAGGACAACTGAGCGGCCCGCTCCGTTGTCATCGGAGCGGACCGATTCGCTGTAACTGAAGCAAGCGCGACACGCCGTGGCGCCACACCGATTAGAGGTGTGCACCCTGACCCTGCCGCATCCGCAGGCGCACAACCGCGCTTTCGTGTTGACGCCGTGGGCGGAGGTCGAGCC
>NZ_JBSFNO010000033.1:0-90202 GCF_053981095.1 Nocardia sp. NPDC003693
CGAGTACATCGGCAATTCGAGCAGGTTCTCCACCGCGGCGCCAAGTGCTTTGGCACTCGTCGCGATCGTGGGTACCTCTCCCGAATCCATGCCTCCATTCTACTCCTTCATAGCAAGCATGAATAGCCCAATTCTATTGGCATACAACACTATTCAGACAATTCACTGAACCCAAATTGGCCGTGCGCGAAGTCCAAAACTACAGTGACCTCGTGACCACATCCGAGTATCTTGCCGGGCTTTTCTCGCTTCAAGGCCGCATCGCCGTGGTGACCGGAGGAAATTCCGGGATCGGGCGCGGTATCAGCGAGGCCCTGGCCCGAGCGGGGGCAAAAGTGGTGATCGTGGCCCGCGATCGAGAAAGGCTGATCCATACGGACGAGGAGTTGCGGAACTCGGGCTGCGAAACCACTTGGGTCGCAGCCGATCTTGGTTCCCGACCCGGTGTCGAGGCGGCAGCCGAGGAAGCCGTCGGCAAATTCGGCGAACCGGACATCCTGGTGAACTGCGCGGGAGTGAACCTGCGTCCCCCATTCGGCGAGGTCGGGGTGGACGTGTGGGACCGGACCATGGCGGTCAATCTGGAAGCACCCTTTCTGCTCGGCCAACGATTCGGACCACGCATGGCGGAGCGCGGATTCGGCCGGATCATCAATATCTCGTCGCAGCAGGCCCACCGGGCGTTCGTGAACAGCGGCGCCTACGGCGTGTCCAAGGGCGGACTGGAATCACTGACACGCTCGCAGGCCGAAGCCTGGTCGCCCCACGGCGTCACCTGCAACACCCTGGTGCCGGGATTCGTCGAGACCGCGATGAACGCGCACCTGTCCGCCGACCCGCAGCGGGTGGCGGCCCTGGCCGCGCGCACGTTCGTGGGACGCAACGGCCTGGCGGAAGACTTCGCCGGAGCGGTGGTCTTCTTGGCGGGCAATGGATCCGGCTACGTGACAGGCCAATCCATCTGCGTCGACGGCGGATTCTCGGTGCACTGAGAGCCGAGCACCCGGCGCTAGGGCTCCACGCCGAGTGCGGTGGCCAGAAACTCGGTGAGTTCCACGCGAACTCGCTGCTGGGTCAGGCCGTCCGCGCCGGCGCGCAGGGCGGACAGCAGGGCCGACACCAGCACCGAGAGCAGGACCTCACTCGCCACATCCACATCCACGCGGGAATCCAGGTAGCCCTGTTTCATGCCGTGACTCACCAGCTGGATCGCCTGTTCCACGTACCGCCCGGCGTTGTGGATGCAGCGCTCGATCACCCGATCATCGATCGAAGACGCTTCCAGGAGCAGGAAATTCACCAGGCCGGGCTCGGTGGCCACCAGGTCGTAGCAGCGGTCGACGACGCGCTCGTACCGTGTCCGGAAGTCCGCCAGGGAGTCCGGGAAGTCGTCACCCTCGGGGCCGAGCAGCAGCTCGCGGATGTGGCCGAAACAGTGATCGATAACCGCGTCGAGGATCTCGCGCTTGTTCTCGAAATAGTTGTAGAACGTGCCGTGGCTGACGCCGGCCGCCACCGCGATGTCGTCGACGCTGACGGTGCGGAAGCCGCGCGCCAGCACCAAACCGTAAGCGGCGGTGACCAGATCGGCCCGGCGCTGTTCCAGGCGAGCGGCCCGGCGGGTGCCGCGCGGGTCCTCGCTCATGACGCCGCCTGGCGGACCCGAAGCACCTTCTCCAGCATGTACAGCGCCCCGGCGGTGCTGCGCTCACGAGTGAAAGGGGTACTGCTGCCGTGCAACTCGCGCACCAGGCCGGGGCCGACCAGGGACAGGATCGTGTGCGAGAGCACCTCGGCGTCGATGTCGGCGCGAATCCAGCCGGCGGCCATGCCGCGCTCGAGCTCGGCGGTGACCAGGGCCGCCACGAAACCCTCGAAGCCGAAGAGGCGCTGTGCCAGCTCCTCGTCGATCGCGCCGGCCTCCACCAGCAGCAACCGCACCAGCTGCGGCTCGCGCTCGTAGAGCTCGTACACCCGCTCCACCGCGCCCCGCACCACGTCCACCAGCTCGCCCACGCTCTCCGCCACGCCGAACAGCGTTTCCGGCTGCACCGATTGCATCACCTTCTCGACGCTGAAATCAATGACGTGGTCCAGGATTTCGCGCTTACTGCCGAAGTAGCGATACACCGTGCCCTGGCCTATCCCGGCCCGGGCGGCGACCTCGGAGATGGCGGTGGCCTCGTAGCCCTGCGCCGTGAACACTTCGTAGGCGGCTTCGACGATCTCGCGGCGCCGCCGCAGCGGCAACTCCCGCTGTGGCGGCCTGCCCATTCGGGATGCTATTTCGCGGCTCCTTCCTTGCCTGCCTCGGCCTTGTCCCCCGCGTCCTTCGGCCCGTAATTCACGACCAGCCATTCGCCGCCGCTCTCGGCGACCGTCACCACGAGCAGATTCGGCTTGGTCACCGGTTCCGCCTGCTGAATATTGCTGGTGCGCTGGGTAGCGTAGACCAGTACTTCGAATTGGTCATTGTCCATGGCCCGCACCGACGTTCCCGCGACCTGCCCGGTGGCCACCACCTGGGCTTCGGTCATGATCTTGGTGAGAGTGTCGTGTACCTCGTCGTAGCGCGCCCGCAGGGCATCGGACGTGCCCGACTGCACGCCGGCGAAGAACGCGGGCAGATTCTTGTAGTCGTAGGTCAGCGAGCGCAGGGTGTAGTCCGAGGCCACCCGGGCGGCGGTCTCGCGGTCGGACTGGCTGGTGCGCAACGCGTCCAGATCCGCCGCGCTCCCGCGCCACAGGACCCCGAGCACCACGGCGGCGACGGCCAGCAGCACGGCGGCCCCGGCGACGAGCGCATGGGCACGGTCGGCGAAAACCCTGCCCCACACCGCCGCCCGGGCCTGGGGTGGATCTGCCGGTTCCCCGGACTCCTTCGCCGGACTCGACGCGCCGGGAACCGAAGGCACGGCGACCGCCGCCGCCGCGTCCGTCGACTTCTTCAGCGGTACAGCATCTTCCGCGGTGCTCGACGGAGTGTGCGAAGCGGGTGCGGGATTTTCGTCGCCCTCCAGCGCACAAGTCTCGTCTGCGGCAGGCCGGGCATCCCCGGCCACGGCCGCGCCGGAGGCACTACGAGCGGACTCGGCCCCGGCACCGCCGGGTGCGGCCTGCGCCGGCTCCTCCGCCGCGCCGGCCGTAACACCCTCTCCCGCATCCACCCCGGTCTCCCCCGGCTTCCTGTCGTTCGCGGTCATGACTCGGCTCCTGTCTATCGCGGAAACTCGACGCCGACGTGGGCCGCGCCATCGCCCGGGAAAACCGTGGCCAGCAGATCGACTATCGATCCGGCATCCACGCGCAGCGGTTTCAGCGCGCTGGTGGACGGTTTCAGGGCGGTGGCGATGAACCCGAGGTCGGGGCCGATCAGTTGCAGGTATTCGTCGATCCGGGTGACCAGCGGGCCGATCGGGTCGTCGAAGATGTGTTCGCCGACGTGGGAGTAGTTCTCGAACGCGGCGATGATGTGCAGCAGTTCCGGCAGCGCCCGGTCCACGTCGCCCGCGGCGGCGCTCAAACCCGGTGCGCGGCCGTCGAATCGATCGCCGAGGGTCTGGACGTTGCCGTACAGGCGCGCGATGGCATCGCGCTTGTCCCGCAGCAGGTTCGCGGTGCTCACCAGCGCCTGGGTGAGATTCGCGATCTCGGCGTCGCGGCCCTCGAAACCCGTGGCGACGGTGGTGGCCAGGTGTTCCAGGCGGGCCGGATCCAATTGCGCGGTCAGCGCGTCCATCTTGGCCAGCGCGTCACCCACGGTGCTGGCCGCGCGCACCTGACTCCGGGGCACCGTGTCGCCGTCGCGCAGGAAGGGCCCGGCGGTGCCCTCGGGGCGGAAGTCCAGGAACTGCTCGCCCGCCGCGGAGAGGTTGGCGATGCGAATCGGACTCCCCGCGGGGATCCGGTAGTCCGCGTCGTACTCGACCTCGACCGCCAAACCCTGTGTGGTCGCGCCGATGTCGCGCACCCGCCCGATCGGCAGGCCCCGGAGCGTGACCTCCGAGGTCTTCATCAGCCCGCCCGAGGTGTCCAGCAGCACCGTCACGGTGTTGGTGTCGCGGCGCGGGTCCATGTTCAGCACCCCGACGGCCATGTAGCTGCCGCAGATCAGGGTCAGCACCGTGAGCAGGGCCAGCGAGACCGGCCCGGAGAGCGAGAGTTTCACGGCACCATCCCGAGCGATCGCAGGGTTGTCACGAGTTGATCGGCCTGCGCCCCGGTGTCGACCCCCCGGATCTGTACGTCCGGGGCGTTCAGGAACGGAATCAGCTTGTCCCGCAGCAGTACCCGGAAGGTTTCCAGGTTGTCCGCGAGGGTGAGGTCGGAGTATCCGATGGTCACCGCGGCCGGCGCGAGCACCGCCACGATCGAGCGGAAGTCGCCGATGTAGGGCTGGATCAGCGTGCCCAGGTTGCTCGCCAGCGCCCCGCCGCTGATGATCAGCTTGACGACGTTGAACAGCACGTCGGACAGGCCCGCGGCCCGGGCGGGACCGTTGGTGAGAATGCTGTCCACCGACCCGCGACCGGATTCCAGTTTTCCGGTGATCCGCTGCGCCGACACGAGAATGCGATCCAGTTCGGCGGTGTGGGATGCCATGTCGCTCAGCGCCGCTCGCCCGGCCCGGTTGACGCGATCCAGTTCCGCGGGGTCCGCGGGGAACGCGGCGTTCACGTCGGTCACCAGCTGCTGGATGTCGGACCAGCGCCCGCCGGTGATGATGTTGGACAGCGCCCGCAGGATGTCCTCCACGTTCGTGGCAGGCACGGTCTGCGACACCGGGATGAGGTCGCCGTCGGACAGGAAGGTGGCCGGGGCGTTCTTCGGCGCTTCCAGGGCGATGTGGATGTCGCCGAGGATCGTGCTCTGGCGCAGTTCGGCCGTGGTGGCCGCGGGCAGCTTGGCGCCGGCCTCGATGTCGACCGTGGCGATGGCGGTGGTGCCGACCAGGTCGATGTGATCGAGCATGCCGATCTCCACGCCCTCGTTGATCACCTTCGCGCGATCGGGCAGGTTCAGCACCGAACCGAATTCGATACGCACCGAGTAGGTTTCACCGCTGATGTAGGTGCCGGGGATGGGGATGTCGGTGGCCTTGACCCCGCAGCCGCTCAGCACCAGCGCCGCGACCGTGAGACCCGGGACCAGCCGGGTGAGCGTTCGCCTCATCGCACACCCGCCTGCGGCAGATTCGCGGCCAGCGGCGGCAGCTGCGACAGCAGATCGGTGATGTCGCCCCGGCGCTGCTCGATCAGATCGTGCAGCTGCGGCACCACCTGGTCGAGCAGGTCGAAGACCTGCTGATCGTACTTGCCGATATTGCGGGCGAGCACCGGCAGGAACTGCACGGCGATGTCCACGGCCCCGGCGAATTCCTGGGAGAATTCGCCGATCAGCTGCAGACCGGCCCGCAGATTGTCCAGTACCGCAACCATATCCGGCCAGTTGGTGACGAACATGCTCGTCAGTTGATCCAGATTGTCGATGAGCCGCCGGAACACCACGTCGCGCGAGTTCGGATCGCCGACCACCGCGGACAGCCGCTGCAGCAACTGATTCCACTGCTGCCCGGTGCCGTCGATGGCGCGATCTGCCGCGACGAGGGTGTCGTCGAGCAGGGTATCGTCCGCCCTGCCGCCGGTCAGGTCCTCGGACAGCCTGCCCATGGCGTCCAGGGCCTCGCTGATGCCGATGGGCGTCTTGGTCCGCTCCAGCGGAATGCACTGCGCGGTATCGAAGCTCGGCCCGCCGGTGAACGGCTTCGTCAGCTCCACGTGCCGATCGGTCACGATGGAGCTGGACATCGTGACGGCGGCGATGTCGGCCGGCAGGGTCACGTCGCCGCGCACGTCCATGGTGACCCGCATGCGGTTGCCCAGCGATTCGATCCCGGACACGGTGCCGATCTCGACGCCGAGCATGGTCACGCTGTTGCCCTCGTACAGGCCGACGGTGTCGGCGAATTCGGCGCAGACGCTGTGCGAGGTCACCCGCGCGGTCTTGGCCCAGGTCACCCCGGCCACGCCGGTCGCCACCAGCACGGCGGTGGCGACCCCGGCGGCGAGTGCGGTTCGGAACCGATTCATCAGCACGCCTTGCCGTCGTAGGGAATGCAGACCTGTACGCCCGCGGCGGGTGTGTCCACCTGCACCTGCGTGCCGAGCAGGCCGTTCAGCCTGGCGATCACATCGCGCAGGGTGGTGATGACGACGTCGATGCGGTTCGGGTCGTCGAAGACCTTGGAGAAGAGCTGCTCGATCTCGGTGATGGGCGGCTCGAGGGTGTCCCCGAACGCCATGACCGGCCGGTTGATGATGAGCAGCAGCCGCTTGACGAGGTTGAACACCCCGACGATGTCCGCCTTGCGATTGCCGAGCCGGTCGGCGACCGTCCCGAGCTGACGCACGAAGTCGGCCAGGATCGCCTTGTCGCCGGCGATGGCGGCGACGTATTCGTCCGAGACCCGCAGCGCGGTGTCGAGTTGCCCGGTGCGCTCGGCCAGCAGGCCGGTCAGCTCGTTGGCGTTGGTGATCACCCCGCGCAGCGCGTCGGGCTGATCGTTCAGTGCCCGGTTCAGCTCCTCGACCGTGCCGCGCGTCGTCGCGGTGTCCACCTTCGAGAACAGCGGGGTGCCCTTGTCGAGGATGTCACTGAGTTCGAACGGGGTCGCGGTGCGCTCGCGGGGAATGTGCCCGTCCCCCAGGTCCCTGTCCCCCGCCAGGCCGAGGGCGAGGTAGTGACCACCGATCGGGGTCAGCATCTTGACCTCCGCGGTGGACTCGTGGCCCACGCGCACATCGGATTTCACCGTGAAGCTGATCTCGACGTGATCACCGGCGAGTTCGACCTCCCGGATCTTGCCGACGTTGATGCCCGCCACGCGCACCTCGTCCCCGGCCCGGGCGCCACCGGAGACCGCGAAGTCCGCGACGTAGGTGCGCTGCCCGATGGGCACGACGTACAGCGCCGCGGCGGTGAGCAGCAGCACCGAGCACACCGCCACACCCGCTATGCCCCAGCGTAATTGGGTCGGCTGATCGCCGCGGCCCGTCAGGACCTCGCGCACCAGCGCGCCGATGTACCGCACCGCGGCCGTCATTTGCACACCACCAGGTTCTGGGTCGAGAGAATGATGTCCGCGGTCGCGGGCAACGCGGCCGGGCCGTTGGAGCAGGTGATGCGCGGCTGATAGCCCGTTCCGGGCATCGCCGCGTTCAGCCCGGTGACCAGGGCCGGGGTCAGCGCCAGCAGCTGGGTCAGCTGCTCGGTCTGCGGGACCAGCCGGCGCAGCAGGCCGTCGATCGGGCCGTAGCCGGCGTCGTAGGCGTCCCGCGTGCCCTCCAGCAGCGGAATCAGCGGGGTGAGAGTGGCTTTCGCGGAATCGATGGCGCTGAGCACGGTCTGCGTCCGATCGGTGAACTGCCGCAGGATGCCGCTCAGCTGTGCCACGAGATCGCCCACCGCCTGCGACTTGCCGCCCAGCTCCTGCGAGACCAGGCCCAGGTTGCGGATCAGCAGCACGATGACCTGCTCGCTGTCGCGGGCGTGCGCGGTCAGCTTGTCGACGTCGGCCAGTACCGGTCCGATACCGGAGCCGTCGCCCTGGATGACCCGGAGCAGGTTGTCGCCGAATTGGTTGAGCTGCGCGGGATCCAGGGTGTCGAACATCGGCTTGAAGCCGTTGAACAGCTTGGACACGTCGAAGCTGGGGATGGTGCGCTGTACCGGAATCGTCGACCCCGCGGGCAGTGTCGCGCCGGGCGGGCCCTCGGTCAGCAGTTCGACGTACCGCTGCCCGATGAGGTTCTGATACCGCACGGCGGCCTCGGTGTTGTCGTGGACCGCGCGTTGGCGATCGATGGTGAAGCGCACCCGGGCCCGGGGCCCGTCGAGCTCGACCGCCTCCACCTTGCCCACCGCGACCCCGGACATGCGCACCGAATCACCGGCGAACAGGCCCGACACATCGGTGAAAATCGCGTCGTAGGTGACCTTCTCGCCCGGGATCGGCGTGCGCAGCGCGGTGACGATGAAGACCGAGCAGCCCGCCACGACGAGCACGAAGATCATGAGTTTGATCGAGGATTTGACGATGTCGTTCACCGCGGGGCCTCCGGAAGTGAATCGGCCAGGTACGGCATGGTTTTCGCGATCAGCTCGACCTGCAGCCGAATACGCCCGTCCCGCGGCTCGAACGCGCCGTCCATGGCGTTCAGCAGGGCCGGGACCCGGTGGTACGCCGGGACGAGCGAACCCGCGGACGCCGCGATCGGCACCGCCAGGTCCAGGACGCCGCCCAGCACCCGGTCGAGGTCGGGGTTGTTGCGCGCCAGCAGATCCGAGATCCCGATCAGCACGGCCTGATCGATGCCGTCGGTGGCGGTGTTGGTGCGGGCCCGGTTGCCCGGGTCGCCGAAGTAGGCGCTCTGTTCGAGCACCGCCAGGATCGCGTGCCCCACCGAGGGGGTCAGATCGGCGAACGCGCCGGTCATGTCCCCGCCGATCGCGAGGTAGTGGCCCAGGGGCGCGCGCTGGTTGTCCGCGAGCATGCGGGCGGTCTCGAAGAAGGACTTCAGCGCCGGGCCCAGGCTGTCCGCGTTGTCCAGCAGCAGATCGAAAAGCCTGCGGACGGTGTCGGAATCGAGCACCGTGGTGAGCCGGGCCGCACGCCGGAACACCCCCGACACGGTGGCGTTGGTGGCGTTCTCCCCGATGCTCAGCACCGAGTTCTCCGCCAGCGGGCCGCCGCCGCTGCCCGCGACGAGTTCGATCGCGCTGGAGCCGAACACATTCGAGGAGGTGAACCGCGCGGTCACGTCGTCGGTCAGCGCGCCGGCCTGATCCCGCTCGATCTCGATCTCGATGCGCTGCTGGCCGTAGCCGACCGTGGTCACCTCGCGCACCGTGCCGATGGCGTAGCCGCGGAACTTCACCTCCGCGCCGGGCGCCAGGCCCTCGCCGAGGGTCGCCGCGTCGATGGTGAGGGCGAATCTATCGGCGAAAGACCCACGCGCGTAGGAACTCACGACGATCCCCACCACGACGATGACGACCGCGAACACCAGCCCGCGCAGGCGCAGCAGCCAGGGGCCCGCGGCCCGGCCGGAATGATCCTGAAAAACACCCATGACTCACCCCGAGATCCGAATGCCGACATCCAGGCCCCAGATCACGATCGTCAGGATCATGTCCAGGATGACCACCAGCACCAGGCTGGCGCGGATTGCCCGGCCCGAGGCCCGGCCCACGCCCTCCGGCCCGCCGGTGGCGTAGAAGCCCTGGTAGCCGTGGATGAGGATGATGGCGATGACGAAGATCGTCGCCTTGATCAGCGACGCCACGACGTCTCCCGGTTGCAGGAAGGCGTTGAAGTAGTGGTAGTAGGTGCCCGAGGACTGCCCGTGCAGCACGTTTACGACCGTCGCGCACGACAGGTACGACAGGATGAGCGTGAGCAGGTGCAGCGGCACGATGGTGATGACGCCGGCGATGACGCGGGTGGTCACCACGAAGGGCATGGGCCGGATGCCGATGGCCTCGAGCGCGTCGATCTCCTCGGAGATGCGCATGGACCCGATCTCGGCCGTCATCCGGCAGCCCGCCTGGGCGGCGAACCCGATGGCGGCCACCATGGGCGCCATCTCCCGGGTGTTGGCGTAGGCCGAGACGAACCCGGTCAGCGGTCCCATGCCGACCATGTTCAGCGCGGTGAAACCCTCCACCCCGATGGAGCCGCCGACCGCGATGCCCAGGAACGCCAGCACCGCGACGGTGCCGCCGCCCACGATGATCGCCCCGGAGCCCCAGGTGATGTCGGACAGGATGAGCATGGTCTGGCGGCGGTACACCCGCAGCGTGTGCGGGATCGCGGCCAGCACCTCGTAGACGAAAGTGGCCTGGTGCCCGAGGGATTCGAGGACCGACATGGGCGCCTGCGCGCCGCGCTCGGCGACCAGGCCCACCGAACCGAGGGCGTGATAGCGGGCGGGAACCTGCGTCATCAGCCCACCTGCTGCGGTAGGAACATCGAAACCAGCTGGGTGATAACAAGATTCACCCCGAAGGCCGCGATCACGCCGATCACCACCGCGGCGTTCACGGCGTTGGCGACCCCCTTGGGACCGTGGGTGGCCTCCAGCCCCCGCTGGCAGGACACGATGAGCACGATGACCCCGAAGAGAATCGACTTCACGATCGCCACGCCCAGGTCGCTCATCTTGGCGAAGGCCGAGAAGGCCGAGAGGTAGCTGCCGGGCGTGACGCCCTGGAAGCCCACGGCGATCACGTATCCGGTGAACACGCCCATGAAGATGATCAGCATGCACAGCAGCGGCGTGAGCGCGAGCATGGCCGCCAGCCGGGGCGCGACCAGCCGCCGCACCGGGTCGATGCCCATGGTGCGCAGCGCGTCCACTTCGTCGCGAATGGTGCGCGCGCCGAGATCGGCGGCGATGGCCGAACCGGCGGCGCCGCCCAGCAGCAGCGCGGTGACCATCGGCGCGCCCTGGCGGATCACCCCGAGTCCGCCCGCCGCGCCGGAGACCGAACTCGCGCCGACCTGCTGGGTGAGGCTACCGACCTGCACCGCGACGATGACGCCGAACGGAATGGCAACCAGCACAGCGGGAATCGCGGTCACGCTGACGATGAACCAGCCCTGCTGCAGGGTGTCGCGCCACGGATGTTTGAGACCGATGGTGTCGGTGATCAGGTAGCGGAAGGCCGCCACGGCCAATTGCAGGGTGCGCCCGAATGTGCGCAGCCCGGAGAGAACGAAATCGATTGCCTGCCGCACCAGCGGTTCGGGCCCCCGAATAGCCTTGTCGACCAATGCTTACCACCCCACTGCCCCTGTTGGTCGTTGCCGACCGGCCGAACAGTAATACAGATTTCGGACTGACGTGTCAGTCTTCACGGGGTTCGTGCAAATGCTTGACTGACCGGCCGGTTCGGGGGAAAAATGCCCAATCCCATTACCGACGACCGGGCCCGCAACGCCATTCAGCAATGCACGGGCAATCGAAAATACCGCCGATCAAATAATTGATTCGGCGGTATTTCACTTATTGCGAGTTATTAGCTCGCTTGCGATTCAATTAACGCTGCGGGCGAGATCGACAAGCGACGCCAAGAGCACCGACTCGTCGGCGCACACCGCGGGATCGAGCACCGCGCGCCGGGCGATCAGATCGCGGGCGGCACGGATGTCGGCGGGACGACCGACCGCCACCGCACCGGCGAGCCTGCCCTCGCGCACGCCCAGCACGGTGAGGTCGGGCGTACCCGGCACGCCGCGCACGACCAACTCGTCCGACGGCTCGATCCGGCCCGCGAACTGGATGTTCACGCCGTACTGCGTGGACCAGCCCCAGGAGACCTCGGCCGTCTCGGGCGCGGTGCCGAGCATCGCGGCGGCCGCCGCCGCGCCCTGGGCCTGCGCGCTGTTCCAGTGTTCGTCACGACGGTGCACGCCGGTGTCGAGATCGAGCCGGGCGGCGGCGTCGCCCGCGGCGAAGACCCCCGGCGCGCTGGTGCGGTAGCGCTCGTCGACCAGGATGCCGTCCGCGACCGCGATGCCGGCCGCGGCGGCGAGCGCGATGTTCGGAACGGCACCGATAGCAACCAGTGCCGCGCGCGCGTTCCAGGCGCGGCCGTCCTCGGCGGTGGCGGTCACCGTGTCGGGCGCGGTCCGCTCGATATCGGTCAGCAACACCCCGCCGTGGATATCGACGCCGTTGCCGGCGTGCAGATTCCGCACGAACTCACCGATCACCGGCGGCGCGATCCGGTCCAGCGGAGCGGCCCCGGCGTCGAGCATCGTCACCCGCGCGCCCAGTGTCGTCGCGGTGGCGGCGACCTCGCAGCCGATCAGGCCCGCACCGACGATCAGCAGCGAACCCGCGTCGATCGCGGCGCGCACGGCCCCGATGTCGGCCCGCCCGCGCAGGGTGTGCACCCCGTCCCCGGAGCCGGGCAGTGCGCGCGGGCGCGCACCGGTGGCCAGCAGCAGGCTGTCGTAGCCGAGCTCGGCGCCGTCGTCGAGCAGTACCCGCGCCCGCTCGGGCTCGATGCTCACCACGGTGGCGCCGGTGCGCACCTCGATGTCGCGCGACTGCCAGAACTCGCTGGGCTCCAACAGGGTTCGCCGCTCGACCGCGGTGCCCGCGAGCATCTCCTTGGACACCATGGGCCGCCGGTAGGGCAGGTCGGCCTCCGCGCCGATCAGCACGATCGCGCCCTTGTACCCGGCGGTGCGCAGGGTGCGGGCCGCGGTGGCGCCCGCGACGCCGGTGCCCACGATGACAATGCGGCCGTTCGTCACGAGCGGCTGACCTCCACCATCTCGAAATCGGCCTTGGCCGCACCGCAATCCGGGCAGGACCAGTCCTCGGGGATGTCGGCCCAGCGGGTGCCGGGCTCGATGCCGTCCTCCGGCCAGCCCAGGGCCTCGTCGTATTCGAAGCCGCACACCAGGCAGCGGAAGAGTTTGTAGTCAGTGCTCATGGCCGGGTCCTGTACTCGCGGAGGTGGATTCGAAGTCGAGCTTCTCGCGGACACCGCAGTCGGGGCAGCACCAGTCGTCCGGGATCGCCGACCACGGGGTGCCGGCGGGGAAGCCTTCCCGGGGCGCGCCGGCGGCCTCGTCGTAGACGTAGTCGCAGACCGGGCAGGTGTAGGCGGCCATCAGCGCACCCCGTACTTCGCCAGCACGCGCTCGCGCTTGGCGGGCTGGATGTTCACGCGCGTGATGTCGCCCGCGTAGTGGTTCAGCACGCGGTGGTCCATCACCTTGCGCCACAGCGGCGGGAAGTAGGCCAGGCCGATCATGCTGGCGTAACCGCTGGGCAGATTGGGCGCGCCGTCCATGCTGCGCAGGATCTGGTAGCGCCGAGTGGGATTGGCGTGGTGATCGCTGTGCCGCTGCAGGTGGTACAGGAAGATGTTGGTCACGATGTGATCGGAGTTCCAGCTGTGCGAGGGGGTGCAGCGCTCGTAGCGGCCGCTCGCGGTGCGCTGGCGCAGCAGTCCGTAGTGCTCGAGGTAGTTCACCGTCTCGAGCAGCGCGAAACCGTAGACACCCTGAATCACCAGGAACGGCAGCACCATCGGGCCGAAGGCCACGGCCAGCGCGCCCCACAGCACGACCGACATCAGCCAGGCGTTGAGCACGTCGTTGTGAATCGTCCACGGGTTCTTGCCCAGTCGCCGCAGCCGGGTGGCCTCGAGCCCCCAGGACGAGCGCAAGCTGCCCCACACGCTGCGCGGCAGGAAGGTCCAGAACGATTCGCCGAAGCGGGAACTGGCCGGATCCTCCGGGGTCGCGACGCGGACGTGATGACCGCGGTTGTGCTCGATGTAGAAGTGCCCGTAGAACGTCTGGGCCAGCGTGACCTTCGAGAGCCAGCGCTCGAGCTCCTCCTTCTTGTGGCCGAGTTCGTGCGCGGTGTTGATGCCGACGCCGCCGACCACGCCGATGCTCAGCGCCAGGCCGAACTTGGAGATCAGGCTCAGCCCGCCGTCCACGCCCAGCCAGGACAGATCCGTGGCGGTCCACAGGTAGCAGGCGTAGATCAGGCTCAGCAGCTGGAACGGGATGTAGGCGTACACGCAGTAGCGGTAGTACCTGTCGTTCTCGAGCCACTCCATGACCTCGTCCGGCGGGTTCTGCCCGTCCGGACCGAAGAAGCGGTCCAGGATCGGCAGCAGCACGTAGACCAGCAGCGGGCCGATCCACCACCACACCGGGGACACGGCCTGCCAGCCGAGCTGATTGAACACCCACACGAACCCGGTCGTGAGGAATACGGCGGTCGGTGCGACCAGGCCGAAGAGCCAGAGGTAGCGCTTGCGGTCATGCCACTGCGGCGGCACGACTTCGCGAGCCTCCCCGGTACGAGACGTCGTCATTGTCGATCTCCTAGACATTTACACTTCTTCACGAAGTGTATCCAGTAGATACACTCGTCTTGAAAATGTCAATGAACGAGACGGATCGAGGGCCCATGTACGATCAGCGCGTGGCCGCAGCCCCGAACTTTCAGAGCGACATGCGCAAGCTCCTGCGCGAACGGATCATCGACACCGGCCGGCGCATCGTGGTCGCCGAGGGCTGGGGCGCGGTGAACATGTCCCGCCTGGCCAAGGAGGTCGGGGTCAGCCGCCCGGTCCTGTACAAGGAGTTCGCCAACAAACACGAGCTGGCCGAGGTGGTCATCAGCCAGGAGGTGGACACCTTCCTGGCCGGCATCGCGCGGTGCCTGGCCGAGCAGCCCGGCGACGTGGTGCTCGGCATTCGCGCGGCGGTCGAGTTCACGCTGCGCACGGGCGCGGACAACACCCTGCTCAAGGCAGCGCTCGCGGGCCGGACGGGCCCGGACACCGCGCTGCTGCCGGTGCTGATGACCGAGACCGAACCCGTGCTCGGCCGGGCGATCACGGCCGTCACGCTCATGATCCGCGCGCAGTACACCCTCACCGAGGTCACCGACGACGATCTGGCGGCGATCACCGAAACCCTTGTGCGCCTTGCCCTGAGCCACCTGTTCCAGCCCACCGGGCCGATCGACCGGGCCGTGGGGCAGATTCACTCCGTGGTCGCGGGGGCATTCGCGACGGTGCTGGAGTAGTCGCGCCGCGCGCGGTGCTAGGTGCCTGGAACCGGCTCGAAGTCGATCTGTTCGCGCACGCCGCAGTCCGGGCAGCACCAGTCCTCGGGCACCTGCGACCAGGGCGTGCCCGCCGGGAAGCCCTCGCGGGGCGCGCCGCGCGCCTCGTCGTAGACGTAGTCGCACACCGGGCAGCGGAAGGCGGCCATCACCGCACCCCGTACTTCGCCAGGACCCGCTCGCGCTTGCCGGGCTGAATGTTCGCACGGGTGATGTCGCCGTCGTAGTGGGTGAGCACCCGGTGATCCATCACCCGGCGCCACAGCGGCGGGAAGTAGGCCAGCCCGATCATGCTCGGATAGCCGGCGGGCAGGTTCGGCGCACCGTCCACCGTGCGCAGGGTCTGGTAGCGGCGGGTGGGGTTGGCGTGATGGTCACTGTGCCTCTGCAGGTGGTAGAGCACGATATTGGTCGCGATATGGTTCGAGTTCCAGCTGTGCGCGGCCGTGCAGCGCTCGTAGCGCCCGCGCGCGGTGCGCTGACGCAGCAGGCCGTAGTGCTCGATGTAGTTGACGGTCTCTAGCAGCGCGAAGCCGTACACGCCCTGAATCAGCAGGAACGGCAGCGTCTTCGGGCCGAAGACGCCGATCAGCGCGCCCCACAGCACCGCCGACATCAGCCAGGCATTGAGCACGTCGTTGCGGATCGTCCACGGCCCCTTGTCCATTCGCCGGAAACGCGCCTTCTCGAGCGCCCAGGACGAACGCAGGCTCCCCCACACGCTGCGCGGCAGGAACATCCACAGCGATTCGCCGAAACGCGCGCTGGCGGGGTCCTCGGGCGTCGCCACGCGCACGTGATGGCCGCGATTGTGCTCGATGTAGAAGTGCCCGTAGAACGTCTGGGCCAGCGTGATCTTCGACAGCCAGCGCTCGAGCTCGGTCTTCTTGTGCCCGAGCTCGTGCGCGGTGTTGATGCCGACCCCGCCCATGACCCCGACGGTCAGCGCGAGCCCGAGCTTGGACACCGGGCCGAGCCCGGCGTCGAGCCCGAGCCAGGACAGCTCGGACGCGGTCCACAGGTAGCAGCCGTAGACCAGGCTCAGCAGCTGGCACGGGATGTAGGCGTACACGCAGTAGCGGTAGTACCGATCCTGCTCGAGCCACGCCATCGCGTCCTCGGGCGGGTTCTCCAGATCGGGCAGGAACAGCCGGTCCATCGCCGGCAACAACGTGTAGACCAGCAGCGGCCCGATCCACCACCACACCGGCGCCGCGGCCTGCCAGCCCAGCAGCCCGAACACCCACACCAGGCCGGTGGCCAGGAACACGGCGGTCGGCGGCACCAGCCCGAACAACCAGAAGTAGCGGTTGCGATCGCGCCACCGCGGCGGCGCCGTCTCCCGCGACTCCTCGGTACGAGACGTCGTCATTGTCGATCTTTCCTCGAATACAACTGCTGGCGCAGTGTATTCAGCGACGCCCGTTTCCGCCGGACAATCGTCCAGTTACCTCGCCGGTGCGCCGGGCGTCAGTTCGCCGGGAGCTCGGCGCCGGACTCGGCGAGCTTGGCGGCCACCTCGTCGGGGAAGACGTTGCGGAACAGGAACAGGTCGCGCCCGAGCTTCCAGCCGGGGGCCAGGGCCACGGCGTAGCGCTCGAAGTAGCCGAGCTGCTTGCCCATGAGAATGAGCTGTTCGGGGCCCGCGGCGCCGCGGCGCTTGCCGAACTCGAGCAGACGGGCGGCCACGACGCCGAGGTCGAGCTTGTCCAGGCTGCCGTTCAGGACCGGGCCCAGGGCCACCGCGAGCTGGCGGCCGATCGTCGCGTCGTCGCCGCTGTCGTCCGCGACCATGTCGAGCTTGCGCAGGGCGCGGGCCACCGGGCGGAAGTCGTTGTCGATGGCGCTGGCGTAGAACAGGGCGCGCACGAACTCGCGCCACTCGGTCTCCATGCGGCCGACGATGCCGAAGTCGAGCATGGCCACCCGGCCGTCGTCGAGCAGCCAGAGATTGCCCGCGTGCACGTCACCGTGGAACAGCCCGTGCACCGCGACGCTCTCCATCCACGCCTTCACCAGGCGGCGGATGAGCAGCTCGGAGTCCGGGTGCGCCGCGCGAATGTCGTCGAACCGGTCCAGGGGCATGCCGCGCATGCGTTCCATGCACAGCACGCGGGGCGCGGTGTACTCCCAATACACCTCGGGGACAACGACATTGGTGTTGTCACCGAAGACGGTCAGGTTGTGCCGGGCCCGGGTCTGGTTGTCGGCCTCGATGAGGAAGTTCAGCTCGGCCACGGTGGCCTCGTACAAATCGCGCACCACCGCCTGGGTGTTGGCGACCCGGGCGTTCTCCGAACGCTTCTCCAGCGTCTTCGCCAGCTTCATCGCCGCGCGCAGATCCACAATCATGCGGCGTGCGATCTCCGGGCGCTGCACCTTGACCACGGCCGGACGGCCGTCGGCCAGCACACAGGCGTGCACCTGGGCGATCGAAGCCGCCGAGAGCGGCTCGTCGTCGAAGGATCGGAAGAGCTCGGAAATGGGCTTGCCCAGCTCGGATTCGATGATCGCGCGGGCATCCGCGGAGGGGAACGGCGCCATGTCGTCCAGGCAGCGCAGGCAGGCGTCGGCCAGCTCGCGCGGGAAGGCGCCGGGCGAGGAGGCGATGAGCTGACCCAGTTTGACGAACATCGGGCCGAGCGATTCGAAGCCGTTCACCACACCGTCGGCGACCGCGCGCTTACGCTTGGTCCGGCGCAACCCGCCGCGCAGCACGCTGCGGGTGACCGCGCCCCCGAGCACCGCGCCCACGATCGCGGTACGCCGCATCTCGGAGAACCCGAACGTGTTGAGATCGGGCCGAACCACCTCGGGCGTACCGGCCCGCACAGTCATGGGTGAGCTCACGGGCCGCAGTGTATCGCTGATTGTTTCGCGAACCCCGCTGTGGTGCCCGGCACACGTTACCGAGGCGTTCGGTGATCGTTCGGTGGTTAGGGAGGGGGGAGGCGGGGTACCGTGCATGGTCGGGCCGCGATCCGGCTCGACTGATGAAGGCGGAAAGGCAAGACCGAAGTAATGACGGGTACAGCGGAAAAGCTGGCGGAACTGCGCAAACTGCTCGAGATCGCCGAGGAACCTTCCGGTGAGAAGGGCATTGCCAAGCGGCTCGCCAAGGGCATCCCCAGCGCCCGAGAACGGGTGCACATGCTGCTGGACCCGGGAACCTTCGTCGAGATGGGCGCGCTCATGCGCCAGCCCGGCAAGCCCGACGCCTACTACGGCGACGGCGTGGTCACCGGCCGCGGCTACATCGACGGCCGCCCGGTCGTGGTGATCTCCCACGACCCCTCGGTGTACGGCGGTTCGGTCAGCGAGGTCTTCGGCCGCCGCGTGCGGGCCGCGATGGACTTCGCCTACAACAACGCCTGCCCCGTGATCTGCATCAACGACTCCGGCGGCGCGCGCATCCAGGACGGCGTCGCCTCCCTGGCCTGGTACGCGAACATGTGCCGTCCGCTGGACGACCTGTCCGGCTTCGTGCCGACCATCGCGGTCATGTTCGGCAAGTGCGCGGCGGGCTCGGTGTACGGCCCGATCAACATGGATGTCCTGGTCGCGACCGAGGACTCGTACATGTTCGTCACCGGTCCCGAGGTCATCAAGGCCGTCACCGGTTCCTCGGTGACCGCCGAGGAGCTCGGCGGCGCCCGCGCGCTCGAGAAGAACGGCACCGTCCACCACGTCGCCAAGGACGAGGCCGGCGCCTTCGCGTGGGTCCGCGAATACCTGAGCTACCTGCCGACCAGCTGTGTCGAGCCGGCGCCCGTGGTGAACCCCGGCCTCGAGCCCGAGCTCACCGCCACCGACCGCGAGCTGGACACCTTCATGCCCGACGCCGACAAGGTCGGCTACGACATGCACGAGATCCTGCTGCGCATCTTCGACGACGGCCACTTCCACGAGATCGGCGCGAAGACCTCGGAGAACCTGATCACCGGGTTCGCCCGCGTCGACGGGCGTCCGGTCGGCGTGCTGGCCAACCAGCCGCTGGTGCTCGGCGGCGCGCTCGACGCCGCGTGCTCGGACAAGGCCGCGCACTTCATCCGGCTCTGCGACGCCTACAACCTGCCGTTGATCTACGTCGTCGACACCCCGGGCGTGCTGCCGGGCGTGGACGAGGAGCGCAACCACGTCATCAAGCGCGGCGGCCGCATGTTCCGCGCGCTGATCGAGGCCACCGTGCCGATCGTGACCATCGTGACCCGCAAGGCGTACGGCGGCGGTTTCGCGGTCATGGGCTGCAAGCAGCTCGGCGCCGACGTGGCCCTGGCCTGGCCGACCGCGCGCCTGGCGGTCATGGGCGCGGAGTCCATGATCCCGATCGTCGGCAAGCGCACCCTCGAGGCGACCCCCGAGGATCAGCGGGAGGCGGTGCGGCAGAACATGATCGACTTCTACAACGCCACCGTCGCCACCCCGTGGACCGCGGCCGAGCGCGGCTACATCGACGCGGTCATCGAACCGTCCACCACCCGGCTCGAGATCCGCAAGGCGCTCAAGCTGCTGCGCGACAAGGGCGCCGTGCGCAAGCACAACCCGCGCAAGCACAACCTGTTCCCCATGTGAGAGGCGCCCGGCAGGGCGTGTGACCTCGCGATCAGGTCCCCGGTCGATCCGACCGGGGACCTGATCGCGTCATGGGGCCCGCAGAGCCGGTGCGCGGGTTCACCTTCGGCCGGCGGTTCGCCGCGCGAGGTGTTCGAGCACACCCCTGCGCAGCACTATCACCAAGGGGCGCTTCAGCATTCGTTCGGCGCGGGTACACCGCGCAGGCGTTCGTCCAGCCACAGCAGCGACTCCGGGTACCCCACCGCCGCCGCGATGATGTGCTCGCCGAACACGCTGCGGTACACCGCCCGCGCGCCGAGCGCGCACTGTTCGTCGTAGAGGTCCCGCGCGCCCTGCTCGGGCACCCAGAACTCCTGCGCGCCGTGGTAGATGTACAGCGGCACGGGCGACGCCCGGCCCGCCATGCGCGTGACGCGGTAGATCTCCTGCGCGAAGGGACTGTGCAGTGGATCGGGGAAGTTCGCGGCGACGTCGATGGGCAGGTGCAGCACCCCGGGCAGCGCGAACGTGTCCACGCACCAGTCCTTGACGAACGAGGTCGTCACCCAGCGCGCCAGATTGTTCATGCGGGCCAGGATGTCCGGGCGTTCGCGGCCGACGGCGAAGGTCGCGGCCATGAAGATGCCCGAGGCCAGATTCGCGTTCATGCTGCGCGCGAGCAACTCGTAGTCGGCGGGCACCCCGCCCAGCGCCGCGCCCGCCACCACGTCGGTGAGTTCGGGCGCGTACTCCGCCAGGAGTTTGACCGCGCCCTTGGTGGCGATCGCGCCGCCGGAGTAGCCGACCATCCCGAAACGGCTGTCGCCGAACTCGTTCGGCAGCGCCCCGCGCACCGCCCGGATGCCGTCCAGGATGGCGTGCCCGGCCACGTACGGCTCCGCGTAGGCCATCCGCGGGCCCTCGTGATCGGGCAGCAGGACCGCGTACCCGCGCAGCAGGGCCAGCTGGGTGGTCGGGGGCAGATACTCGGTCAGATTGGTGTTGAGCGAAATACCGTGCGCCAGGGTGTAACTCGGATTGCACGCGCGACCCAGTGCGTTGATGGGCAGGTTGTTCACCAGCACCGGCCGCCCGCCGGACCCGGTCCACTCCCCCGCCGGGATCGCCAGCGAGGCCACCGCGTAGGAGGCCGCGCCATGTGCGTCGGTGGTGCGGTACTTGAACTGCACGACCTGCCGCACGGGCGTCAGCAGCGTGAGGGCGCCGACCGCGCTCACGTCGCGCGACGCGACGACCTGTCCGGGCGCCAGCCCGTCCAACTCCGCGGGCCACTCGTCCAGGAAGGCGTCACCGACGGGCGTGGGCATGGTCGCCGCGCGCAGCGCCGCCAATTCCGGTGTGAGAGAGTCGCCGTCGACCAGCGGGGTGTCCGGGGCCGCCGGCAGCGCGGGCGCGGGCAGGACGGCGTCGATCCACTGCTGCACCGCGGGCAGCGGGTCGAAGCCGAAGCCGTTCACCTCGGCGGGCCCGCCCGGGACCGGCGGCTCGGCGTTCGCGGTTCCGGCGACGCAGCCGAGCAGCAGTGCGGCGGCGAGGATTCGGGACAGACCCAGGGCGATTCTCGACGAAGAACGCGGCACGGCAACCCCCAGGCGATCCAGAACTCGGCGGTAACCGCAACCTTAAACCGCCGCTCTCCGTGGGGTATTCGACGTAGTCCGTTCGACGCGGCATCGAGACCGGTCCGTGCCGAACCGGCGCCGCGGATCAGTCCCGATCCTCGTATTCCCCGCGGCGGCGGCTGAATTCCACCACCGTCGGGAAGCCTCCGGCGACCACGTCGAAGGATTCGGTGCGCACACCGATGGTCTCGGTGAGGGTCTTCAGCACGTGCCAGCCGAAGCCGCCCTCGTCGAGGGCGTCCGGTTCGGCCACCACGGTTCCCACCCGGATCCGCATGCGGTTGTCGTCGTAGGCGAAGTCGCACTCGATCACGCCGCTCGGTACCGAGCCCAGGATCAGCGCGGTGGCCACCTCGTCCAGCGCGACCCGGATGTCGGTCACCTCGTCGAGGGCGAAATCGCCTATCAGAGCCACTGTTTCGGCCAGCGCGCGCAGCATGGTCAGCTGCGCCAGTTCGGCGGGGACGCGCACGCCGATCACATCCGCCGCGGCCGCCGATCGAGAGGTCCCATCCCGCATACGCCGCTCCGCCCGTCCGCCGCCGCGCCGTGCCGATGGAACGCGCCGCGCCCGGCCATTGTTCGATCCATTCGCCTGATGCATATTCTCGAACACTCACTCGCCTGACGGATGTCGATCGCGCGGTCTGCCGGCGGATCCGAGCGCCCGGCACGTGTCATTGACCGACGTACCCCCGGCGGTCGCGCCGAAACCCGCGTACCGCCGTCTCATTCCGCGTCGAACCGCGTGTGCACGGTGAGCAGCAGGTGATCGAACCTGCTGCGCAGCTGCACGGTCGTTCCGCCCAGTTCGGCGAATCCGGCGACCAGATGTCCCGACAGCGTGCGAAGTTTCGTGTTGGTCTCCTGAGAACGCCAGGTCAGCACCCGGAAGGCCTGCTCGGCGCTGATGCCGTAGACGAGCATGAGCGCGCCCTTGGCCTGTTCGATGACCGCCCGGGCCTGGTACAGCTCGGGCAGGGTGTCGTCCAGCGTCTCCTGCCGGTGCTCGGCCAGGGTGTCGGTGACATCGATGTAGTACCCCGAGGTGCCGGCGACCCGGTTGTCCTCGTCGAGCATGTGATCGCCCACGACGAGGACGTGGTGCACCGCCCCGGCCGTGTCCACGATGCGATGCCGGCTGCAGAACGGCTCCCCGCTCTCCACCGACCGGGCCAGCGAGCTGGCGAACAGCGCTCGATCGTCGGGGTGTTTGTGGGTGAGCAGCAACTGGGTGGTCGGCTGCACCGTGCCGGGCGCGTAGCCGTGCATGGCGGCCACCTCGTCGGACCACTCCCACCGCTGTTCGGCGGACCAGAACCGGAAGCTGCCGACCGCCTGCGGCCGGCCCGAGCCGATCACCTCATCGAGCCCAGGGCCCTGTTCGGAAGTCTCACCGTCGAGCATCACCACCCGAGTATCCGCTGCCGGCCGCTCGCCCGGGCGTGGATCAGATGCGCGAGGCCATCACCGCGTCCAGCTGGGCGCTGCTGATCTGCCGGCCCGCGTTGGACACCGAGGTGACCATGCAGTTCCCGAACGAGCCGAGGCGATCGAACAGGGTCGCCACACCGACGGCCATACCGCGCTCGCTGAAGTGACTGTCGGCCTCGACGCCGATCTCGTAGCCCTGCGGCATGCGCGCGATCGCCAGCGTCATATCGGTATTGATGAAGCCGATGCCGCCGTCACCCCAGTTGGTCATCATGCTGGTCGCCTCGGCGACGAGCGCGACCCGCTGGAACGGGGAGAGCTCTTCGCCGGTCACCACCCGAATCGGGTTCTGCCAGGTGCGCTTCCGCGCGTTGTTCTCGTGCTGGGTCGGCACCGAGGACCAGTCGTCCTGGGTCGCGGCGCTGCTGAAGAGCGGGATCTTGGGTTCCGGGCTCGTGGGCGCGAGTTCGAGCGTCGGGGGCACCGGTTCACGCTCGCGGTGCCACAGCTCGCCCACGGGCTGTTCGGAGGGCCGCAACAGCACCGCCGAGGCGCGGGCGGCGATCGTGCCGTTCTGCATGACGTTCACGTCGGCGACCCGGATGCGGTTGCCGTCGCGCACCCGCACGGTGGGCAGCACGGTGTGTTCGAAGCGGGCGGCGCTGAACATGTCCACCGTCAGGCGCACCGGGGTGAATCCGTCGGTGGCGTGTTCGAGTTCGAGCTGCCGGGCCATGAGCCCGCACAGCGCGGGGCCGACGATCTGCGCGGCGCTCCACTGACTGGCCGCGAACCGGGTCGGCTCGAAGCCGTCGCCCACCACATCGAAATACGCCGGGACGTCCACCACGGGTCCACCTGTCCTGTCCAGTACAGCTGATCGAATCACTGCTCCCAGACCTAACACACAGCTAGAACCCGTTTCAATACAAAGACCCGGCGCCGGCCGGTGGCATTTCCCACAGCGCGGACCAAACCGTCCGGCAGGTCCGGTGATTAGCGCTCGACGGGCCCGGGTAACCACATGCCATCGGCCCTGAGGTCCGGGGCGGAGAAGAGGTCAGTGATGATGCAGCCCGCACCCCTCGGCACTTCCCGCAGGCTGAATCGCACCGCGCAGGCCGGACACGGCGCCGCGCGGGCCGGACACCGGTTCATCGAATCCGATCGCGGCGCCCGCACTTCCCCGGCGGTGCCCCTTGCCGAAGTGCGGACGCTGCCCGGCCTGGCCCTCACCGCCCTGGCCCTCATCGCCGCGGCGCTCACGGCGACCGCCGCGGGCCACGGCTGGTCGGACGGAGTGCTCGTGGGCGCGGTGGCGGCCGTGGTGTTCCTCGGGGCGGGAATCGTCCTGCTGGTGACCGAACACGGCAGGGCGGTCCGGCCGGAGCCCGGCGACGAGTAGGAAGGGGCGCCGCGGCGTCCCGCTTCGACCTCCGGAACCGGCTCGGGACAAACAATTTTCGAGCCGGGAAACATCTTCGCATCGGTGTGCAATCCCGTTGGCGGGGACCAGAATCCCTCCAGTTCATCGACGTGCCGGATGTCGATCTCGAATCACCGGCGAAAAAGTCTGATCTGACCAGTATTTTCGTTCAGAAATACTCCTGACCGCACCATCCGGGCACTCCCGGCGGGCTCGCAGCGCAAACTCTTGGCATCCCGAAATCGTTGCCGGACCTGCGAATTCGAGGTTGCAGATGTACTTGCATCTGCGCGGAGCACGGTCATAGACTCGGGGTGTAAGGCACCGTAGGGGATAACCAGGGAGCCGAACGGTAAATCACCGGCGATTCCGCGCCACAGGTTTGCCGACGGCTTGGCATCAGGGGCGTTCTAATGAACCAGCCAATCAACCTCAGCCGACTCGGGTTCGCCGAAAGGAATCAGCCGGCGCACACCTATTCACGCGAGACGGCGACCGCATTCGTAATCGGGCAGGTCGAATCCACCGGAGCGGCCACTCGGTACGATTTCGATATCGACCGAATAGTCACCACCGCGCACGCGATGGTGAACGACTGGGATCTGCATTCCTTGCAGCGCGACGCGTTCTGGCGCATCGCGTCCAGTTTCATCAGGCAGTGATCTGAACTGCACTGCACGGCCTGACCGGGGCCCCGCGAGGGGCCCCGCCAGCATGTGTACACCCGGTGCACCGGTGGGCATACGCGCACCACGAAGTTGCGCCGACGCCGTTGCCGCGTCGTACGCTCACCCGCTATTCCACTGTCTACCCCGGCCTCACAGCGCCGCAGGATACCTCGATCCGCGTGCCGGCCAGCCGTTTTCGCGCACCACAACAGGCCCGTTCACAGAACGGGCCCATCAGACTCAGAGCGAGTCGGCGATCTCCCGCAGGAATTCGCGCGAACGCTCCGGCGGCTCGGCCTGCACACTCAGCTGGTCCATGACCTGCCGGTAGAGCTCGAGATCCTCCCGGCGATCCAGGTACAGCGCGCTCGTCAGCTGCTCCAGATACACGATGTCGGGCAGTTCGGCCTCGGCGAAGCGCAGCATGGTGAACGAACTGCCCGCCGCCGCATGGCCACCCGCCGCGTACGGCAGGACCTGAATCGTCACGTTGGGCAGCAACGAGATCTCGTGGAGATACTCGAGCTGCCCACGCATGACACTGGGGCCGCCCACCGGACGCCGCAGCACCGACTCGTCCAATACCGCCCAGAACGTCGGCGCGCCTTCGCGCGTCAGCAGTTCCTGACGGTGCCTGCGCAGCGATACGCGTCGCTCGCCGTCCTCGTCGTGCCCGAGAGCGACGACGGAGCGCGCGTAATCGGCGGTCTGCAGCAGGCCCGGAATGAGCTGGCCTTCGTACGTCCGAATGGACTTGGCGGCATGTTCCAGACCCAGGTAGGTCTCGAACCAGGACGGCAGCAAATCGCTGTAGCGGTGCCACCAGCCCGGCTGGTTCGCCTTGCGTACGAGATCCAAGAACTGTTCGAGCTCACCGGGATCGCTGACGCCGTAGAGGCTCAGCAGATCCCGGATGTCCCGCTCCTTGAATCCGGTTCGCCCGAGTTCCAGGCGACTTATCTTGGCGTGGGAGCCGCGGATGTGTTCACCGGCGGCCTCCCGGGTGATCTTGTTCTCTTCCCTCAGTTTCCGTAGCTGCCCGCCCACCGCAATACGGAGTGCGGTCGGGCCGCGTTCGGCGACAGCGGAATTCACCCGACCGTGGGGAACGGGTTCAGCGATCATGAGGTCCACTCCGATGCTCGGGATTGCCGGCAGTGGACACAACAGCAGCGTCGCGAACCACCGCGCCGATTGCCAATGCTACCGCTCAGAACGCCAGATCGTCGAACTCTCCGCTCTTGGCGCCCAGGATGAAGCATTCGATCTCGGGGCGGGTGTAGACGAGCACCGAACCGTGGGGGTCCCGCGAGTTGCGCATGGCCACTCCACCGTCCGACAGCTGCGCCAGCTCCACGCAGTTACCGCTCGGATTACTGAAAGTGCTCTTGCGCCAAGACAGTTCCGCCGGGTCGAACGGGGCTGCGGATGTATCGGTCATCTCAGACTCCTATGCCGGTACCGCCCGTAGGCGGTGGTCCAGTAAGTGCAAATGTTCGAGCAAATGTTCTTACAGTTGCAACCGCAAGACGAACGATAGCACGCAGGTAGCCCCGCATCGATGGCTCTGCGCAGGCTGATCCTTTGCAACACAACAGCATTGATCTTGGTGTCGGTTTTGCCGCTGCGAAGTTGCGAAGATTTCCCGGCGTTACATACCGGTCGGTACCGTAACTCACCATCCGCGCGGATAGCGCCAACCCTCAGGTCAACACTTGGCGAATCTTGTACTGTCACTGGGCATATCCCCCAGCGAACGTGCTGAGCACACCTGTCGAGGAGCCGCCATGTCCGACGTACAACATCCGGCTATCCGCACCGATGTCCCGCACTCCGCGCGGATCTGGAACTACTGGCTGGGTGGTAAGGACAACTACGAGATCGATCGCACGGTCGGGGACGCGAGCCTGGCCATCGACCCCGACATCCGCACCATGGCGGTGGAATCGCGGCAGTTCCTGATTCGCGCCGTGCGTACGCTCGCGGGCGAACTGGGGGTGCGCCAGTTCCTCGACATCGGCAGCGGACTGCCGGTTACCCAGAACACCCACGAGATCGCGCAGGAGATGAATCCGCGGTCAAGGGTGGTCTACGTGGACAACGATCCGCTCGTGCTCGCGCACGGCCGGGCACTGCTCAGCAGCGGGGCCGAGGGCGCTATCACCTTCTCGGAGCATGACTTCCACGAACCTGACCAAATTGTCGCGGATGCCCGAAAAGTCCTGGATTTCGGCGAGCCGATCGCCGTGATGTTCATGGGGGTGCTCGGTCACGCCCGCGGCGCGGGCGACCTCGAGCGCATCGTCGGCGCCCTCATGGCGCAGCTGCCGGCCGGCAGCTACCTCGCGCTGTGGGACGGCACCACCGACAGCGACGCGTACGTGAAGCTGTGGCAGGAATACGGCAAGTCCGGTGGCGTGCCGTACATCCCGAGACCCAAGGAACAGTTGCTGGCCGCGTTCGAGGGGCTGCGACTGCTCGCGCCCGGCTTCGTCCCGATCTCCCGGTGGGGCATCGAACCGGCCGCGGCGGAGTTCGCTCCGGACATATCGGCCTACGGGGGCCTGGCGCGTAAACCCTGACGCCACAACAACACCGAATGGGACGGAAGACTCTCGACACGTCGTGTCGAACGTGCAGATGCACTTGCATCTGCACGATTCACGCCCCTACACTCGGTTAACCAATTCCACCCTCGGCCAGAGGCATCCCATGACACAGATGCTCGCCCCCAGCACCGAACTCTCCGGTGACGATTGCGACGTAGAACCGCGCGGCCTCAGTTATCGCCGGGCCCGCACCATATTGCACGCGCACGATCAGCACTTCGCCTGTCGGCAGTATCTGGCCGCCATCGCGTATCTCTCCGCGGACAACGACGTCGACTGAAACCCGGTCCCCGCGCGGGGGTTCGGCGCGCTCGCCCCGGTGAGCGTACACACCCCCGCGAGTCAGGTTTCGTGCGCCCCTGCGGTGCAGCGGCTCCCGTTCCACCCTTGCGTTCTCGCCTTGCAAGACACAGCATTAGGCGGGTACTCCGGATAGGGAACTGCCGTCACGTGGAAGAGCGCCGAGATGATTCTGACTGCCGCCCACGATTTGCTGGCCACTGGAGCGTCATTGGCCCAAGTCTTCGATCCGACCCCGGAAACCCCGCCGGCCGCCGACAAGCTGCTGCGCCTGGTCCGCTACTTCACCTGGTTCGTCCTGCTCTCGGGCACGATCGCCATCATCTACGCCGGCGGCCGCTTCGCCTGGGAGAAATGGAGCGGCGGCGCGCTGCAGTCACCCAAGCAGATCGCGGGGGCGCTCGTGGGCGGCGTGATCGCCACCAGTGCGGGCACCATCATGAATGCCGTTATCGGGCAATAGCGCCGCGCGTGCGGCCCGGCCGATCCCCCGGCCGGGCCCTCGACCACGGTGCTGGCGCGCCGGCGCCGTCGTCTCAGACAAGCCCGGCGAACCGGGCCGTACCCCGGATCAGGCCGTGGCGGCGTGCGCGGGCTCGGCGCCGATGCCGGTGACGCCCGCACCCGCGGCATCCGCGGATTCGTCCAGGGCACCGACCATTTCCTCGAATCGGGCCACCACCTTCTGGTGGTACAGCCCGAACAGGTCCTCGAACAGCGCGAGCTGCGCCTCGCTCGGTCCGCCCTCGGATTCCCAGACGGCGATGAGCGCGCGCCACACCAGCACGTGCAGGTCCGGGGAGACCGCGAAATAGGCCCGAACCGCTTCGGGCACCTCGAGAATCATCTCGCCGATGGAGTTGAGCACCGCGCGCTGCATGTTGTGCCCGAGCGCGGTGAGCAGCCGCCGCAGCAGCCCGAGCTCGATGCGCAGCATCCGGTACGGGTCCGGATCGGCGCCGCGCGCAAGGGTTTCCAGCTCGTCGACCTCGGCCTTGAAGACCGCCGGATCGATGGCTCGATCACTGCCGGTGTAGGCGAGCAGCGCCTCCAGGGCGATGCCGCGCTCCTCCTCGACGATGTTGCCGAACATCTCGGCGGCGATCTCGGGGTTCGGCATCGAGAGCCGGAACAACCGCCGGTACACGTCCACGCCGCCCTCGGCGCGCACGTCCCGGATGACGAAACCCTTACCGCGATGGGCGTCCACGAATCCGTACGATTCCAGCCGTCCCAGAATCAATTGCGCCGTCGCACGATTCAGATCGAACTCGTCGGCGACCTGCCGAACGGACGGCATCAGACCACCGGGGGCGTACTCTCCCGCTGCGACCCGCCGCGCCAGTTCGTCGGCGACGTCAGCGACGACCGTCCGGTCTCCCATCGTGTCACCTCTCCAGAGCTCAGTACACGTCCCAGACAGTGTAGGTGTTTATTCGGACAACTGCACAAGTCTGGGAATTCACGTGATCTATTCGGCGAGCAACTGTGCGATGGTCACAAATTCATAGCCTCGCGAGCGCAGTTCCGCGGCGATCGGGCCGATGGCCGCGCGCGAGGCAGCGCCGGATTCGTACATGCCGTGCAGCAGGATGATCGAGCCCGGGCGCACCTGGGACACGGTCTCGGACACGATGTCCGCGGTGGTGGGATGCTTACCGGAATCGGGTTCCACGTCCCACATGACGGTGGTCCGGTCGTGGTCCGAGAGATAGCGCGGCAGCCCGATGAGCTTCTTGCCGTAGGGCGGGCGGACCGTGACGACGCCGCGGTAGCCGGTCTTCGCGATCTCGGCGTCGGTGCGCTCGATCTCCTCGCGCACGGTATCGGCGCCGACCAGGATCATGCGGCGGTGGGTGTAGGTGTGGTTGCCGATCTCGTGGCCCGCCCGGGCGATGGCCGCGCCCTGGTCGGGGTTGGCCGCCAGGTCCCGGCCGACGAGATAGAAGGTCGCCGGAATTCCGGCGTCGGCAAGGGCTTTCAGGATCTCGGGCGTGTACTCGGTGGGACCGTCGTCCAGGGTCAGCGCGACCACCTTGCGCTCGGTGTCCACGCGCGGGACGATCCGGCCGGCGAGCTGGAAGCCGCGTGAGTTCATCAGCACGTACAGCCCGGCGGCCACCACCAGCGCCACGACCCCGGTCAGGGCCGCGCCGATCAGCAGCCTGCGTTTCGTCATCGCTACCCGTCCAACTCCGCGTCCACCCGCGCCAGGTTCGCGCCCCAGCGGTCCGACCACTTCCACAGCGCCTCGAGCGCCAGCCCGAGTTCGATTCCCGCGGTGGTCAATTCATACGACTTGTCCGGCTTCTTGGCTACCACACCGGCTTCCTGCAGGCGCTGCATGCGGACCGAGAGCATGCTCGACGAGCAATTTCCCATGCGCCGGCGCAACTCCAGGAAGCCGAGCGGGCCCGGCTCGAGTTCCCAGATCACGCGCAACATCCACCGCTGACCGAGCAGGTCCATGGCGGCGAGCACGGGGCCGTCCGCGGACTCGGCGCGGCTGTTGGACGAGGCGGGGTGGCTTGCGCTTCTCATTTCGAACCACCATATTGGTTCTAAATCAGAAGCAATCATCGGGGCCGGAGGTCAGTGCGTGGAATCGACGGGGAATGCGGCGGGCGCGCCGGGCGGGCGACGGATCGTGCTGGTCACGGGCGCGTCGCGGGGAATCGGCGCGGAGACCGCCCGGGTGCTGGCGGCGCGCGGCGATCACGTGGTCGTCAACTACCGCGAGAAGCGCAGGCGCGCGGAGACCCTCGTGGCGGAGTCGCGGGCGGCGGGCGGCAGCGCGTCGGTGGCGGGCGCGGACATCACCGACCCGGACAGTGCCCGCGCACTCATCGACAATGTGGTGGCGGAGTTCGGCCGGTTGGACGTGCTGGTGCTCAACGCCTCCGGCGGCCTCGAACGCGAGGCCGCGCCCGGCTACGCCATGCTGCTGAACCGGGACGCGCAGGCCCGCCTGGCCACCCTCGCGCTGGCGCACCTGCCCGCGGGCGGCCACCTGGTCTTCGTCACCAGCCATCAGGCCCACTTCTCCCCCACCCGTCCCGTCCCGGCGGGGTACGAGCCGATCGCGGCGAGCAAACGCGCGGGCGAGGACGCCCTGCGCGCGATGGTCCCCGAATTCGAGCGGCGCGCAGTGGGTTTCACCGTCGTCTCCGGCGACATGATCGACGGCACGATCATCGTCCGCCTCCTGGAACGCCGCGATCCCGACGCCGTGACCGCCCGCCGCGACCACGGCGCCCTGCCCACCGTCGAGGAGTTCGCGACCGCCGTCGCCGACGCGACCGTGGCCACGACCCCCACCGGCCACACCCACTACGTGGGCGGAGCGGACTTCCACCACGCTGCGGTGTGAACGAACGCCCGGCGCCCCTCCGCACCGGGCTGATCGGCGTCGATCTCGAGCCGGTCTCGCACACCCACGACCCAGCGTCAGTCGCGCTCGGACCGAGATCGGCGGCCGTAGGCGGGGCGTAGCGATCCTCCCGGCCCGACCGCCTGGATGCCATGTCGGACTCGTCGCGGACGCGGACCGGTTGGCGGGGCGTTGCCGCCGAGCGGCGTGGGACAGGGCATTCGTGCTGGTGGGCGGGGAAACGGGTTGGCCCGGGGGCGGTGGGCGTGCGAGCATCTCGGGATGCCGCACTGGGTCGAGGTTCTGCCTGCTTTCATGCTCGCCTGTCTGATGCTGGCCGCGCTGCCGGGGCCGGCGACCGCGCTGTTCCTGCAGCGGTCGGTGCGGGACGGGCGCAAGGCGGGGCTCGCGGCGGTGGTCGGCAACGAGATCGGCATGTTCAGCTGGACCCTCGCGGGCGGGCTCGGGTTGTCGGCGCTGCTGGTGGCCAACCGGGTCATGAACCAGGCGGTGCACATCCTGGGCGCGGTGGTGCTGATCTGGCTCGGCGTGCAGGCCTGGCGCGGCGCCCGGGGTAGGGGCGACGGGGACGATGTCTTCGGTGCGGCGCTGACCGCGGCGCTGCCCGGCGGGCGCACGCCCGGGGCGGCCTTCCGGGCCTCGTTGATCTCGATCGCCGCCAACCCGAAGGCGGCGGTGTTCGGCCTGACGATCCTGCCGCAGTTCCTCCCCGACGAGGGTCCGGTGCTGCCGACGGTGATCATCCTCGCGGTGATCCAGCTGGTCATCGACACTTCGTGGTGCGTGGGCGTGGTGCTGGCCGCCGACCGCGCCGGAAACTGGCTGCGCCGCACCGGCATTCGCCAACGGGTGGAGCGCACCCTGGCCGCGGTACTCGTCGGCCTGGGCATCGGTCTCGCGGCCGAGGCCCGCTGACCGAACCGGGCCGGTTCGCACGGATCGCCGCAGGCCCGGTCACATCAGAGGGAACTCGGCGACCGCGTCGGGCGGTGCACCGGGCCCAGCAGCACGGTCTCATTGCGGCGGAGGCCGGTCGTGCTTGCACAGCCGACCTGTCCTTCCGCTATCCGCGGCACGATCCTGCGCACAGTTGCCCAGGGGCGTGGCTTTCGGTGCGATCCCGAGCGCGTGGTCGACCATGCGCGCCCGGCGGGCTGGGAACCGCCGCGTCATCCGGCTGGTCGCTCCGGCACGTGCTGCTCGGTCGGCACGCGAGACATTCGAACCGGTCCCGGCCGTGACCGGGCGGCCGCGCGACGGCGTTCCCGCACCGTCCGGCCGGGGCTATGTTTGGGAGGGGGAGCGCTGGCAACTACCTGGCGAGGAGGTGTGGGGCGTGGTCAACGACGTGGAGAAGAAATGGAACGACCCGGGGGCGCTGCGCAGGGCCGGCCGGTACGTGCTCGGGGTGCTGATCGTCGCGGCGGTGTCGGCCGTGATCGTGCTGGTGTGGGCGGCGGCGCGGAACCAGTGCCTCGACGCCGACACGATGCTGTGTGACACGACCTCGCGGGTCATCGTGGGACTGGTGCCGGGCGGGGTGCTGCTGGCCGGAGGTATCGGGGCTTTCGTGATCACCATCAGGGAGTGGGCTGCGGGGCGAACCTGGCCCATCTGGCAGGGGGCCGGGTGGTTCCTGTTCGTTCTGATGACCGCCTACCTGACCATCGCGGGATCGGCACGCTGAGCGGCCGCTCATGTCGGGCAGCGGACCGGATCGCTCGCCGAGGCGTCGTGGTGGTCGAACGGGGTGCCGCGAATTCCGGCGCGGGCGGCCAGGAAGCGGGCGAGGCGAATATTGCGCTGCCAGAACGGGTCGTACCCGGCGGCGCGGCGGCCGGCGCGGGCGCGAGCGCCGGGGAGCCGGTCGTCGAGGGCGCGCAGGCGAACCGCCGTGGTCGCGGCGGTGGCGGTCAGGGCCGACCAGGGCCGGACCGGCACATCGCGTAACGGCGTGTCCGCCAGCAGCGTTCGCACCAGCGGTTCGCTGCTGTAGAAGGCGAAGGCCCCGAGCACCGGCGCGGTGCTCAGGCGGCGCAGGCGCGCGGCGGGGGTAGTACCGGCCAGGCGCCGAGTAGCCGCGCCCGCCATCCTCGCGGTCCAGTCCGGCGCGACACCGGCGGTCGCGACCATGTAGTCCACCATCTCCAGTCCCTCGGCGGCCGAACGCGGGATCAGCTCCTCCGCGACGCCGAACACGTGGGCGATGTACGCCCAGTAGTGCATGACGTCGTCGAGTTCTCCTGTCGTGCAGCGGCGTCCGTGCACGTGATCGAAGCAGATCGGGGTGAGCCCGAAGGTGACGGCCGCACCCATGGTGGTGGCGTTCGAGATGGGGCTCCCGTGCCCGGCGAAATGCGCGTCGCCCCACCGGCGCCGGAGCATGGCGCGGACCTGCGCGTGCATGAGGCGCACCCGGACGGTGTCGTGCAGGATCGGATTCCGGCGTTCGAGCGCGCCCGGCGCGGTGACGCTGCCGAACCAGACCGCGGATTCGAGATTGCGCCGGTAGGTGTCGTTCACGAACCGACCGGTGGCCCCGACGGCCGAGGCGACCTCCGCGCCGACGAAGGTACCCATGAAATCCTGCA
Source organism: Nocardia sp. NPDC003693 (assembly GCF_053981095.1). Taxonomy (NCBI): domain Bacteria; kingdom Bacillati; phylum Actinomycetota; class Actinomycetes; order Mycobacteriales; family Nocardiaceae; genus Nocardia; species Nocardia sp. NPDC003693. The sequence goes on from NZ_JBSFNO010000033.1 coordinate 33,286, forward strand.
CGCCCATCGCCATCTTCCCGGCGGTGGAGACGTTGATCCAGCGCCGGCGCCCGCGTTCCCAGCGATCGGGGTCGAACCACGCGGGCGGGTCGTCGAGCCGGGCGATCACGCGCACCAGTTCCGGCGCCGGGTCGTCGACGCTGTCGATCCCGTGTGCCAGGGCCTGATCGAGCTGCCGTCGGCCGGCGGCGGTACCCACGCGGCGGAATGCGGCGACGAGCGCGTCCATCGGTTCGTCGCCCTGCCACAGGTGATCGGCCATGAGCCGGGTGCGCGGGGTGTCGGCGGGTTCGAGCCGGACATCGAGCCACGGCGACAGCATGGCCCGGCGCGGTGCGAACCACAGGTCGGACGGCACGGCCCGGGGCGGCGCGGGCCGCAGGGGCAGGCCCGGCCGGTAGTAGTAGTCGTAGGGGTGCGCTCCGGTCACGGGCGGGGAGTCGCTGTGCGGCACCATCGTTCAGAATCCTGTCAGCTGACGGAATGCGGTGATCGCGTCGCCGCCCGGGGCGTGGACGGGACAGTAGTGCTTGGGATCGCCTCGGTTCTCCGGTGCGGGCCAGAGCATTTCCGGCGCCTGCGGCGGGCCCAGGGTGGCGGGGCGTTTCCCGGCGACGCGGCGGCGCGCGGCCCGGATCCGCGGGAAGGAGTAGTTCACCGCGTCCGGGGTCACGCGGTGCATGGCGGACAGGAGCCGGCACAGCCGATCGAAGACCCACTGATCGCGGGCGGTCCAGCCGAATCCCATGGTCCGGCGGATCGCCGGATCGCACAGGCCGATCGTCACGAACCGCACCAGGCGCGCGCCCGGTGGACGAATCACGCGCTCCCACAGCGGATCCGGCAGGTGCCGCAGCACCGGGAACGGCGGCACCGGTGCGGCGCCGATGAGGTCGAACACATCCCGCGCGGCCCGGGTCGGTTCCAGGGTGTCCCGGCACATGTCCCGCCAATAGCGCTGGAACTCCGGCCAACTCGGCGGCACCACCCGCATGCTCATGCCGTAGTGCTCGTACCACCGGTAATGCTCACGCCAGAGTTGTTCGCGCTGTGCGCCACCGAGCCCGCCCATGAAGAGCTCGGCCGCGCGCAGGGTCTGCACGAAGAACACCGCGTGCGCCCAGTAGAAGGTCGCGGGATCGAGCGCGTGATACCGGCGGCCCCGGGCGTCGACGCCCTTGATGGCGCGGTGGTACCCGACGATCTCCCGCGCGGTCTCGCGCGCCCGCGGACCGTCGAACACGACCCCGACGATCGGGTACGCCGAGCGCAGCACCCGCTGATACGGTTCGCTCGCGATCTCGGAGTGGAACTCCACGCCCGCGCCCAGCCCGGGATGCATGTTCTGCACCATGCCCATGAAGAACCCGGTCGGGGCGTAATAGAGCGATCCGAAGATCTTCCAGGTCAACGATTCCGGGCCGAGGGCGATCGGTTCTCGCTCGCTGTCCGCGGCGGCATATGTCACCATGGCCACAGGCTGACACGAATATTTACTCGCGTTCAATTCGCGTTCCGAACCGCGACGGAAAAGACATGCCACCGAGACGACAGCTTCCGAAAACCCCTGCCGGCCAGCGCAGATCGCCGCGACAGGACCGCTCCCGGGCCATGGTCGCGCGCATCGTCGACGCCGCCGAGCGGGTGCTCATCGCCCACGGATACGACGGGGCCTCGACCAATCGCATCGCCGAGACCGCGGGCATCAGCCCGGGTTCGCTCTATCAGTACTTCCCGAACAAGGACGCGGTGGTCGCCGCGGTCATCGAGCGGTACACCGGCGCGGTTGCCGATCGCGTCCGGGCGCGGGTCATGGCGAATCTGACCGGCAGGCCGGAGATCGCTGTGCCGGAGACCATTTCCGAACTGCTAGACGCGCTCGGCACCGATCGCGAACTGCTGCGCGCGGTGGTCGAGCAGACCCCGCGCCTGTCCGGGGGCGCGACCGTGCTCGCGTTCGAACAGCAGATCGGCGAACTCGCCCGCCTCGCGCTGACCATGCGGTCACGCGCCATCCCCCGGTCCGTCGACTTCGACGCCACCGCCTGGATGCTCGTGCGCACGGTGGAGCACCTCACGATCCGGTACATTCTCGACGCCCCGCCGATCCCCCGCGAGCGCTTCCTGGCCGACATCACCCGCCTGATACTCAACTACTTCCACGAGCCGGCGCCGGGCGCGGATCGACCGCGAGCCGGACGCGAGTAGGCCGGAGCGCCCGGCGGATTCGTGATGTGGCCGGGGCGTGTCACCGCCCGGCGGACACGGGATCGGGCAGCGCCAGCAGCAGGTCCACCGCGCGGGCCGCGCTCTGGGCCGCGCTCTCCATGGTCGCGGACCAGTCGGTGCGGGTCCAATCGCCCGCCAGCACCAGGGTGGGCACCGAGGTGCGCTGCGCGGGCCGGAGCCCGTCGGTTCCCACCACCTGCGAGAACGTGGCGCGGGGCATCGGAACCACTTGCGCGTGCAGGACTTTCGCGTCCGCGGCGGCCGGGTAGTAGCGGCGCAGCAGCGCCATCTGCTCGTCCACCACCTCGTGGCTGGGTTTGTGGATCTGCGCGTAGGCCCCGCTCGTGGTCAGGCAGTACAGCCAGCCGTTCGCGGTGTCCCGGCCGTGCATGCGCTGGCGGTCGAAGACCTGATCGACGACCTCCGCGCCGCCGATGAGCGCCTCCATCGCACCCTCGGTGCCCAGCGGCCGGTCCAAGTACAGATTGGTGCTCACGATCGGGGTGAATCCCAATTTGTCGGCGGCGGCGTAGATCTCGTCGTGCTCGGGCAGCTCGTCCAGCAGCCCGCCGAGGGTGGAGTTGGGCACGGCGCAGACGACGGCGTCGGCGGGCACGGTGTCGCCGTCGGCCAGGAGGACACCGGTCACGGCGCCGTCGCGCACCAGGATGCGCCGGGCCACCGCCCGGTAGCGCACCTGTACGCCGGTGCGCTCGAAGAGGCGTTGCGCGCCGGTGACGAAAAGAGTGTCCAGATCGGTGGTCGTATAGCCGATGCTGACCGGCCGCCGATGCTTGACGCCCAGGCGAATTCCGGTCGCGAGCACATCGGCGAACACCTTGGCCGATTCCTGCCGGACGGGTTCGGCCGCGATGCCCAGGGCCAGCCAATCCCAGAGGGCCTCGCGGGCGGTCGCGGGCATGCCGACCCGCCGGAACCACTGGTCGGTGGTGAGTTCGGCGAGATCGGCGGGCTGGTTCAGGCATTGCCAGCCCAGGCGCGCGGTGGCGATCGCGGCGCGGGCCCGATCGGCGGCCGAGGCGTCGGGGTGCGCGCCCAGTAGCGAGCGCAGCGCGTGAAATCCCTTGGTGCCCATGATCGTGGTGCGCCCACCGGGCCAGCGCAGGACACCCCGGTGCGGGAACGCCACGTGGTCGCGAGTGCCGATGCTGCTCAGGTAGCGGAACAAGTGGTCGTATCCGCTGGCGATGACGTGCTGGCCGTTGTCCGGAACATCGTGCAGCTGAGAGACTTCCAGCGCGTGGGTGCGCCCGCCCAGCCTGCCCCGCCGCTCCAGCAGTGTCACCTGTTTGCCGGCCTCGGCCAGCCAGACGGCGGAGGCCAGGCCCGCGAGCCCGCCCCCGATCACCACGTACCGTCGCTGATCGTTCATGCGCGCTCCCGGAGGCAGAACCTACCAGGGCAACGTAGCCCCGCGACCGCGCGGCCGTCCGAGAATTCGGCGAAACATACTGGGTCGCGCGGGAATCCCGGGCCGCACGGGAAGACGACGGCGGCGGCCACCCGTCCGGGTGACCGCCGCGCACGGGCCGGGCCTAGGTCTCGGCGTGCCGGCGCGCGAGCAGTGGATACGCCGCGCACACCAGCGCGCCCCACACCGCACCGACGATGATCGCGGTCCGGCCCGCCTCGGTGAAGAACAGCAGCACCACCACCAGGACCAGGAACGCCAGTGCCAGCGCGGTGGTGACCGGCGCGCCCGGCAGGCGGTAGTCGCTCGCGGGCAGCAGCCCCCGCCGCACCCGGGCGCGGTACAGGAAGTGGCAGATCAGGATCATGCCCCAGACGAAGATGATGCCGATCGTGGACACCGAGGTGATGTACGCGAACGCCTTGTCCGGCGAGAAGTAGTTCACCCCGACGCCGATCACCATGACCGCCGCCGACAGCGCGATGCCCGCCGCGGGCACCGACCGCGAGCTGAGCGTGCCGAGCCGGGCCGGGGCCTCCTCGCGCTGGGCGAGGCTGCGCAGCATGCGCCCGGTGGAGTAGATGCCGGAGTTGCAGGACGAGAGCGCCGCGGTGAGCAGTACGAAGTTGATGATGGCGGCCGCGCCGGGAATGCCGATCTGCTCGAACACCTCCACGAAGGGACTGCGCCCGGAGTGGAAGGTTCGCCAGCTCGAGACCGACATGATGACGATGAGCGCGCCGATGTAGAACAGGCCGATGCGGAACGGCAGGGTATTGATGGCCTTGCGCAGGGTCCGCTTGGGGTCGCGGGCCTCGCCGGCGGTGACGCCGACCAGCTCCACGCCCACGTAGGCGAACAGCACGATCTGCAGCACCAGCAGCGCCTGGCCGAAGCCGTTCGGGAACACGCCGCCGTCGTTCCACAGGTTGGTGACCGTCGGGTTGCTCGCGTTCCCGAAGTGGAACACCAGCACGCCGATGCCGATGAGAATCATGGCCACGATGGCGGTGACCTTGATGGTCGAGAACCAGAACTCGCCCTCGCCGAACAGGCGCACCGAGACCAGATTCGCCAGGAACATGATGCCCAGGACCACGAGCGCGGTCACCCACTGCGGAATGTCGAACCAGTACTGCACGTACTTGCCGGCCACGGTGATCTCGGCCATGCAGGTCGCGACCCAGACCGCCCAGTAGGTCCACCCGGTGGCGTAGCCGGCGAAGCGGCCGAGGAACTCGTTGGCGTATTCGGCGAAGCTGCCCGCGACCGGGCGATAGGTCAGCAGTTCCCCGAGAGCCCGCATGATCACGAAGATGGCCAGGCCGGCCGCCAGGTAGGCGAGGATGAGCGCCGGTCCCGCCTGTTCGATCGCTCCGCCCGCACCGTAGAACAGGCCGGTGCCGATGGCGCCGCCGATCGCGATCATCTGGATGGTGCGGGGCGAGAGGCCGCGCGCATACCCCTCGTCGGTGGTGGCCGAGCCGGGCTCGGCCGCCGGTCTTTCCGTGCTGTTCGAGGCTGTCAAGAACGTTCCTTCCACACGTGCGTGCGGCCGCACCGAGCCTCGCCGTCGTGCGCGCGGGACGCCGGGGACCGCGCCGAGCTTGCCGACGGGTTGCCGAGCTCGGTCCAAGGCGTGTCAGATTACCGGAGGCGACCGGCGCGCCCAGACCAGAGTTACCGGTCGGTATCCACCTCGACCAGCTCCAGGCCGGTGACCACCTCGGTCTCGATCCGGATGACGTGATCGGTCGGCATGTTGACCCACGGATCGAGCAGGGTCACATAGCGCCGCACCTGTTCTCGGTCGGTGACCACCCGGGCCACCCCGGTGACGATGACGCTCCAGCCGCTGCGGGTCTGCTCGTCGAAGTCGTCCGCCTCGTAGGCGACCACCTGCCCGTCACCCTGCAGCAGACCGGCGCCCAGGTGCGCGCGCACCACGATAGCGTCCAGCTCGACAATGTGGTTCACGGGCCGAATGATCGGAACACCGCGGCGGGAGAGGCATATTCGGCCGTACTGCGCACCGGCCAAGCGTTTCAGTGAATCGGCAGCCGAGAGCTCGCGCAGCTTTCGTTCACCATCGCCGACCATCCCTCCGATTGTGGCCGAAACTTCCGATTTATGCCAATTATGTTGCGACAACGCACGGTTCGTACTGCAAGACTCAGCGCACCGGGGGCACGTCGACCTGGGCCGGAACCTTGTCGGTGCGCAGGCCCTTCCAGCTCGGCATGCGCAGTCGCCCGCCCCGGAATTCGCGGTACTGCACGTCCCCCACCAGGATCGTCTCGACCCAGTGCCAGCCGCCGGCCGCCGCCTCGGGCGGTGACTGCTCGAAAGGGCTTGCCGGGACCGCGATCTGATCGAGCGTGTCGCGAATGGCGCGCCGCGCCGCCTGGGTGAAACCGGTACCGACATTGCCGAGAAAGACCAATCGCCCGTTCTCGTCGTGCGCGCCGAGCACCAGCGAGCCGAAGGTCGATTGCATCGCGCCGGTGCCCGGCGTCCAGCCCGCGACCACCACCTCGGTGTTGTTCCGCAGGGGCGTTTTGATCCAGGCGGGCGAGCGCCGCCCCGGAAGATAGACGGAATCGACGCGTTTGGACACGATTCCTTCCAGCCGATGCTCTTCGGCGGCGTAAAGCAACTTCCTGGCGTCCATGCCGACCCAGTGCGGCGGCGCGGACAGCGGGGCGGGCAGTTCCAGTTCGGCGAGCCGCGCCCGGCGGTCCAGATAGGTCTCGCCCGTGGTGTCCAAATCGCCGATCGCCAGGACGTCGAAGACGAAGAAGCGCACGGGTACCTCGGCCAGCAGCTGCTCGCCGGGACGCTCCACGTGCATGCGCCGCTGCAGCAGGCCGAAGGACGGCGCGCCGTCGCGTTCGGGGGCGACGATCTCACCGTCCAGCACGAGGGTTCCGTTGCCCGGCACGGCTTTCAACGCCGCCACCACCTCGGGATACGACGATCCCACCGCGTTGCCCGCCCGGCTGTAGAGCGCGCACTCACCGTCCCGGCGCACCGCGATGATGCGGACTCCGTCCCATTTCATCTCCACCGCCCAGTCCGGGCCGTTCGGCGGACGACCGGCGGTCGCCAGCATGGGCGCGGGGACGTGCGCGAGCGGCCAGACCACGGCGGCCGCTACCCGCGCCGGCAATCGGACATGGAGAACATGCCCGGGAGTTTGCCTCCGGATCGCGGGCGGGTCGCGGCGGCTCGCCGGGGCCGGTCCCGGTTGTTACCCCGGGACCGGCGGACCCCCTACTTGGCGGAGATGCCCTGCCGGCGCAGCACGTCCAGGACCTCGCCGTAGCTGAGCGAGGACGTGACGTCCAGCGTCTCGGACGCGGCGTCGGTGCTGACCGCGGTCACCGAATCCATGCCGCGCAGGGCCTGCTCGGCGAGATTGGCCTCGCTGGCGAAATGCGGCAATTCGAACCTGTAGCCCATGACGGCCACCCTTTCGACGGATTCCACTGACACCTCCGCAGTAGCCGGATCGGCGCGAGTCAAACGTGTGCCGGCGACAACCGGCGCATCTCCGCTGCGCCACAGCCGTTCTCGCCGCGTCCGTCTAGGGTCGAGCCATGATCGCGATTCCGGCGGCTTTCGACCGGCTCACCGTGGAGCGGGAGGGCGCGACCGGCCGCGCGTGGATCGCGGCGCTGCCGGGCCTGCTCGACGAACTGCTGGACCGCTGGTCGTGCACCCCGGTGGGAGCGCCCCTGCACGGTCACGTCGGGGTCATCGTCCCGGTGCGGCACCCGGACCTGCCCCCGGCGGTCCTGAAGGTCTCGTTCCCCCATCCGGGCAACGTCAACGAACCCGATGCCTTCCAGGTCTGGGACGGGCGCGGGGCCACGCGGCTGTTCCGCCGCGACGACGACCGTTTCGCCATGCTGCTCAAGCGGGCGAGTTCGCGGACGCTGGCCACCGTCACCGATCACGAACGCGCGCTGCGGATCCAGGGCGCGCTCACGCGCCGGCTGGCGGTTCCGGCGCCGCCCGGGCTGCCGGCCCTGGCCGACGCGGCCCTGCGCTGGGAGCGCGAGATGATCTCGAACGCAGCGGCTTTCGGCCATCCGCTGCCGGACGCGGTCTACGCTCCGGCGCTGGCCACGCTGCGCGAGCTCGGCCCGGACCAGCCCGCGACGCTGGTGCACGGCGATCTGCACGACGCCAACATCCTCGCCGCCGACCGCGAACCCTGGCTGGTCGTGGATCCCAAGGGACACACGGGCGACCCGGCCATCGACGCGCTCAACGTGATTCGCAGCCCGCGATACCTGGAACTGCTGCACAGCGCGGAGCTGCGGTCGCGGGTGCGGCGGCTGCTGCACATCTATTGCGACGCGGCCGAACTCGACTTCGACCGCACCCGGCGGTGGACGCAGGCCGGGGCGGTTCGTGAGGCGCTGTGGGGCAGGGCGCACGGCGATCCCGACTGGCTGGTCGAGGCCACGGACAGGCTGGCGGAGGCGCTGACCTGATCGCCGTGGTCGGTGCGGACATGCCCGTTGAACGGCCGCACGAACACCGATCGACACAGCGCACGCACGGCGGTCGATACAGCGAGTGGACGCCGGTCGACTCAGCGCCACCGGGAGCGGCGTAGAACGCCGATATGCACTGAACATCAACGGCATTCGTGGTCGGTCGCGCGGTGTCGAGGGCGGTGCCGACGGGGGCCGCCGACCGGCCCGTGGCGCGGCCGCTGCCGCGGGCTGTCATTGTGTTGGGCAACGACATGAGGATGGGCGCGCCGACACGCGTCCCGGTGAGGAACACGACATGAGCTTCGCGGACAAGTACGGACCCTGCGCGCTGGTGGTGGGCGCGGCCATCGGATTGGGGGCCGAGTTCAGCCGCCAACTCGCCGCGCAGGGCGTGGATTTGATCCTGGTGTCGCTCGAGGACGACGAACTCGCCGCGCTGGCCAAGGAACTCGAAGCCGCGCATGGGATTCGGGCGCAGACCGTCGCGGGCGACATCACGGCGCCGGAGACCCTGGACCGGATCGAGCTGTGCGCGGCGGGCACCGAGATCGGGCTGGTCGTGTACAACGCGGGGCTGTCGATCTGCGGAGAATGGCTCGATACGCCGCTGGAGAGTCATCTGAAGGTGCTGGACGTCAACGTCACCGGCATGTACCGGGTCGTGCACCGCTACGCCGCGCCGATGCTCGAGCGCGGACGCGGCGGCGTCATCCTGCTCAGCTCCATGTCCGGGTTGCTCGGCACCCCGATGTACGCGTCCTACGCGAGCACCAAGGCCCTCACCCTGCACCTGGCCGAAACCCTGTGGGAGGAATGGCGATCCAAGGGCGTGGACATCACCGCCGTCATCCCCGGCGCGACCGAGACCCCGGGGTATCGCAAGGACAACCCCCGCGACAACCGCTCCACCCCCGACGTCATGCCGGTGGGCCCGGTGGTGGCCGCGGGCCTGAACGCGCTCGGCAAGCGCCCGTCGGTGATTCCGGGACGGCTCAACAAATTCAGCGGCACGCTGCTGACGAGGCTGCTCCCCCGCCGGACCGCCATCGGCATCATGGGACGCTCCATGCGCTCGACCTACGGCGGCCGGTGACCTCGAGGGAACTCACGCACGGGGATCCGTTCGCGGCCGATCGATACAGGCGGCGAACGGATTCCGCGATCGGCTAGACGACCTTCGCGTCGATGAGCAGGGTCCAGATCTCGGCCTGATCCACCACCCGCACACCGAGCTTCTCGGCCTTGGTGAGTTTGCTTTCGCCGACGCCCGCGCCGGTGATCAGCATGTCGGTGTTGGCCGAGACCGACGACGCGGCGGTGGCGCCGGCCTTCTCGCACAGGCGCTGGAAGGTCGGGCGGGCCACCTTCTCCCCCGAGCGGGGATCGGCCAGCGCGCCGGTGATGACGACGGTCTTACCCGCCAGCGGGGCGCCCGCGGCCACGACCGGGGGCAGGTCCTCGGCGCGAACGTCCAGGGAGACACCGTATTCGCGCAGGCGCTCGAGCTCCGGGCGCAGCCGGGCCAGGTGCGAGGTCAGCGAGGCGGCGACCTTGGCGCCGATGTCCTCGACCTCGACCAGGCGCTCCTCGCCCGCGTCGGCGACCTCCTCCAGCGAACCGAAGCCCGCGCGGGCCAGGCGGGCCGCGGTGCCCTCCGACGCCATGGGAATCGACAGGCCGATCAGGGCGCGGCGCAGGCCGACCTGCCGGCTGGCGTCGATCGAGTCGATCATGCGCTGCGCGGAAACCTCACCGACGCGATCGAATTCGAGGAGCTGATCCTTGGTGAGGGTGTAGAAGTCCGAGGGGTTCTCCAGGATTCCTGCCTCGGCCAGCCGCTCGATCCACACCTGCCCGATGGCGTCGATGTCCGCCGCCGCGCGCGAGGCCCAGTGGATGAGCCTGCGCACCGACTGGGCGGGGCAGGAGGCGTTGGTGCAGAACAGTTCCCGGCTGTTGCCCTGTTCGGTGACCGGCTGCGCGCAGGACGGGCAGACGGTCGGGGCGAGGATGTCGATCTCCTCGCCGGTGCGCTTGGCGGCGTCGAGAACGCCCGCCACGAACGGGATCACGTCGCCCGCGCGGCGCACCAGGACCGTGTCGCCGACCTTGATGTCGCGGGCGCGGATCACCTCCTGGTTGGCCAGGGTGGCCTTGGTGACGGTAGTGCCGCCCACGAAGACCGGCTCGAGCCAGGCCACGGGGACGATCTTGCCGGTCTTGCCGACGTCCCAGATGACCTCGCGCAGCAGGGTGGTCTTCTCCTCGGCGGCGAACTTGAACGCCAGGGCCCCGCGCGGGGAGTTGGAGCGGGTTCCGGCGGCCGCGTAGGCATCTCGATCCGCCAGGCGCAGCACCGCGCCGTCGAGGTCGTAGTCCAGGTCGTTGCGATCGGTTTCGATGACGCCGATCGCGGCCTGCGCCTGCTCGGCGTCGTCGCAGTGCCGCATCCGCGCGCCCGCGATGCCGAGGGTGCGCAGGCCCTCCTCCAGATCGACGGCGGTGTCCTCGTCGGTGTCGAGGTCGAAGCCGAAGAACTGCAGGCGTCGCTCGGCGACCGTGGCCGGGTCCTTGGCGCGCAGCGTGCCCGCCGCGGCGTTGCGCGGGTTGATCAGCGGCTTGTCCGGGTGCGCGGTGTTGTAGGCGAGGAAGGTCGAGCGCAGCATGACCGCCTCACCGCGGACCTCCACCCGCCCCGGGGTGTCGATGCGGTCGGGCACGCCGTCGACCAAGGCGCGCACCAGCGGGGTCACGTCGTCGCCGGTGGTGCCGTCGCCGCGGGTCGCCGCGTACTGCAGTCGCCCCTCCTCGTAGACCAGCGCCAGCGACAGACCGTCCAGCTTGGGCATGACGACGACCGACTGGCCCGGGAAGCGGTCCAGGAACGCCGCGACCTGTTCGGGCTTGGTGGCCTTCTCCAGCGAGAGCATGGGCCGCGAATGCCGGATCGGGGCGTGCAGCACCCCGGGCGCGCCGACCTGCTCCAGCGGGTTCGGGTCGGGCGCGAGTTCAGGGTTGGCCTCGATCAGCGCGCGCAGCTCGTCCTCGACGGCGTCGTACTCGGCGTCCGCGACCAGCGGCGCGCCCTGATAGTAGGCCTCGCGCAGCTCCACGATGCGGTGCGCGAGCTCTCGGATGTTTTCCCCAATGTCCACGCACGGGACGCTACCCATAAGCACTGACAGGCGGGTGAACCGACCGGTATCGATGGGCGCGGGTATCCGCGTCAGTGGGGGCGGCCCGCGCCGGCAACGGCCGCGGTGACCCGGCCGAGTTGCCGGGTGCCCGGGTCGGTCAGCGGCTCGACGATCAGGGTCGGCATGCCGACCCGCCGGGCGACGCCGTCCCGGTTCTCCCGGTCGCCGACCATCAGCGTCCGCGCCGCGGGAGTGCCGAGGCGGGCGAGCATCTCCCGGAAGATCGCCGGGTCGGGCTTCTGCATGCCGACCTCGCAGGACAGTACGAATGCCCGCTCCTCGATCCGGTCGAACGGCGGTTCGCGGAAGAGCGGCCTGATGTCGAAGTGGATATTGCTCAGGACACCGACCGGGAGGCCGCTGTCGAGCACCGCGCCGACGGTATCGGCGGCATCGGATGCGAAGACGTTGTACGAGGGATCCGAGTCGACATCCCAGAGTGCCCGGGATAGATCGTCGTCGAGACCGGCAGCCGCGAACACGCCGAAATAGGTTTCGCGGTGCCGCTTTTCACCGATGTTGCCGTCCGGGGCCTGCAGGCGGGCACGCAGTTCGGGGGTGTGAATTCTGCGCAGGACCGCGTCGATGTCGGCCGCGTCGATCACCGCGTCCGCAGCCGCGGCACGCACCCGGCGCAGCGCCTCCCGCACCCAGCCGCGCGCGTCCAGTTCGGTGACGAGTGTGCCGCGCCAATCGAAGACGACCGCGGCGATGGGGGCCGCGGGAGATCCCGGCCGGTCGATCCCCTGCTGTGGATTCGGCATGATGCCCGCCATCAGATCAGCACGGCGTCCCGTGCCCGGACCCGGCCCGCTCATCCACGCTGCCGCAGAATTCCTACGCCCGCAGCGGCGGGTGCGGGCGGCGGCGCGCCGCGAACAACGCTCCGATGCCCAGGTTTGATGCCTCGAGCAGCGGGAATTGCAGCACCATGTTCACCATCATCGGGCTCATCGCCCTCCTCGGCGCGGTGGCCATCGGAGTCGCCGGCATCCAGGCCAACAGCGGCGAAAACCATATGCTTCCCAATGGTTTCACCGTATTCGACCACGCGTACGGCGGCTCGGCGGGGCTGCTGTTCGCCTACGGCATCCTCATCGGCGCCGTGGGCACCTGCGGGCTCATCATGATGCTCGCGGGGCTGTGGACCACCTCGCGGCGCGGCGCCGTCGCCCGCCGGGAGCTGAGACAGTCACGTCGCGAAATGGCCGCGGCGCGAACCGAACTCAGCAAGCCCGTACCGCCTGCGACGCCGAAACCCGCGGCCAAGCCCGCGTCGGCCGCACCCGCTCAGGAACCGACCTGGTCGTTCAACAAGTTCCTGAACCGCACCCAGAGCTCCAAACCGGTGGGCTCCGGCACGGCGGATTCGCTCTCGAAATAGGAAATGATCATGGTTATTTTAGGTCTTGTTCTGCTCATCGCCGGTTGGCTGCTCGGCTTCTCGCTGCTGACCACCATCGGCATCATTCTGCTGATCGCGGGCGTCGTCCTGTGGGCGCTCGGCTCGGCCGGTCGGCCGGTCGGCGGGCGGCGCTGGTATTACTGACGTTCGGCTGTGACAGAGCGCCGCGGGGCCCATCCGCTAGCGTCGCACCCATGACGGTGACGGTGCTTGTTCCGGATGATTACGGCCTCGCGGCGCTCTCGCGCGTGGACGGGGTGCACGCGCTGCGGTTCACGCCCGGCGAGCCGCTGCCCGAGGGCGCCGAGAAGACCGAGGTTCTGGTTCCCGGTTTCCTGGTGGGTCCCGAGGCCGCGGCCATCGTGCACGCGCTGCCCGGACTGCGCCTGGTGCAGCTGCTCACCGCGGGCGCGGAATCCTGGGTCGGGAAAGTGCCGGAGGGCGTGCGCATCTCGATCGCGCGCGGCGCGCACGGAGCCAGCACCGCCGAATGGGTCATGACCGGACTGCTCACCGTGTACCGCGAGTTCACCGGCTTCGCGGCGGCACAGCGCGAGCATCGCTGGACCCAGCACCAGACCGACACCCTGCACGGCAAACGCGTCCTGATCGTCGGCGCGGGCAATCTCGCCGAGGAGCTCGGGCGCATGCTCGCCCCGTTCGGCGCCACGGTCACGCTGGTCGGCACGACGGCGCGCGACGGCGTGCACGGGGTCGACGAATTGCCTTCGCTGCTGGGCGATTTCGACGCCGTGGTGCTCATGGTTCCGGTGACGAGCCGGACGGTCGGCCTGGTGGACGCGGCCTTCCTGTCCCGCATGGCCGACGGGGCGATCCTGGTGAACGCCGCGCGCGGCCCGGTGGTCCGCACCGACGATCTGCTCGCCGAGCTCCGGACCGGCCGCCTGCGCGCGATTCTCGACGTCACCGACCCCGAGCCCCTGCCCCCGGGCCATCCGCTCTGGGACGCCCCGGGCCTGCTGCTCACCCCCCACGTGGGCGGCAGCAGCCGCGGCAGCCGGGAACGCGGTTGGGCGATCGCCACCGAGGAGATCGCGCGCTACGTGGCGGGCGAGGAACCCCGCAACCTGGTCCGCGGCGAGTACTGATCCGGCCCGCCGACCGCGCCGAATCCCCCAGCTCAACCCTGCGGTCGCGGCCCCCACCCCAACCCCCGCTGCGCCGCCGAAAGCGCCTCCCCCACCGATACCCTCCTAGGGTATATAGTCGAAATCATGTCCGCTGATCATGCTTCGTCCGGTTCCGGCGCAGACCCGACCCCGACGGGCCACGAGCACGAGCGACACCCGGCCCGCCCGGCCGCCGACATGACCGCTGCCGCAGACCATTCCGGCCACAGCGCAGCGCCCGGCGACGGCACCCACACCGAGCACGACGGCCACCACGGTCACGCCGGGCACGAGCACGCCACCCGGGGCCTGCACGACGGCCACCGCGACTCGGCCGGGCACGGCGACGACGAGCGCGAGGGTCGGGACTCGAGCCACGACGGACAAGACACGGCCGTGCGACGCGATCCCGACGGGCATGACGGCCGGAGCGATTCAGCCGAGCACGGCAACCACGCCACGCACAGCGGCCACAGCGGCCACAACGGGCACGACGAACACAGCGGACACGACGCCCACTCAGGGCACGACGCCCACTCCGGGCACGACGGTCACTCAGGGCACGACGCCCACTCCGGGCACGACGCCCACTCCGGGCACGGGGACCACGTGGGCATGTTCCGGCGCCTGTTCTGGATCATGCTCGTGATCGCCATCCCGACCGTGGCGGCGGACATGATGTTCGCGGACCTGGTGGGGTACGACGTGCCGTCGGCGCTGCGGTGGGTCTCGCCCGCGCTGGGCACGCTCATGTACATCTGGGGCGGGCGGCCGTTCCTGACCGGAGCGGTCAGCGAGATACGGGCGCGGCAGCCGGGCATGATGCTGCTCATCGCGCTGGCCATCACGGTGGCGTTCGTCGCGTCCTGGGGCTCCACGCTCGGGGTGCTGTCGCACGAACTGGATTTCTGGTGGGAACTAGCGCTGCTCATCGTGATCATGCTGCTCGGGCACTGGATCGAGATGCGATCGCTCGGGCAGGCCTCCAACGCGCTGGAGTCCCTCGCCGCGCTGCTGCCCGACGAGGCCGAGCGGGTCGGGGACGACGGGTCCGTCACCACGGTCACGCTGGATTCGCTGCGGACCGGCGACCTGGTCGTGGTGCGGCCGGGCGGCCGGGTCCCCGCGGACGGAACAGTGGAATCGGGCACCGCCGACGTCGACGAATCCATGGTGACCGGTGAATCGCGCCCGGTGCGGCGCACGGCCGGAGATCCGGTGATCGCCGGCACCGTCACCACCGATTCCGCACTGCGCGTTCGTATTTCGGCGGTCGGCGCGGACACCGCGCTGGCCGGCATCCAGCGCCTGGTCGCCGAGGCGCAGAACTCGACCTCGCGCGCGCAGGTGCTCGCCGATCGCGCGGCGGGCTGGCTGTTCTGGTTCGCCTCGGGCGCGGCGGTGCTGACCGCGATCGTGTGGACCCTGCTAGGCGAGCCGGATTCGGCGGTGACGCGCACGATCACCGTGCTGGTCATCGCCTGCCCGCACGCGCTCGGCCTGGCCATTCCGCTGGTGGTGTCGATCGCCACCGAGCGCGCGGCCAAGGCGGGCATCCTCATCACCGATCGCCGGGCGCTCGAGGCCATGCGGACCGTGGACGCGGTGCTGTTCGACAAGACCGGCACCCTGACCCGCGGCGAACCGGCCGTGGCCGGGGTGGCCGCCACGACGGCGGCGGTGAGCGCGGACAAGGTCGTCGCCCTGGCCGCGGCCGCGGAATCGGACAGCGAGCATCCCCTCGGCCGGGCCATCGTCCAGGCCGCCGCCGACCGCGGGCTGACCGTGCCCGTGGCCGGAGACTTCGCCGCCCGCAACGGAATCGGGGTCACCGCTACCGTGGGCGGCGCGACGGTGAGCGTGGGCGGACCCGGCATGCTGGCCGAGCACGGCCTCGATCCCGCACCCGAGGCGGCCGCGTGGGCCGAGGAGGGTTCGACGGTGCTGCACGTGCTGCGGGACGGCGCGGTGGTCGGCGCGCTGGCCCTGGCCGACGAGATCCGGCCCGAATCCGAGCGCGCGGTCGCGGATCTGCACGCCCGGGGCATTCACGTCGCCATGATCACCGGTGACGCCGAACCGGTGGCCCGCACGGTGGCCGCCCGGCTCGGCATCGACGAGGTGTTCGCCGGTGTGCTGCCGCAGGACAAGGGCGCGAAGGTCCAGGCGCTGCAGGACGCGGGCCACCGGGTGGCCATGGTGGGCGACGGCGTCAACGACGCCCCGGCGCTCGCCCGCGCCGATGTCGGCATCGCCATCGGGGCGGGCACCGACGTCGCCATCGCCTCGGCGGGGGTCGTGCTCGCCAGCGACGACCCGCGGTCGGTGGTCTCGGTCATCACCCTCTCGAAAGCGACCTACCGCAAGATGATTCAGAATCTGGTCTGGGCAGCGGGGTACAACATCATCGCGGTCCCGCTGGCCGCGGGCGTGCTGGCGCCCTGGGGCATCACGTTGCCCATGGAGGTCGGCGCCCTGCTCATGTCGGCGTCCACGGTCGTCGTCGCGGTCAACGCGCAGCTGCTGCGCCGCCTGGATCTGCGCCCGGCGCCGCTCGAGTAACCGGTCAGAGCGTGTCCTTGCCGATCGGCCGGTTCAGCTCCCGCCATTCGCGCTCCCAGCGCGCGTTGCGCCGCGACTCCAGCACCGTGCTCGCGATCCACACCGAAGCCGCTGCCGCGCACCAGGTCTCGACCAGCAGCGCGAGGCCGGTGCCGATCCCCTCGGCCGCCGCCGCGCCCGCGCGGGTGGGCGCGGTGGCGGGTTTGCCGTCGCGATCGATCCACAGCGGCACCTGCTCGCCCACCTGAGCGAGGGTGTCGACCTCGACCTTCGCGGTCTGCTCGGTGCCCGCGAAGGTCCAGCGCACCCGTGCCTCGTAGCGATCGTGGTACGCCCCGTAGCGATCCGAGGTCCCGAGCCGCACCGCCTGTTCGGTCACCTGCGCCTCGACCTGGGACTTGCCCGCGTCCTGGGCCGCGATCCGCGCCGCCGCCCCCGTGTAACCGGCGGTGCCCGCGGCGCCCGCCACGGGCACCGCCACCACCACCGCGATCGCCGCGAAGAACCGCAGCACGATCTCGAATCGATCCGAACCTCGCATGAGCGGACTGGGATTCCAGGGCAGCATCCGCCACCACCGAATCGACCAGGACGGCGTCTCCGACACCCGGCCCACCTCCTCCCGGTGCCACACCACCGACTACCCGATAGCAATACCCACTTCGATACCCCGCAAAAAGTGGTTTGTGCAGGGAAAACGCAACGACACGCTTATGTGACACGCCGAAGCGACCGAAACGTGCCGATTCCGTTCCCGCTCCGCGCACTTCGCCGCCCCGCGGACTCGAATCCGCAGCGCCGCCGTCGGATTCGAGTCCCGAGCGCCCGCGCCGGATCGGCCGCCCGGTTCATCCGGTACGACGTCCCCCGCCGAACACCCCCGCACGGGCCGCCCCCGGACGAGCCGTTGACCACACCCGAACGGATGCTGAAAGTTAGCCGGGTAAGGTCGAGGTCACCCGCACGTTCGACCCGGATCAGCCATTCATCGACGAGGGAGGCTCGGATGGATCTCGCCGCCGACAATCCGCATCAGCTGGCATCGGCCCCCGTCGTGGTCGGGGTCGACGGGTCGCCCGCCGCCGCGGACGCGGTGCGCTGGGCCACCGACATCGCGGCGCAGCGTGGGCGTGAGCTGCTCGTCGTGACCGGAACCAACCTGGACGTGACCCGGGCGCTGCTGGGCTCGTACTCGCAACTGCAACCCGACGTCACCGAGTCGATCCACCAGTACGGCGACGAGAAGGTCTCCGCCGCAGCCGAACTCGTGCGAGAGCTGGCACCTGCCGCGGTCGTGCGCACCGAGGTGAGCAGCGCGCACCCGGCCTCGCTGCTGATCGAGCTCTCCGCGAGCGCGCATCTGGTCGTGATCGGCGGCCCCGTCGATCGCACCGGCGCGGGCCGGCTGGGGTCGATCCTGCTGGCGGTCGTGAGCAAGAGCGACGGCGCGGTGGTCGTCGTGCGCGGCGCCGAGCGCCGCTGGAGCGACGGGCCGGTGGTCGTGGGTGTGGACGGCAGCGCCACCAGCGACGCGGCCACGGCCGCGGCCTTCGAGGAGGCGTCCCTGCGCGGCGTTCCCCTGGTGGCGGTCCACGCCTGGCAGGAGCCCTTCTACGAGAGCTACGCCCGGCTGCTGCAACCGCCCGCCGATCCCGAGGATGTGCTGCGCGCCGAGGAAGAGGTCCTGGGCGAGCGCCTGGCCGGGTGGCAGGAGCGATTCCCGGATGTGAGTGTGCGGCGGCAGGTGGTGCGGGGCGACGCCCGGGAACTGCTCGCCGAGATGTCCGAAACCGCGCAGTTGCTGGTGGTGGGCAGCCGCGGTCGCGGCGCGATCGTCGGCGGACTGCTCGGCTCCACCAGCAACACCCTCGTGCAGCGCTCGCACTGCCCGGTCATGGTGGTGCACGAAGCACGGAACCGCGGGTGACCACCGCGCCGGCCGAGGGCCAGACCGTACCCGATCGGCACACGGTCGAGGCGGCCCTGACACTGGCGTCCCGCGCGCCGTCGGTGCACAATTCGCAACCGTGGCGCTGGGAGTGGCAGGGCGGGGTGCTGCACCTGTTCAGCGATCGCACCCGCCAACTCCCCCTGGCGGATCCGCGCGGCCGGCAGATGATCATCAGCTGCGGGGCGATGCTCCAGCACGCCCGCACCGCCTTCCTCACGCTGGGCTGGGGCACCGAGATCACCCTGCTGCCCGAACGCGACCGGCCGGATCACCTGGCGGCGTTGCGCTTTCGCGCGGGCCCGGAACTGCCCGACGCGGTGCGGATCCGAGCCGAGGCCATCACCGCGCGGTACTCCGAGCGCCGCCCCATGCGCGCGCCGCGCGAGTGGTCCGAGGTCCCGGACGAACTCGCGCACCTGGCGGTGCGGTTCGAGATCCTGCTGGACGTCCTGGACGAGCGGGCGCGTACCGAACTGACCAAAGTGTCCGGGCAAACCGCCGCGCTCCAGCGGTACGACATGCCGTACCAGGCCGAATTGCGCTGGTGGGCAGGCCATTCCGGCCAGTCGACCGGGATTCCGGAGCGCGCGCTCAACCCGCACGCCGCCGCCGCGCTGGTCCCGATCGCCCGCGACTTCCCGCAGCCGGAGGGCGCCGACGCGCCGCGGGACCGCACCCCCGACGCCGCCGCCCTACTGGTGCTGAGCTCCCCCGCCGACACCCCCGACGACTGGATCCGCACCGGCGGCGCGCTGTCCATCGTGCTGCTCGAGTGCGCGGCCGCCGGGATCGCGACCTGCACACTGACCCACATCACCGAGTTGGCCCAGGCCCGCAACCTCATCGCCGGTCTGCTCCCCGATCACACCGTGCCGCAGTTGATCATTCGTGCGGGCACGGCCCCGGACGACGGCCCGCGCACGGCAACCCCCCGCCTTCCGGTCTCGGACTTCCTCGTCGTGCGCTAGCGCCGGGGCGGACTCCGGTACCCATTCCGCCGCGGCGTCGCGATGCGCGGCCTGCGCGCTCCCGCCCGGGTGCCGTCGGCCCCACTCGGTTCGGAGAACACGCGGCCCACGGGATTCCGGATCCGGCCGGCTATTTCATCGGCGAGTTCGCCTACATGATTGTTGTAGCCCGGCTTGAAAGTCGCCGGTAGTCGCCCCTTTTAAATTTCGACGACCGTAAATGGTGATCGGCATCGGCCGCGAAACTACCTTTGCAGTCGCGGCACACGGTGGGCGCTTTCGCGACGCGACCCCGGCATCGCCGCTCCACCATCGTCCGTGTCGGGGTCCGAGCGCGCTCGGCCTCCGGAGGGGAGTTCGCATGTCCAGCACCGGCGACGTGATCATCACCGCCGCGGCCCTGCGCGATCAGCTCGGGTCCGATCGTCCCGTGGTCCTGCTCGAGGTGCGGCGCGAGCCCGCCGACGACGCCGCGGGCCGCATTCCCGGCGCGCGGCCGGTGGCGCTGAGCACCGATCTGGTCGCACCGCCGTCCGAGGGTTCGGGCGCTTTCCCGCTGCCGGACCCGGCGCGGTTCCAGGATGCGGTGCGCCGCTGGGGAATCGACGCCGGCACCCTCGTGGTGGTCTACAGCCCCGAGGCCCCGGCACTGGCCGCGCGCGCCTGGTGGACCCTGCGCTGGGCCGGTGTTCCCGAGGTGCGCTACCTCGACGGCGGCCTCCTGGCCTGGACCGCGCTCGGCGGCGAACTGAGCGATGAGTTGCCGGAGGTGACACCCGGTTCGTTCACCGTGGTCCCCGGCTCGCTGCCGGTGCTCGACGCCGACCAGGCCGCCGGCCTCGCGCGATCGGGCGTACTGCTCGACGCCCGCGATCTCGCGGGCTACGCCGGAGATCCTGCGGGCGGCCATATTCCGGGCGCGGTGCATCTGCCGGGTGCGGACAACATCGACGCGAACGGCCTGCTGCGCGGCGCCGACGAGTTGATCGCGGCCTACACCCGGGTGGGGCTGGGCCGGACCGAGGGGTGGGGCGCGTACTGCGGCGGCGGCACCGGGGCCACCCTCGACGTGCTGGCGCTGGCGGCCATCGGCGTCACCGCCGCTCTGTATCCCGGTTCGTTCTCGGAGTGGGTCACCGACCCCGCCCGCCCGGTGGTGGCGGGCACCCAGCCGGGCTGATCCGGACCACCCCACCGCAATACACCCGCCGAGGTCGATGCCCCATGTCCGAACGCACGCTGCATCTCAACGTCAATGTCACCGGGGCCGGTATCCACCCGGCGGCCTGGCGCACACCCGGGACCGACCCCCGGGCGTTCTTCGATCCCGCGCACTACGCGAGGGTCGCCCGCATCGCCGAGGACGGGCTGTTCGACACCGTCTTCATGGCGGACAATTCCTACCTGCACCCGGAGGGGTATCCCAACTCCGGGCTCGATCCGATCGTGACCCTGGCCGCCATGGCCGCCGCGACGTCGCGCATCGGCCTGATCGGGTCGTATTCGACCACGTTCCACCAGCCGTACGCCATCGCGCGGGCCTTCGCGTCCCTGGATCACCTCTCCGGCGGGCGGGTGGGCTGGAACGTGGTCACCAGCCGCAACCGGCCCGAGGGACACAACTACGGCTTCGCCGAACTGCCCGATCGCGCCGCGCGATACGAGCGTGCCGTCGAGACGGTGGAGGTCGTCACCGCGCTGTGGGACAGCTGGGCGCCGGGTGCGCTGGTGCTGGACACCGCGGCCGGGATCGCCGTCGATCGCGATCTGATCAAGCCGATCGACCATGCCGGACAGCATCATTCGGTGGCCGGGCCACTGCAGCTGCCACCCTCCCCGCAGGGCCGCCCGCTACTGACCCAGGCCGGCGGCTCCGAGGGCGGTCAGGATCTGGCCGCCCGCTTCGCCGACGCGGTGTTCGTCTCCGCGCTGTTCATCGAGCCGGCTCGGGAGTACGCCGCGCGGCTGCGGGCGGCCGCCGCGAAATACGGTCGCGCGCCCGGCAGTATCGCGGTCATGCCCGGCATCAATCCCGTGGTCGGCTCGACCGAGGCCGAGGCGCGGCGCCGGATCGCCGCGCACGACGAGATCACCGGGTGGACAGGCGATCCGATCGAACGGTTCGCCCGCTGGGCGAGCGTCGACCCGCGGGCCCTGGACCCGGACCGGCCCTTCCCCCTGGAGCTGCTGACAACGACCGGAGACACCTACAGCTCGGTGGGTTTCGACACGTCGATCCGGCTCTACCTGGAACGCAATCGGCATCGGACCGTGCGCGAACTGGCCGCCGAGCCGAGGCAGGGCCACCGCACTGTCGTCGGCGGCCCCGAGCAGATCGCCGACGATCTCGAACACTGGTTCCGCACCGGGGCCGCCGACGGCTTCGTCATCCAATTCGACACGCTACCGGGCGGTTTGGAGCTGTTCGTCGAGCATGTGATCCCATTGCTGCAGCGCAAGGGCATCTTTCGCCGCGAGTACGCGGAGCGGACCCTGCGCGAGCGCTTCGGAGTGCCGCACCCGCGCGCCTGACCCCCACGGGCCCGACCGGACCGGACAGCGCGCCGCTGAACTCGGACTTCGGCGGTCGGGGCGTGAGTTTGTGCCGGGACCACTCGGCGTTATGTTTGTAGACGCCGAAGTGTTGGAACCGTAGTACAGGTGGGCGGATCGTTGGCGAGTCTCACACCGGGATCGGTGCTGGCGGGCTACACGATCGTGCGCGCGCTCGGCACCGGCGGCATGGGAACGGTGTACCTCGCCCGGCATCCGCGGCTGCCGAAACACGTCGCGCTCAAGGTGCTCGCGCCGGCGCTGGGGGTGGACCCCTCTTTCCGGGTGCGGTTCGAGCGCGAAGCGCACCTGGCCGCCCAGCTCGACCACCCGAACGTCGTGTCGGTGCACGACTGCGGGAACGCGGACGGGCTCATGTGGCTGGCGATGCAGTTCGTCGACGGCTCCAACGCCGCGATGCTGTTGAGCGAGCGGGGAAACGGACTCGAGCCCGCGCAGGCGCTGGACATCCTCACCCAGGCCGCGCGCGGACTCGACGCGGCGCATCGGCACGGCATTCTGCATCGCGACATCAAACCCGCGAACCTGATGGTGACCCCCGGGTGGGACGGATCGCCCGATTCCGAGCGGGTCCTGGTGAGCGACTTCGGAATCGCGCGCACCCTGGACAGCGCGACGGTCCTCACCCAGACGGGGAGCTTCCTGGGGACGCTGGCCTACGCGGCCCCGGAGTTGATCGAGGGCGTGGAGGTCGATCACCGGGCGGACATCTATTCGCTGGGCTGCACCCTGCACGCCATGCTCACCGGTTCGGTGGCGTTCCCCCGGTCCAATCCGATGGCGATCATGCACGCCCACATGGCCGCCGCGCCCCCGCGCCCGAGTGAGACGCACCCGCACCTGCCGCCCGCGATCGACGCGGTGATCGCGACCGCCATGGCGAAGGATCCCGCGGATCGCTACCCGAGCTGCCGGGCGCTGGCCGAGGCGGCGGCGTCCGCGCTGGCCACCGCGCATCTGGCCGTCACCGTCACCTCCCCGACACAGTCGCCCGCGCCCACGACACCGACCCGGCCGGGGCCGCCCGCGCCACCGGAACCCGCGATACCGGCCGCCGGCGGGCGCGCCCGCCGGGGACTCGTGCTCAGCGCCGCCGTCTCGGCGGTGGTCGCGGTGGTCGTCGCGGCGGCCGTGCTCGCGATTCGTTCGGACGACACCGGCGACTCCGGCGGGTCACCGGGGCCGCAGTCGGCGATCTCCTCGACCGTCCCCGGCGCCTCCGGACCGGCCGCATCCGGCGCATCCCTCAGCGGCCGCTGGACCGGCACCGTCTCGGGAGATCAGTCCGGATTCGACGTGATCGCGGACATCTCGGACGGGCCGCCGCTGCGCGCGCTGGTGAATTATCCGCAGCTGAATTGCCGGGGCGTGTGGACCGAGACCGGGTACGCCGCCGACGGCACGACACGGAAGCTGACCGAGTCGATCGATCAGGGCACCTGCGTGCAATCCTCGATCACCCTCACCCCGAAGGACGATGGGACACTGGACTTCACGTCCACGTACTTCGCGGCGTCCAAGAATCGCAACCTCACCATCTACGCGACCCTGCGCCGCTGAACGAGCGCGGCGCGCTCAGCCCACCGGCACGTCGAGAATCGGGCGTTCGACGTAGGCGCCCGGCCCGTCGAAGTGCCACCACTCCCCCGGGTACACGGCCAGCCCGCCCGCGAGCATCGCCGCGCGCAGCAGGGCACGATCGGCCTGCGCCGCGGTGCCGACACCGGCGGTCGCGAACGCCTGTGCGGCGGGCGAGAACTCGTCGAAATCGGTGCCCATGTCCGCCAGACACCGGTCGCCCGAACGCCGTTCGGGCGGGCACGGCCCGCCGTTCCGCGCGAACGTCACATCGACCGAGCGCCCCGCCTCGTGGCTGCGCGCGTAATCGCCCGGACGCGCCACCCAGCCCGGATCCGGCACCGCCTCGAACATGCGCACCTGCGTCTCGTGCGGCCGATAGCAGTCCCAGAAGACCAGCACCGCGTCAGCGTCGCGCAACCGCGCCGCGGCGGTCACCAGGCCCGGCCCCATCGACTCGTGCACCAGGCAGCGGGCGGAGGGCGGGTACAGCGCGACGCCGACGAAGTTGTCCGGTGTCGCGTACCGCAGGTCGAGGACGGCGTCGGGCACCACCGTCCGGACATCGACGAACCCGGCCGCGCGGGCCTGCTCGGACACCGGCGGCACCGCCGGAACCGCTGTGGCGGTCGCGGATTCGCGCGTCGCGCGTTCTGCGGACGCTTCCGGCGCGCGCTCTCCGGGCGCCTCCGGGGCACAGCCGACGCCCAGGCCGAGCACCGTGAGTACCAGCAGCCACCGCCGCAGACCAGCCATGGCTGCAGGCTATCAATCACCCCGGTTAGCGGGCCGCCCGCTACGGCCCCGCTCGTTCGCCCGCACCGCCGTCACCGGACACGCCGGTCGCGCACTTCGCCGTGGCCGGCGAACCCGCACGGTATACTGACGGCACGCGGATGATTGTGCGAGACGAACCCCGTTGCGGCGCAACCACAATGCGTCACGGGTGGTATTCCGGTCGGAGCCCAGCCGCAGAGCACCCTACGCCGAAGGTATCGGTGAAATCTGCTGCGAGCAGGGCGAAATCGCGCCCGCGAGGCGGCCTGCGCTCAGGCCGGGATGGCTGTCTGCGACGGGATCCGTTTCCGCACATGGCAGAACAGGAGTTGCCCATGCGGGAAACGGTCCAGCGAGATGTCGTGCGGGTTGTGTGGAACGAGTCGGCCAACCGGCCCCGGACCGGACATCGGGTCCGGATCGGTCGATCCAGTACGCGGCGCCAATCGATTTCGCGGATCGCGCACCCCGCGGGCCAGATCCCGGGCACCGTGCCGCTCCCGGGGCTCGAACCGCCGGGCGCCGCGCACAATCCCACCGTCCGCCATGTCCGGATGGGTCTGGGGTGGGGCCGATCCGGCGCGAACGGCGGAACGC
The DNA here is from genome assembly GCF_053981095.1 of Nocardia sp. NPDC003693. Lineage (NCBI taxonomy): Bacteria > Bacillati > Actinomycetota > Actinomycetes > Mycobacteriales > Nocardiaceae > Nocardia > Nocardia sp. NPDC003693. The sequence continues at coordinate 58,194 of NZ_JBSFNO010000033.1, forward strand.
GTTCCGATGCGGCGGATCTCGACGCCGCGGCGCTGGTCTTCGCCGGTCGCACGCTGCTCGATGCGGTCTACTTCGATCGGCTCATCTCCGGCGACAACGCGATTCGCCATCACGGGAGCGCCCTGCGGAGCACGGGCGCCGGTGAGTGCGAGGTCATCACGGCCGATCTCTCGCGCGTGCATCCGGCAGCGACCGCGATCGTCTTCGCGGTCACCTCCTATCACCGGCACACCTTCGACACGGTTCCCAACGCCTACTGCCGCATCATGGACGGGGTCAGCCGCGCCGAACTCAGCTTCCTCGATCTGACCACCACCCCGGCGACCGGCATGCTGGTGGCGGCGGTGCTGCGCACATCCGCGGGGTGGCGACTGCGCCCGATCGGGTATCCGGTCACCGCGACGCATCCGCTCGAGACGCTGCCGGCACTGACGAAGCACCTGACCTGACGGGAAGGCTCACCCGGCGCCACTGAGGTGCGAATCCCGGTCGCGCACCGGCGCGTCCGGCTCGGCGTCCGCCACCACCGGGCGCGGCTCGAGCCCCCGCTCCGCCGCGCTCGGTTCGACCCGCACCGGGCTCGAATCCGCCGTCGCGGCACTCGGTTCGAGCTCGGCCACATCCGGCGCGTCCCGGGGCGGCAGCACGGGGTCGTCCTCGGGTGAGCCGCCCCGTTCCCGCCGGCGGGCGCGCGCCAGGTCGGCGTCGAATTGCGCACCGAGTAGAACCGCGAGATTGGTGATCCACAACCAGATCAGAAATACCACCGCGCCGGCCAGCGAACCGTAGACCTTGTTATAGGTGCCGAAATTCGCGGCGTAGAAAGCGAATCCGGCCGATGCCACGATCCAGAGGAATACCGCGAGCACGCTTCCCGGTGTGAGCCAGCGGAATCCGAGCTGGCGCGCATTGGGCGCGATCCAATACAGCGTCGCCAGCGCGAAACTCACCAGCAGCGCGAGCACCGGCCATTTGGCGATATTCCAGATGGTGATGCCGGCCGTGCCGAATCCCAGCCACCGGCCGAGTTTGTCGGCGATCGACCCGCTCGCGACGACCCCGAGTCCACACAGGGCGACGAGCACCATCATGATCGCGGTGAGGCCCAGTTGCAGCGGCACCGTCTTCCAGATCGGGCGGCCCTCCTCGGTGCCGTAGATGGCGTTCACCGCGCGGATGAAGGCACCGATGTAGCCCGAGGCGGTCCACATGGCGGTGATCAGGCCCGCGATGGCCAGCGGCCCGGCCAGGGAGCTCGAACCGTCGAGTTCGCGCAGCGCGTCCACCAGCAGCGCCGTACCGCTGCCCGGGCCGATCTCGCGGACGGTCTCGATCAGCGATCCGGTCGCGTTCGGGCCCAGCATGCTGAGTAGCGCGGAGAGCACGAGAATGCCGGGGAAGATCGACAGCACACTGTAATAGGTAAGTGTCGCAGCCGAATCGGTGAGTTTGTCCTTCAGCAGTTGCGCGGCGGTACGCCGCAGCACCCACAACCACGATTCGCCGCGCATATCCGTGGGCGCGGCCGGATGATCTTCGGCGACCGCTACCGAGTCCTGCATACCGAACCTCCCGCTCGAGGCTCGAATACCCGGCCCGCACCGGCACAAACGGGCGACCCCGGTCACGCGCGCGGATACATACAGCATCGGCATCCGAACCGCGAGTCCGACATTCAACTTCACCAAAATAATCCATCCTGTGCGGGCGTGTTAAAACCAGCCGACTCACACCCGGTTGTATCGTCGAAACATGACAGCAAAGAAACCAATCGGCCTACTGTTTGGCGCGCTGGTATCGGTTGCCGTTCTCATCCTCCCGCCCGCCAACGCCCTCGCCTCCGGTGACGTCCCACCCCCCGCCGGACCCGGAAAGGGAGCCATCGGCCCGGAACGTCCGGTCCCGGCCCCGGAGAAGATTTTGCCCGCCGCGCCCCCGGGCGGCGGCTGGTGCCCCGCCTTCCTCTCCGGACCGTCCCTCTGAATCGCCCCTAACACACATAATCCGGCGTCAGGGCCGACTCGAACCCGGCCCTGACCCAACCCTTGTTTGCGCTGTTATTGCGTGAAGTATTGTGCGGCACTACGGATCCGGATGTGGCGTGGCAGCGCCCGCCCGGAGACGATGCCCGCGTCCGGGCCGTGTGTGCATCCGGCCGGACCATCGCGCCCGCCAGGGCGTATCTCGCACGTGCGCCCGCTTCCCCGGCGTAACCGCGATCGGTGACGTTCTCCCCTCACGCGGGATAGGTGTGGATCTCGGTGGCCTTGACCGCGGCCCAGAGCGGACGGCCCGGATGCAGGTCGAGTTCGGCCACGGCGGCCGGTGTGATGTCGGCCAGCACCGGCGGTGTCCCGCCGAGCCGCACCCGGGTGATGTTGGCGTGCTGTTCCAGGCCCGCGACGGTGACGGGCCAGCAGTTGCGCGGGCTCCCGGTCGGTCGGGTGGGGTACAGGCCGACCGCGGCGGGCGCGAAGGCCACGAAGACGGGACCGGACACGGGATCGGCCGCGGTGAAGCGGGCGCCGGTGGGCAGGGTGACGGTGTTTCCCTCGGCCTCGCCCCGGAACAGGTTGAGGCCCACCAGGTTCGCCACGTAGTCGGTGCGGGGACGGCGCGCGACCTCGGTAGGCGGACCCTGCTGGACCACGCGGCCGTGCTCGAGGATGACGAGCCGGTCGGCCAGCACCATGGCGTCCAGCGGATCGTGGGTGACCACGACGGTGTGACCGCCGTACTCCCGCAGGTGCCGGGACAGGTCCGAGCGGACCTGCAGCCGGGTGCCCGCATCCAGGGCGGCCAGCGGCTCGTCGAGCAGCAGCAGCCGGGGATCGGTGGCCAGGGCGCGGGCCAGGGCCACGCGCTGCGCCTGACCGCCGGACAGCGCCCGGGGCCGGGCGGCGGCCTGCGCACCCAGGCCGACCCGCTCCAGCCAGTCCGCGGCCGTGCGGCGCGCCTCGACCCGGCGCACGCCCCGTGCGCGCAGCCCGAACGCGACGTTCTCCAGGGCCGAAAGATGCTGGAACAGCAGATAATCCTGGAAGACCACGCCGACGCGGCGGCGATCGGCGGGCACGAAGACCCCCGGCGGGGCGTCCCAGACCTCGTCGTCCACGGTGATCTCGCCCGCCGACAGCGGGAGCAGTCCGGCCAGCGCGCGCAACGCCGTGGTCTTGCCCGCGCCGTTGGGGCCGAGCAGCGCGACCACCTCGCCGGGTTCGGCGGTCAGATCGAGGTCGAGGTCGAAGTTCTCGCGCTCGACCCGCATTCGAGCGTGCAGGGTCATACCGGACCTCGAATCCAGCGCTCGCGCAACGAGACCAGTACGCCCACCGAGACGAACAGCAGCACCAGGCTCAGCACGATCGCCGCGTCCGGATCGGTCTCCAGGGCGAGGTAGACCGCCAGCGGCATGGTCGTGGTGGTGCCGGGGAAGTTTCCAGCGAAGGTGATGGTGGCGCCGAACTCACCGAGCGCGCGGGCCCAGCACAACACCCCGCCCGCGATCACGCCGGGCAGCACCGACGGCAGGGTGACCCGGCGGAAGGTGTACCAGGGCGAGGCGCCCAGGGTCGCGGCCGCCTCCTCGACGCGTGAATCCGCCGCCCGCAGCGCGCCTTCCACCGAGATGACCAGGAACGGCATGGCCACGAAGGCTTCGGCGACGATCACCCCCGGCGTGGTGAACGGCAGCGCCACCCCGAACCAGTCGTACAGGTACTGCCCGATCAGGCCGCGCCGCCCGAACACCAGCAGCAGCGCGACACCGCCCACCACCGGGGGTAGCACGAGGGGCACCGTGACCAGCGCGCGGATGAGCCCGCTGCCCGGTACCCGGGCGCGCGCGAGCAGCCACGCCAGCGGGATGCCGAGTACGAGGCAGATCACCGTCGCCGCGCTGGCGCAGATCAGCGAGAGCCGCAGGGCCTGGCCGACTTCCGGGCTGAACAACCGTTCGGGGAGCGTCGCCCACGGCGCGCGCACCAGTAGACCGAGCAGCGGCACGGCCAGGAACATCAGCGCCAGCAGGGCGGGCAGCACCAGGACGACAGGTCGTCGTCCCGCGGCTGCCCGCCTGCGAGTGGCGGAACGGGTCACCGCGAACCCGTCGCGATGTCACACGCTCGCGTCCCGGTCTGCGCACGAATCACGGCGTATCGAATCCCGCGTCCGCGAAAACCTTCTTGGCTTGGTCGGACTTGACGAAGTCGACGAACGCGGCGGCCGCGGCGGCGTTGGGCGCCTTGGCCAGCGCGGCGATCGGGTAGGTGTTGACCGCCTTGGCCGACTCGGGGAAGTCGATGCCCTCGACCTTGTTCCCGGCGGCCTGCACGTCGGTGCGGTACACCAGCGCCGCGTCGACCTCGTCGAGGGTGACCTTGGTGAGCACCGCCTTCACGTCCTGCTCGCGGGTATCGGGCTGCGGGGTGATGCCGGCGATCTCGAAGACCTTCTTGGCGGCGGCGCCGCACGGCACCTGCTCGGCGCACAGCGCGATGCGCGGTTCGGACTTCCCGAAGTCGGCCAGACCGGTAATCCTGCCCGGATTGCCGTCCGGCACCGCGATTTCCAGGCGGTTGCTCACGAACGTGTCGGGCTGCCCGGTGACCTCACCGGCGTCGACGACCTGCTGCATGTTCGCGGGCGCGGCGGAGGCGAAAACGTCGGCGGGCGCGCCCTGCTTGATCTGCTCGGCGAGCGCGGAGCTGGCGGCGAAGCTGTAGACGACCTTCGTGCCCGGATGCGCGGCCTCGAACTGCTTTCCCAGCTCGGTGAACGTGCCGGTCAGCGACGCGGCCGCGAACACCGTGACGGTGCCGGACACCTGATCCGAGCTCTGCTCGGAGCTGTCCGAGCCACATCCGGCGACGGCCGCGGTGACCGCGAGCACGGCGGCGACGGCGCCGAGTGTGCGAAATGCCTTCATCCTCATCAACCTTCTGGTATTTCGACCACGACATGGGTCGATTTGATCGAGGCCACGGCGATGCTGCCGACCTCGAGACCGAGTTCATCGACCGATTCCCGGCTCACCAGCGACACCAGCCGGAAGGGTCCGGCCTGCATCTCCACCTGCGCCATGACGGTGTCCTTGACGATGCGGGTCACGATGCCGCGCATGCGATTTCGCGCCGACGCCGCGACGGTCGCGCCCAGCGCGGTCGCCTCGGCGTTCGTGGCGCGCAGCACCTCGGCCAGGTCCGCGCCGCGCACGCCCTTGCGGCCGTTCTCCAGCTTCACCTCGGGCAGCCGGCCCTGGTCGATCCAGCGCCGCACGGTGTCATCGCTGACCCCGAGCAGTGCCGCAGCCTCACTGATCCGCAAATTCGTCACAGGAGGAATGATATTGCCGCGTGTGCGGCTCGCAAATCCAACTCATCGCGGAATCGGCACGATTTCCACGAGCGCGCCGCGCCCGGTCCCGGCCGGGAGCAGGGCCAGGGCCTGGGCGCCGAGCAGATCGGCCAGGTGCGGCGTGCGCACCGCGCCGTGCGTGCGCCACACGCCGCCGTCGACCTGTCGCGCGGGTACGACGCGGGTCGGGCCGTCCGCGGGGGCGGCCGCGTCCGCTATCCGGCCCCACAGCGGCGGATCCGGGCGCCGTCCGGTGAGCACGTTCGCCAGCACCCGCCCGGTCACCAGCAGGGTGGTCACCGCGGCGAGCGGGTTGCCGGGCAGGGCCAGCAGGGTGCGGCCGTCGGGTAGCCGGGCCACGATCTGGGATCCGCCGGGCCGCACGCGCACCCCGTCGATCAGGATTCGCGCGCCGAGGTCGGCGAGCACCGCGCGCAACCGGTCCGCCGCGCCGCGCCCGGTGGCGCCGACCGAGACGACCAACTCGGCGTCGGTGTCGAGCGCGAACCAGGCGCGCAGCAGTTCCCGGTCGTCCGGGACGGGCCAGACCCGCCGGCACTCGATATCGCAGCCGCGCAGATAGTGCGGCAACACCGCGCCCAGCGCGTCGCGCACCTGCCCGGGCGCCAGCGCGCCGGCGGCGCGGATTTCGTCGCCGGTGATGAGCACGTCGGCGCGCAGCGGACCCCGGACCGCCGCGATCGGCGCCTCGGCGCTCAACGCCACCGATATCAGCGCGGCGTCGACCCGGGCGCCCGCGGGCGCGAGTTCGGCTCCGGCGGACCAGTATTCGCCCCGGGCGCGGAGGTCGTTGCGGCGCGGGGCGTCCGGCAGCGCGAGCAGCGACCAGCGGCGCCCGGTGCGTTCGATGTGCACGTGCTCGCGGCGCAGCACCGCGGTCGTCCCGCCGGGCACCGGCGCGCCGGTCGAGATCCGGATGGCCTCACCCTCGGCGAGCGTGCCGGCGGCGGGCCGCCCGGCCACCTGGTTGCCCAGCAGCAGGGACCAGCGGGGCCCGCCGCCGCCGACGGCGAAGCCGTCCATCGCGGCGGTGTCGGCCGCGGGCGACTGGGCCCCGGCGACGAACGGTTCGGCCAGGGTCGCGCCGAGCGCGTCGACCACCGGCGCCGACCGCGCGGGAATCGGTTCGAGCACATCACGCAGGCGGGAATCGAGGTCCCGGACCGCCACCCCGACGCCGTCCAGCACTTCCAGGGATCGACTCCGCACCCCCGCACCCGCCCTTCCGCAGCGGCCGTTTCCACGACGAAACCGGCTCCGGGGTCAGATCCTCATCTGCGGAGATTTCGAGTCATTTTCTACGCAGTTGCATGTTCATTGCTGGTTACTCACCCGGGCGAGCGGCCGGCTGTGCGTCGGATTCCCCGGCCGCGCTCAGCTGGTCGAGCAGATCGTCGAGGCTGTCGAATTCGATGGCGTCGTCATCGTCCCGGGGATCGACCACGAGGTCCTGCAGCGCGAACTCCGCATCGAGCTGCACTCGAATCCAGCTGTCGGGGAACTGTTTCGGGGCCGCGAAGGACAGCAGGAAGGCATCGTGGAAGACGACGGTGGAGCGCAGCGTCAGATCCGCGCGCAGGTCGGTCTCCTCCACGACGGGCTGATCGCCGACGGCCTCCTCGATCTCGAGCGCGATCTCGTCGCACAGGCGCGCCCACTCACCCGCCGGCAGGCCGAGCAGCCGTGCGATGCCGGACAGCAGCGCCTCGGCGTCCAGGTCGTCGCGATCGTCGAGTTCGGGATCGACGTTGACGGTGACCACCAGCCCCAGGGCGGGCACCCGCGCGGTGCCGAAGATGATCCCGGCGCCCGATTCCGGCGCGGTCAGCAGTCCACGGCGCGCGATCTCCTCGCCCAGCCGATCGATCGGGTCCATCGAGTCTCGCCTCTCCCGTGGTGACAGTGGCCCCACCGTACCGAGACCGGCCCGGGACGTGCACCCGCTGACCGCGCACCCGGGCTCCGGGATCCTCGCGTCCACCGGGTCGGGCGGCGATGACATCGGCGCGGTCGCCGAGATCCCGGCACGCGGGTGCAATCGGACCCCGCGGCCGCGACATCGAGCGCAGGGCGGCGATGATCCAGCAAACCGCAAACACGGTTACATTCGACCTATACACCCTCATACGCGGATAAATGGGCGCGCGATCCCCGCGAACTCGCCTACCCTGGTGACATGGACGCGCCCGAGCTGCCCACCGAACTGGTCGAGCTGATCGGCCGGTTCGACCTCGCCTTCCTGGTGAGCATCGGCGACACCGGACCGCACACCACGCCGCTGGAACCGGCGCTGACCGGGGACCGGTTCCGAATCCTCGCGCCGGGTCCGGCGACCTGCCGCAATATCGCCGCCAATCCGGCCGTGACGCTGCTGTGGCCGCCGCCGCGCCCGGACACCCACGCGCTCATCGTCGACGGGCACGCGGTGCTGGAAGACGGTGCGCTCGAGGTGTTCCCGAGTCGCGCCGTCCTGCACCACGTCTACAGTCCGGGCGCCGCGGAGCAGCGCTGTTCGGGCTGCCGCCGCTTCAACCTCGCACCGCCGCATCGGCTGAGCGAGACCGCGCACCGGATCAGCTGAGCCGCAGCAGCTTTCGGTGCTGCTCCGGATCCGCCCGCGAAGTCCCGGACGCGCTCGATCGAGCCGCGCACAACGCGGAATCACGCACGACCCGGCCGATCCCGCGTATGCCTCAGATCGGGCGATCGCCGAGGATGGCGGCGCGTTCCATGACGCGGCGGTTCGGGAAGTAGTCGTTCACCGCGTAGTGCTGGGTGGCGCGGTTGTCCCAGAAGGCGATCGAGCCCGCGGCCCAATGGAATCGGACCTGGTACTCCGGAATCCGGGCCTGCTGGAACAGCTGCCGGAGCAGATCTTCGCCGTCGGCGGGGTCGAGGCCGACGATGTGGGTGGTGAAGACCGCGTTCACGAACAGGGTCTTGCGCCCGGTCCGGGGATGGGTGCGAACCACCGGATGGGCGACCGGCGGGAACTCGGCCTGCCGGCGCGCGAGGTCCTCCGGCGACAGGAACTGCCCGAACGGCAGGGTTAAGTCGTGGATCGCCTCGAGACCGTCGATCCGCTCCTTCAGCGCGGCGGGCAGATTGTCGTACGCGGCGGCCATATCCGCGAACAACGTGTCGCCCCCGGCCTGCGGCACCTCGAGCGCGCGCAGCACCGAACCGAGCGCGGGTCGCTCACGCCAGGTGACATCGGTGTGCCAGGCGTTCTCGACGCCCGGGTTTTCCGCGTCCTTGGCGAATCGCACGATCTCGGGCACCTCGCCCTGCGGCAGGAAGGGGTGCACCTCGAGTTCGCCCCACAGCCGCGCGAAGTCGCGATGCTGGGTACCGGTGAGGTGCTGGTCGCGGAAGAACAGGACCTTCCATTCCAGCAGCGCGCGATCGAGTTCGGCGAACAACTCCGGGCCGATGGGCTCGCGCAGATCGATGCCGGAGATCTCGGCGCCGATCAGCGCGGTCTGCGGCACGAGGGTGAACAGTTCGTAGGGCGCGCTCTCCGCGCCGCCGGGCAGGCGATGCAGGGTGCGCGGTCCGGCGGCCAGCGAACGGCCGGTCAGCATATCGCCCAGGGTGGCGTAGGCAGCGGTCATGACGATCCTTGTTTCGTTGGGACACTGGGGCCTGGCGGCGCCCACGGAGCGGTGAGAATGGCGGTGGCGGCGTCGGCGAGCACCTCGAGACCGAGCCCGGCCAGATGATCCGGCGGATCCGGTTCCTGCAACCGGCGTTCGCGATCGGCGAGCGCGGTGACCACGAGCATGGCGACCAGGCGCATGCGCTCGCCGAAGACCGCGGCGGGCACCGCGTCCAACCGGCGCGCCAGCCCGTCGACCACGAGCCGGACGCTCTCGGCCTCGGGGCCGCGCAGGGTGTTGCCGACCGCCTCGAACGGTGGGCGCCACAGGGTTTCGGCGATGAATCGCAGATACCAGCTCGGCTCGCCGTCGAGTTCGGGTGCGTGCAGGGTCGCCGCCAGCGGGTCGATCAGCGCGCGCACCAGTTCGGCGACCGAACCCGTGTCACCGAGCTCGGCCAGCCGGGCCAGCCGCTGCGCGTTCACCGTGGTCATCCGCCACACGTAGACGGCCTCGACCAGCGCCTGCTTGCTGCCGTAGTGGTAGGCCACCGCGGAGGTGTTGCGCTGTCCGGCCGCGACGGCGATCTGCCGCAGCGACACCGACTCGATGCCGAACTCGGCGAACAACCGCTCCGCCGCGGCCAGGATCTGTTCCTTCGCCGCCATGTACGCAATTTAACGCACGTGCGTTAAACGCGATCGGGATTAACTCGAGCCGATCCTTATTCGACGCGGGACCCCCTTCGCCCCCTACTCCTCCCGGTCCGAGCCCGAGCGCCGGAAGGCGCGACCGACGGTGCGCCACAACGAGCCTCGCCGCGCGGGTTCCGGATCCGCCACCGCGCGCCGCGGCTCCGGCGGCTGCGCGTCGCGCCGGACGAACGCCGGCCGGATGTGCGGATCCGGTGCGTCGTAATACCGGTGGAAGGTGGGCGTGAGGCTGGCCGAGAGCGGCGGATTGATCCAGCTCCAGTCCGTCGGGCAACTGCGCCCCGCCGCCTCCTCCCGATTGACGTGATCGAGGAACTGCCGCGCCACGGTGTGATGATCGACCAGGTGCACGCGAGATCGCTTGTAGCTGTGCAGAATCGCGCGACTGAGTTCGATCAGCGCCCGGTCCCGCCACAGCGTGCGATCGCTGCTCAGGTCCAGGCCCATCCGGTCGGCGATGGTGGGCAGCATGTCGTAGCGGTCGGTGTCGCCGAGGTTGCGCCCGATCTCGGAGGAGACGTACCAGCCGTTGAACGGCGCGCAGGTGTAGCTGAGCCCGCCGATCTCCAGATCCATGTTCGAGACCGCCGGTACCGCATGCCATTTCAGGTCGAGATCGCCGAACCAGGCGAAATCCGGATGCCGCAGCGGCACCTCCAGCACCAGATCCGGCGGGACGTCGAAGCACCGCGTCGTGCCGTCGGGCTCCTGGATCAGCAGGGGCAGCACGTCGAAGCGCCCGCCCGCGCCGTGCCAGCCGTGCTCGCGGGCGAGATCGGTCAGTTCGACATTGGCCGGATCGCCGAGAATATCTCCGCCCGTTCGGTATCCGGCATATCGAATGAGCTGGGAATTCACGATGCGGAACCCGCGCCCCTGCGCGTCCGCGGGCGGCGCGACGGTAATGATCGAACGCACCGCTCCCCTATTGGTGGCCAGGCGCAGATGCTCCCAGCAGGCCTCGGCGATCTCGGCGGCGGTGGTGGCCGTGCGCGCGTCGCGCAATTCCAGCGCCCGCCAGTGTTTGCGGCCGACGCATCGATCATGATTGCGCCACGCCAATTTCGTCCCCACGCTCAATTCTTCGAGCGTGTGACGATAGGTGCCCGTTTTGCGCAGTCGCCGGACCACGGTCGTGCCGCGGCCGGGTGGCAGATGCGCCAATTCGGGCAGCGCGAAGTACTCCTCGCATTCGGCCACGCGGTCCGGAATCGAGACCGAGCGGTGTGCCAGCATCGGGTGCGCCGACGAGTTGCGGTGCGGACAAACGAGATCGGCCGCGGCGACGAGCTCGGGCTGCGCAGCCACGGTGTTGATCGACATTGAACCGGTGCCTCCATGGGTTGTGCCGGTGATCACCGGGTTCGCCCGGCAATCCGCTTCACATCCCCCCTCCCGCGAACCAATATCGCACGATCACGCCTGAGATTTGCCCGGAATGACCAAGAAGAACCGGAGTTACGGTCGGCAAATCACCAGCGACACAGCCGATGTGTCGTCGGCGATACAGAAAAGATCAACTGCATCCTCGAGACCCCGGTGTCGCACAGACACGGGAAAGCCCAGCGTGTCCTGTTCAACACTCCGCGTATGTGACTCGAGTTCTGCGTGGCGAAACTCGGCGCGCCGCGCCCGGAATGGGGCGCTCGGTGTGATCGGATGTGCCGCGACCTGTTCGTGCGTTGTCACCGTGGGGAGCGTTGAAGATGAATATCGCTGATGTTGTCGCCGAGCGTGTACACGAGACGCGAGCGGTGTTGGCGAATTTGAGCGGCTACTACGAAGCGCTGGTCGATCTGGAAGCCGACGTCGAACCGAACGCGGAATTGCGCTACGAATGTGCACGATTCCTCTCGGTCGCCCGGAAGCTCGACGACGCTCGCACGTACCGGAGACTGGCCGCGCAGGCCGATCCGGTCGGACCGGTCATGAGTTTGGTGCGCGAACTGCTGTCCGAGTGCGGTGCGAGCATCGATCCCCCGGCGATCGGGGCCGCGCTGGAGATCAACGGCTGGGAGCCGCCCGCCGGGCTGCCGGACCGGCTGGAACTGATCGAGGCGGCGTGCGCGCGCCTGGCCGAGCAGCCGAACAGCCCGGTACGCCGCACGCACACCGGCGAATACGTCTACAACCGCGTGGGCACGCCACTGCCCGAGCGCCCGGCCGAACGGGTGAAGGTGTCGGTGTCGGTCTAGCCGGTTCCGCTCAGTCGGCGGTGTTCGACTGCCGCCGAAGCCGATCGGCCAGCCACAGCAGTACCCCGTAGCCGAAGGCCGCGTCCGCGTTGGACACCAGCGCGGACGACGGGAAGATGATGGGGTGCCGAAGGCCCGCCTCGGCCAGCTCCCGTATCCGGGCCAGCACCTCGGCCGGGGTGCCCACGACGAGCCAGTCGCGCAGCACCTCGTCCGGCACCTCGGCGATGGCGTCCTGGATCTCGGTGCGGGTGAGCCGGTGCGGCATCAGGTCGATCAGGCCCCGATAGTCCTCTCCGAACGGGTGTTTCGCGCCGTACCGCGTCCACACCGCGGGCGGCGCGAACAACCCGAGGTAGCGCACGGCGGGTGCGGCCAGCACGCGGCGCACCCCCGCCGCCGTGCGCGCGGTGACGACGCTGATCAACTGGGACGGCACGATCGCGTCGGGATCACGCCCCGCGGCCCGGGCGGCCGCCCGCACCACGTTCCAGCGCCGCTCGTATTCGTCCGGGGCCGCGGTCTCCCAGGGATACCAGCCGTCGGCGTAGCGACCGGTCAGCTCCAGCATGCGCGGACCGTGCGCGCCGATCCAGATCTGCGGCATGCGCCCCGGCGGCGCCGTCAAATCCATTGGCGCGCTGTCGAGCCGGTAGTACTTGCCCGCGAAGTCGATGGGCTCGGTCGCGCTCAGCGCGGTGCGCAGCAGCCCCAGCGCCTCCTCCAGCCGATCGACGGGCCGGTTCCAGGTGAACCCGTACGGATCGAGGTTCTCGTGCTCGCCGGAGCCGATACCCAGAATGGGCGGGGCCTTGGTCATGTGCGCGAGGGTCAGGAAGGTCTGGGCGAGCAGCACCGGATGCCTGCGGTGCGGGTCGGTGACGCCGACGCCCAACTGCACCCGCCCCGCGCTCGGGGCGAGATGCGCCAGCAGCGGCGCGAAATCGAACTGCTCGTCCGGACTGGCCGCGCCCTTGGCCTGCGCGGTGAAGTCCGCGTCCCAGATCGCGCGGGGGAACACGCCGATCAGATGATCCGGCGCCAGAATCGAATCCAGCCGGCCGAGCCGGGCCATACGGGTGACGAAGCGGGCCGCGGCCAGGGGCGGATTGACCCCCACCATGGTGCCCACCGAGAACGACGTGGAGTTACGTGAGTCCGGCACGGTGGTCTCCTCCCGGCCGATCAACCCGGATCGGTCCAGCACCGATTATCCCGACGGGCCCCGGTCACGTCCGGTGAACGCGAGCATTGCCCGCGCCGAGCCCCTCGGGATACGCGGTGGCCGAAAACTCCGGCCGGTCAATCCATCCCGTGCCCCACGGGTGAATCGGGTCCGTCGGGATGCATCACTTCATCCCACCACGACGCCAGCGGACTCGGTTCGGGCCAGCAGACGTCTTCACGCCCACTCGCATTCTGGCCTTGATTGTTCGTCGGACGAGGAATCTTCGTTTTCCCGCTCACGCTGAGACAACTCCTGCGTTTATGCCCGCCGGACTCGCTGGGCGGGCGGTATGGGCAACTAAGCATTGCCCGATTTGTCGCGGTTGAAACAATTTTCGGCGCCACGGTGGATTCCGTGACCTGACCGATAGGCTATCACCGCACGTCCACCGTGTATCTGGCCGCGAGCGCCCGGAGTCGCTACTCTGCGGCGGTGAACACCGCAGAGTTCGTCGAGCGCGGCACCTCGATCATGGATCGGCTGACCACCACGCAGACCCCGCCGCCCTGGCAACTGGTGATCGGAACCGGCGTACTCGCCCTGGTCCTGGTGGCGTTCCGCCCGAGCTGGCGGCTGCTGCGCAACGTGGTGACCCTCGCGCACGAGGCGGGGCACGCGTTCACCGCGCTGCTCACCGGGCGCCGGCTCGACAGTATCCGATTGCATTCGGACACTTCCGGTCTCACCGTCTCGAGCGGGAAGCCGTACGGATTCGGGATGATCCTGACCTCGGCCGCAGGCTATCCGGCCCCGGCGCTGGTCGGCCTCGCCTACGCCGGACTGCTGGGCGCCCACCGCATCACGCTCATGCTGTGGCTGACGATCGCGCTGCTGGTGGTACTGCTGATCAAGGTGCGCAACGTGTTCGGCGTTCTCACCGTGCTGGTGATCGGCGGCATTCTGTTCGCGGTCTCCTGGTTCGGCACCGATCTGGCGCAGGCCGCGCTGGCCTACCTGGCCGCCTGGTTCCTGCTGCTGGCGGCCGTGCGGCCGGTGCTCGAGCTGCAGCGCAATCGCAAGCACGAACCCAATTCCGACGCCGACCAATTGGCGCGCCTCACCCGTGTTCCCGGCATCATCTGGGTGCTGCTGTTCGGCGCGATCGCGGTGTGTTCGCTGATCCTGGGCGCCCGGCTGTTGCTCGCCGACGCGCGCGGGGTGTGTGTGCCGCCGCTCACGCACAGCACCTGCGCGGCGTCAACCGCTCGGTGAGCATTCTCCCACCCGCGATCGGGAACCGTACGAGTGCAAGAATTCTCGAGAACGACGGCTAACATTCGCGGTGCACCGTCCGGGTGATCGCCGAACGCGGATCGCCGGGCGTTCGATCGTGATCGCAGGAGGGTTTGGGATGGACAGACCGGCGTGGGCCCCGGAGGGCGTGGACATGGCGCAGGCGAGCCCGGCTCGCATGTACGACGCGCTGCTCGGCGGCTCCCATAATTTCGAGATCGACCGCCGCGCAGCGGAAATGGGCAAGCAGCTGGTTCCGGATCTGCCCCGCGTCGCGCTCAGCAATCGCGCCTTCCTGCGCCGCGCCGTGCGCTACCTGATGGATCAGGGCGTGCGCCAGTTCCTCGACATCGGTTCCGGCATTCCGACCGCGGGCAACGTGCACGAGGTGGCCCAGCGGATCGATCCGTCCTGCCGCGTGCTGTACGCCGACATCGATCCGGTCGCGGTCGCGCATTCGCGGGCCATTCTCGAGGGCAACGACCGGGCCGTGGCGATCGAGGCCGACCTGCGCAAGCCCGCCGACGTGCTGGCCGCGGCGCGCGCGAGCGGTCTCATCGACTTCGACCAGCCGGTGGGCGTGCTGCTGATCGCGGTGCTGCACCTGCTCGGCGACGACGATCACCCGGCCGAGGTGGTGGCCGCCCTGCACGCCGCGGTTCCGGCGGGCAGTCACGTGGCCATCTCGCATCTGACCTCGGCCACCCGCCCGGAGGACGCGGCCAAGCTGGGCGCCGACGCCGCGGGGCAGAAGGTCGGTATTCACTTCCGGTCCCGCGAGGCGATCACCGAATTGTTCGGCCCGTGGTCGCCGGTGGAACCGGGTGTGGTGGAGTTGCCGCAGTGGCGGCCCGAGTCCGACCGTGACCTACACGAAACCCCGGGCCGCTCACTCGGTTTGGCGGGCGTCGGCCGCAAGGACTGAGCGGGAGTACGACTTCGGGCAAGGGGGTTCGCGGTGGGAGCACACGAGCTGGCGGTGCGCTGGGCGGGTGCGCTGGACGGCGCGGTCGCGCCGACGCTCACCCGGGCGCAGGTGGAAGACCTGCTCGACCCCTACGCCGCCGGCCTGATCGAGGCCGTGCGCGGCACCGGCGATCCGAAGGTCGCCCAGCGCGCGGCCGCCGCGCTGGTGGCCGCGAACTACCGCGATCCGCTCGCGGTGCAGCGCTCGGTGCTGGTGCTGTGCGGGGATCTGGTCGACCACGCGTGCGCGAATCCGCGCTGCCCCGACATCGATTCGGTGCGCGAACGCGCCATCGAGGCGGCGGCGGGCTTCGCCGCGGAGTTCAGCGCGGGCCTGCGCACCGCGGCGCTGGCCGAACAGGAGGCCACCATCACCGCGGCGTTCACCGCCGCCCGGGAGGCCGAGGCGCGCAGGCAGCTGTCCGAGGCACGCTTCCAGGCCATCTTCGCGGGCGCCTCGGTGGGCATCGGCACCATCGACATCGATACCGGCCGCGTCCTGGACGTGAACAACGCCATGGCCGAAACCCTGGGCGTGCCCGCGGAATCCATGCCCGGGCGCTCGGTCGCGGACATCCTGGGCCCGGCCAACATCGGCGCGGCCTTCGAACGCTTCCAGCGGCTGCTGGCCGGGGAGGTCGACAGTTTCCGCATGGAGACCGTGCACAACCGCGCGGACGGCGCGACGTGCGTGGTGGACCTGTCGATGTCGGTGGTGCGCGACAGCGCGGGCGCGCCGCGCTTCCTGGTCGGGGTCACCGTCGATGTCACCGAGCGCAAGCAGCTCGCCGATCAGCTCTGGTACGACGCGCACCACGATTCGCTGACCGGCCTGCCCAATCGGCTGCTGTTCTTCGACCGGCTGACCGCGGCCGACGGGCAGGTCGGGGTCTGCTATCTGGATCTGGACGGGTTCAAGGAGATCAACGACCGGCGCGGGCACACCGCCGGGGACCGGGTGCTGTGCGATGTCGCCGAACGGCTGCGCGCGGCGTTGCCGGGCAACGCGGTCGCCGCGCGGCTCGGCGGGGACGAGTTCATCGTGCTGGTCGAAGAGTGCACGGGCCGTGCCGAATTGGCGGACGTCTCCGCGCGCATCCTGGCGGCGCTGCGGGATCCGTTCGACGTGGCGGGGCTGTCGGTGACGGTGGGCGCGAGCATCGGCACCGCCCTGGTGGACACCCACTCCACCGCCATCGACGAACTCATGCACGCCGTGGACACCGCCATGTACCGGGACAAGGCGACCCGGCAGGGGCGGTAGCGCCTCAGATCACGTACGGCACCAGGGCCTTGCGCTCGGCCGGGTAGTCGGCGAACTTCTCGCGGTACCAGGCGTGGGTGGCGAACGCGCGCGGGACGAGGTTGCCGAAGGTGATGAGGAAGATGATCACGCCGGGCAGCGCCCAGGTGAGAATGGCGAAGCCCGCCCACGCCAGCAGTTCACCGAGATAGGTGGGGCTGGTGACGAACTTGAAGCCCAGGCCGTAGGGCACCTTGTACTCGGTCGCGCCGGGGTTGTTCTTGTCGCGCAGGTTGCGCACGATGCTCTCCGAGCTCACCAGCAGCGCGAATCCGCCCAGATAGATGACCAATCCGATGATGAAGCGCGGGTCGGTCAGCCACTCGCTGCCGTACTGCCCCAGGTAGTCGTGGCTGAACAGCGCGCCGTTGAGGTAGCCGTGCAGCGAGGTCACCAGCATGCCCATGGCGAGCACCGAGACGTTGAAACTGCTGGTCTTGCCGGGCACCTGGCGAATGGAGAGGGGGAAGAACCAGCCGCGATTGCCGTAGTGCAGAATCCAGATGGCCGCCAGCACCAGGGCAGTCGGCTCGAAACGGTTCGGACCGCTGAGGTACGCCACCGCGAAGACCACCGTCGCCGGAATCTCCATCAACCACCACCCGAGTTTCGGGTTCAGGTTGAAACCGAGGCTCGTGGTGGCGAAGCGGCCGTACGGGCTCTGCGCGAACAGTCCGCCCACCAGCACGAACACGGTGAAGCCGATCGCGATGGTGAGGACGGTGTCGTAAACGGTGTTGCCGGTATACCAATTCATTCGTGGTCCTTCGTCGAAAAACTAGAACACGTTCTATCACGGTGGCCGCTGTTCCGATACCCGTAGCCGGCGGGTGGCCCCGGTGCGCCCGGTAGGTTGGCGGGGACCCGCAGGGAGGCGTAGATGGGTGCAGAGGGATGGGATGTACTTCTGAAATGGATGCCGTTCTTCCTGGAGGAGGATGACGAGGAGACCGAGGGCGGCGGGCTGGAGTGGAATCCCCGCTTCATCCAGGTCCGCGACGAGACCACCGGGCGGCACGTGCATTTCGCGCAGCAGGGGTCCGACATCGAGGTCGTGATCGCGGTGCCGGTGGACACCGCCGACGCCGAACACCTGCTGGCGACCGTGCGCGCCCAGCCCGACGGACTGTGGGCGCCGTGCCCGCTGGCCCTGGAATCGGATGCGACAGCACCGGATCCGCACCAGCGCGCGGTACAGCGGGTGCGCCGCGAACCGCGCCTGGCGCGGGAGTGGAGTACGGGCTGGCGGCGCGGGGCGAGCCTGGATCAGCGCCGGCGGACCGCCGATTCGGTGGTCACGGTGCTGCGCGAGGGCCTGGACATGGAGCCCGGCGGCCTGCGATTCGCCGCCTGGAGCCTCGACTCGCCGGACACCGTCGGCGATTACGGGCTCGTGGCCGATCGCCCCAGCGAGCGGGGCGCGCCCGCGCTGTGCACGGACTGGGACGATTTCGAGGCCAGGCTGTCCTGGGCGCTGACCACCCTGCCGTGGGACGGGGTCATCAACGTCAGCACCCCGCATCCGGGCCCGGATCCGTGCTTCGTGCAGTTCCTGCACGGCCGCCAGCTGTTCAACGAGGCCAGCGGCTGGGATGTGGCGGGGCTGGGCGCGGACGAATTCGACCGGCGCATGCGGGATCTGGGCTGGAGTTTCGCCCCGCACAGCGTGCCGGGCGGCGCGGCCCTCATCTGGGAGGGCCCGGCCGCGCGGACCGGGTACAACCCGAGCCTGCGCGGCGCCCCGCTGCGCACGGTGACCACCTTCCAGGAGGTGTTCGCGGTGCGCCATCCGCAGGACCTGGTGTTCCGGGCCTTCCGCAACGGGCGCCGGCGGGACCCCGAACTCCGTTATCTGGACGTGGAATTGGGGGTGCCGCGCGACGTGCGCTGAGGCGGCCGGATTCTCACAGCCGTTGCAGGCGGATGGGCAGCCCGTCAGCGGGTTTGGGACCGGTTCCGGCCACCAGGGGTACCCGGTAGTCGGCGGGGACGCTCCAGCGGTAGTTCAGCAGCATCTGATGCAGCACCGCCTTGACCGTCATCCCGCCGAAGTACCGGCCGATGCACTTGTGCGCGCCGCCGCCGAACGGCGGCCAGGCGAAGCGATGCGATTTGTCCTCGGCCCGAGCGGGATCGAACCGCTCGGGATCGAAGACGTCCGGGTCCTTCCAGTACTCCTCGGAGCGCATCATCACGTAGGGCCCGATCATGACCAGGGTGCCGCGCGGGATGTAGTAGCCCTGGATGTCGGTGTCGGCGATGGCCTCTCGCACCTGCTGCCCCACCGGCGCGTACATGCGCAGCGCCTCCCGGAAGGCCAGTTCCATGGCGGGCAGGCGGTCCAGGTCGCCGTATTCGAGCGCCGGTTTGCCCAGCGCCAGCGATTCCGCGCGCAGGCGCTCCTGCCATTCGGGATTGCGCGCGAGTTCGTACACCAGCATCGCGATGGCGATGGTGCTGGTGTCGTGCGCGGCCATCATCGTGAAGATCATGTGATCGACGATGTCGGCGTCGGTGAAGGATTCACCGTCCTCGGTGACCGCGTGGCAGAGCACGCTGAACAGATCCTCGCCGTCCCCGGCGCGCTTGACCGGCAGCTCGCGGCGGAAGTACTCCTCGAGCACCCGCCGTCCGCGCAGGCCGCGGTGCCAGACCCCGCCGGGCACGTTGGTGCGGATGACGGCGGTGCCGCCGACCACCGCGTCCTCGAAGGCCCGGATCAGCCGGCTGCCCTCGGCGCCGAGTTCGGCCCCGGCGAAGACCACCGTGGCCTGTTCCAGCAGCAACTGCTTGACCCGGTCGTACAGCGGGAAATCCGGTGCCGGACGCCAGCTCTCGACGCCGCGGGTGATGCGCGGGGTGCTCAGGTCCAGATAGCCGATGAGGCGGGGCCTGGTGAAGGCCTGCTGCAGGATCCGGCGGTGGTAGCGGTGATCGTCGAAGTCGCGCAGCAGCAGCCCGCCCCGGAAGAAGGGGCCGATGAGGAACTCCCAGCCGCGCTGGGCCGAGAAGGCGTGTTTGCGATCGAGCAGGAACTCCTCCACGCCCGCCGGGCTGTGCAGCCCGACGATCGGGCGGCCGAACGCGCCCATCCAGTGCACCGGTCCGTAGCGGCGCATGGTCTTGCGGGAGTAGCCGAGCGGATCGGCGAGCTGACTCAGTACGTGGCCGACGCCCGGCGGGCCGAAGTCACCCATGATCGGAGCGAGTCCACTGCCCGGCGGCGGGTCCGCCAGGGCGCGCGTGCGGGCCGGGTACCGCTGCAATACCCCGGCGACATGACACTGAATTCGGTGATTCAGCACGGCTTTTCGAGGCGCCATGGATGCACGGTATCGGAAACATTTGTTTCCGTAAACGGTCGTTTCCCGACTTGTGTGCGAAGCTTGCGGAGTGACGCGCGCTTTCCAGGGGACCTACCGCGGAACCAGTACCGATGAGCGCCGCGAGCAGCGCAGGCGGCGGCTACTCGACGCCGCGCTGGAAATCGTGGGGACGCAAGGGCTTTCGGCGCTGACCGTGCGCGGGCTGTGCGAACAGGCCAAGGTCGGGCCGCGCTTCTTCTACGAATCCTTCCCGGATCTGGACACCCTGGCCGGCGCCCTGCTGTTCGAAGTGCAGCAGGAGGCCCTCGACAGGGCCATTGACACCATGCACGCGACGCCCGGATCGCCCGAGGACAAGATCCGCGCGGGGGTGGCCACGCTCATCATCGCCGTCACCGACGATCCGCGCCGGGCCAACATCGCCTTCGCGCAGGCGCACGGCAGCGAACGGCTGACCCGCCTGCGCTTCGAGGGCATGCGCCGGGTGGCCACCGCCATCATGGGGCAGGCGCGGGTCATCCTCGACATCCCCGAGGGCGAGGACACCGCGCTCATCGCGCTCACCCAGCTCATCACCGGCGGCGCGGCCGAACTGATCCTGGTGTGGCTGGACGGCGGGCTGAAGGTCGAGCGGCCGGTGCTGATCCAGATCGTCGCGGACTACGTGGTGACGGTGGTCGATCAGCTGCCCGCCATGGTGGACAAACTGCGTTAGCGCCCCGCGGCGACGATCTCCTCCACCACGATCCTGGCGGTCTCCGCGCAGGCGGTGGTGCCGCCGTGCGCGTACTCCTTCACCGCGTCGCCCACGTTCCAGAGATTGGGGATCGGGGTGGTGTGCGGCAGATCGTAGCCGGGCACCGTGCGCTGCGGCGGCCAGTCGTCGCGGCTGACCGCGATCGACAGGATGCGGGCCGCGTCGAATCCGGGCAGCTGCCGGCGCAGGTCCTGCAGGACCAAAGCGGTCTCGGCGTCGGCGTCGAAGTCGCCGATGGACGGTTTGGGCACGCCGGTGCCGACGTACAGGTGCCAGCCGTCGGGCGCCAGCTCGGGGCAGGTGACGGTGAGGTCGGCGACGTAGCACAGCCGCCGGGTGCCGGCGAAGCTCAACAGCCCGGGCGCGTCCACCAGGCCCTCGCGGCTCGCGAAGTTCACCGTGATCATCGCGGCGGGCAGGTCGCCCTGCAGTACGGTGCCGATGTAGCCGGCCGGAAAGCGTTCCGGGCCAACCAGATCGAGGGTCGCGGCGGGACCGATGTCGCTGACCGCGACCCCGCAGGTCACCTCCACCGATTGTCCCGCGCGCACGATGGTGGCCCCGGTGACGCGGCCGCCGCCGACCTCGACGCGGCGCACCTCGCTGTCCAGCCAGATCTCACCGCCGTTGCGTTCCACCACCTCGGCCAGCGCGGTCCAGAGCCCCAGGGTGCCCTCGGGGCAGAAACCGAAGCGCCGGAACACCGATTCGGTGGCGAAGTAGGTGAGAAAGACGCGGGCGGGCAGCTCCTCGGCCGCGACCGCGAAGGCCGAACCGCACAGCGTGCGGAAGATCCCCTGCACGACGTCGTTCCTGGTGTGCCTGCGCACCCACTCCGCGGTGGACAGTTCCCGCTCGGGCAGCCCGCCCGCCGGCGGGGGCGAAGCGTCGCGCAGCAGTGCGGCGCCCTGGCGGATCAGCTGCGCGAACAGCAGGGCCCAGCCGCCGGTGGTGATGTCGACCGTACGCTCGCCGATGCGGTACAGCAGCGGCGGATCCGCCGGTCGCACTTCGAATTTCGCGCCGACATCGGCGAAGGTCTGTTCGGTGATACCGCCCAGTTCGACCGCGATGGCGCCGGTATTGACCTTGAATCCATCGATGTCAACGGTCGAGGCCCGGCCGCCGAGCCGATCCAGGCGTTCGGCGACCAAGGTTCTGTAGCCCAGGTGCGAGAGCCGGGCGGCGACGCACAGACCGCCCGCCCCGGCACCGACAACCAGTGCGTCCCAATCATTCCCGCTCATGGCGAGCTCCTGACAACATGCCCGGACCACGGGTTCGCCGCGGGCCGCGCGTCGGCCGTATCGGTGATGCGACTCCAATTCTCCCGCACCGCATCGATACTCGGGCCGTGTGCGGCGAAGCCCGGATCGGGGACACCGATCGCCCGGGCCGCGCCGGATCCCGCCGACGGCGCGGCGCACCCCGCCACGCGGCCGCCAGGCGAAGGCCGGACCCGTCCTGATTCGCACTCATAGTCCAGGACACGGTCGTGTGTGCCGCGCCACGCTCGTCAGAGAACTGGACAGTCGATACGTTGGGGGTGTGACGCCGCACCTGCATCAGCTCTACCCCGAACTCGCGGACACGCTGCCGCACATCGCGCTGGGATCCGGGCCGACCCCCGTCCGGCAGCTGTCCGCGATCGACTCCTGCGGCGCGGATCTGTGGGTCAAGGACGACGGGGAGTTCGGCAACGGCGGCTGGGGCGGCAACAAGGTCCGCAAACTCGAATGGCTCCTGCCCGAGGCGCGGCGGCGCGGGCGCGACACGATCGTCACCGTGGGCGCGCTCGGCACGAACTGGGGCCTCGCGACGGCGCTGTACGGACGGGAGTACGGGCTGAAAACCGTCCTCGCGCTGATAGATCAGCCGGTGGACGAGCATGTGCGGGCCCAGCTGGACCGGCTGCGCGCCTCGGGGGCGGAATTGCATTTCACCCGGAGCAAGGCACGTACCATCGCGAGCGCGCCGTTCCTGCTCGCCCGCAATTTCACCGGGTGGCGCCCGCCCTACTTCCTGCCCGCCGGCGGCTCCTCGCCCGTGGGCGCGCTCGGGTACGTCGAGGCGGCGCTGGAGCTCGCGGCGCAGATTCGGGAGGGGGAGCTGCCCGAGCCGACGCATATCGTGGCCGCGGTCGGATCCGGCGGGACGGTCGCCGGGCTCGCGCTCGGATTGCGTTTGGCGGGATTGCGGACCCGGGTGGTCGGCGTGGTTGTCAACGACTCGCTGCGACTGGATCAGAGCACCCTCGGCGGACTGGCCGACAAGTCCGCGCGGCTGCTGCGCGATCGGGGCGCGCGGCTGCCCGCCGACGTCTCCCCCACCGGCAACATGGAGATCGTCACCGATTGGCTCGGCCCGGGTTACGGGGAGGTGACCCCGGAAGCCGCTACCGCGCAGACGCTTTCGGCGACGCTGGAGCATCTGACACTGGAACCGGTGTACACCGCCAAAGCCATGGCGGCCGTGCTGGACATGAACGCGCACGGGCACTTCGGCGCGGGACCGGTGGTGTATCTCAATACCAACGGGCCGCGCTGAGCCGGCAGCGTCCCACCGGGCCGCCCGGCCGCCGGCTCCGAGCCGGAGCGGCTCGAGCGCGCACGGTCCGGAGCGGATTGTTCCCGCGCGGACGGGGTCAGGGGCGCAGCTCGAGCCGGCGAACCATGGCAACCAGGGCGGCCCGCTGCTTGTCCGGATGGTCCACGTCCGAGCCCAGAATCATCCGGACCACCTGCGGCGCGGCGAACCACCACGCGGCCAGGGCCGCGACCGCGTAGAGCAGGTAGCCCGCGGGCACGTCGTCGGGGAGGGTGCCCGCGCGCTGGGCGGCGGCCAGCGCCCGGACCTTCTCGGCGTAGTGCGAGGCGCGCGCGGATTCGGCGGGGAGCGCGCCGGCGTGTGACTGCAGGCCCTCCCAGTAGAGCAGGCGCAGGAACTGCGGGTGGGTGTGGTGGAAGTCGAAGACGTGGCCCGCGTACTCGGCCAGGTCACCGGCGGCGTCGGGGTGCAGCGGGCTGGCCGCCGCGAGTTGGGCGAGCTGATCGGTGAGCACGGCGTCGAACAGGCCCTGTTTGTCGCCGAAGTACTGGTAGATGCGCTCCTTGTTGATCCCGGCGCGGGCGGCGATGGCGGCGACGCGCGCGCCGTCCGGGCCGCGTTCGGCGAACTCGTGCACGGCGGCCTCGAGCAGCAGTCGTCTGGTCCTGTCGGTATCCCACGCCATGCGCCCATCCAACCATTTCCAACCGTGCGGTTGTAATTCGGCCCGCCGCTGTGGCAAACTCCAACCGCACGGTTGCAGTTTCAGTCGAGGAGGTGGCATCGTGCCCGAATTGCGTTCACGGACGGTCACGCACGGTCGGAATATGGCGGGGGCCCGCGCGCTCATGCGGGCCAGCGGGGTGCCGTCGGCGGATATCGGCCGCAAGCCGGTCATCGCGGTCGCCAACAGCTTCACCGAATTCGTGCCCGGGCACACGCACCTGCAGCCCGTCGGCCGGATCGTCTCCGAGGCCGTGCGCGCGGCCGGCGGTATCGCGCGCGAGTTCAACACCATCGCGGTCGACGACGGAATCGCCATGGGGCACAGCGGAATGCTGTATTCGCTGCCCTCGCGCGATCTCATCGCCGATTCGATCGAGTACATGGTGAACGCGCACTGCGCGGACGCGCTGGTGTGTATCTCCAACTGCGACAAGATCACTCCCGGCATGCTGATGGCGGCCCTGCGCCTGAACATCCCGACGGTGTTCGTCTCCGGCGGTCCGATGGAGGGCGGCACCGCGGTGCTGGTCGACGGCACCGTGCGCGGGCGGCTGGATCTGGTGGACACCATGGCCGCGGCCGTGTCCCCCGAGGTCTCCGACGCCGACATGGCGCTGATCGAGGAGAACGCCTGTCCCACCTGCGGTTCCTGCGCGGGCATGTTCACCGCGAACTCGATGAACTGCCTCACCGAGGCGCTCGGCCTGGCGCTGCCGGGCAACGGGACCGTGCTGGCCACCCACACCGCCCGCCGGGCGCTCTACGAGGCGGCCGGGCACACCGTGGTGGAGCTGACCAGGCGCTACTACGAGCAGGACGACGAGCGGGTGCTGCCGCGTAACATCGCCTCGCACAGGGCATTCGACAACGCGATGACGCTGGATCTGGCCATGGGCGGTTCGACCAACACGGTGCTGCACCTGCTGGCCGCCGCGCAGGAGGCGGGTCTGGACTACACGCTCACCGATATCGAGAAGATGTCGCCGCAGGTGCCGTGCCTGTGCAAGGTCGCGCCCAACGGGCACTACCTGATGGAGGACGTGCATCGCGCCGGCGGGATCCCGGCGCTACTGGGCGAACTGGATCGCGGCGGGCTGCTGCACCGCGATGTCCATGCGGTGCACGCGGATTCGCTGCCGGAGTGGCTGCGCGACTGGGACGTGCGGGGCGGCTCCCCGACCGCCGCGGCCACCGAGCTGTTCCACGCCGCGCCCGGCGGAAAGCGTTCGGCCACCGCGTTCTCCCAGTCCGAGCGCTGGCACGACCTCGACACCGACGCGGCCGCGGGCTGCATCCGCGACCGCGCGCACGCCTACTCCCGCGACGGCGGCCTGGCGGTGCTGCGCGGCAACCTCGCCCCCGACGGCGCGATCGTGAAATCCGCCGGCGTCGCCGACCACATGCACACCTTCACCGGGCCGGCCCTGGTCGTGGAATCCCAGGAAGCGGCGGTCGAGGCCATCCTCACCGGCCGCGTGCACCCCGGCGATGTCCTGGTCATCCGCTACGAGGGACCGCGCGGTGGTCCCGGCATGCAGGAAATGCTGTACCCCACCACGTATCTCAAGGCCCGGGGCCTGTCCGGCACCTGCGCCCTGGTCACCGACGGCCGGTTCTCCGGCGGCTCCTCGGGCCTGTCGGTCGGCCACATCTCCCCCGAGGCCGCCTCCGGTGGCCCCCTCGCCCTGGTCCGCGACGGCGACTCGATCACTATCGACATCCCGACCCGCTCGCTGACCGTTCACGTCGAGGACCGTGAACTGGATTCCCGCCGAACCGCGCTGGAGTCGGCCACGGGCTACCGGCCCCGCGATCGCGACCGGGCGGTGTCCCTGGCGCTGCGCACCTACGCGCTGCTGACCACCTCCGCGGACAAGGGCGCGGTGCGGGACGCGACGAAACTGCCGGGCTGAGCGGGCCCCCACGGCAGGCTGCGGCGACCTCCGTTGTCCGCCCACGGCACACCGGCTCGGCCCGCCCGGTGGCCCTCGCCCCCAACCGGAATGGCCGGTGACAGTCCTTCCACACAGGTGTCGCGACCACCGGCACGGAGACCTACTCTCTACGGATGGTGAGACCGACGAGAGTGAGCCGCCGCCGGGCACTGGCGCTGGGGGTGGCCGGGGCGGCGGCGACCGTCGCGGCGGGCGCGGCCCACGCGGATCCGGCGGCGGCGGATCGCCGCTACCCCGGCTACGACGCCGAGGACCGGGCAAAGCCGTTCGCGCACTTCATGTCCGAGCGCACCGCACCGGCGCAGTCCGCGGTTACGGCGGCATACGAGTCCGGACCCGTTGCGGCCGAGCTGATTCCGGACCTCGCGGCGCTGCCCGCCGATCTCGCTCCCGGCGGCTACTCCGCCGTCGAGACGGGCTACGGCCACACCGGCGCGGGTGCGGTGTGGGTGGCGGTCCGCACCGAGATGCCGAGGGTCACCGCCGCCATGTGGGATTGGTGGTTCGGCTGGCATTCCACCGATTCGGCCCGCTACAAGCTCTGGCATCCCGACGCGCACATGTACTCCGAGATCGCCACCGACACTCGCGGCCGGACGCTGCCGGACCGGGCGCGGTACGTCGGCAACATCTCCTACGTCGACGAGTACATCGGTTCCGAGCTGCAGCAGCTCGCCATCGCCTTCCATGATCCCGCGGCCCGCGGCTTCACCGTGCCCGAGGACCACACCGTGATCTGCGCCCGGGTGGGCAGCAGCGTGCTCCCCGTCGATCTGGGCTGGCTCGCCCACCAGGTCCGCCCGGTTCCCGGCGGCAGCGAGATGCGCAGCCGCTTCTACCTGAAGGAGTACGGAATCCATGCTCCCGCACCGGAACACACCGTGCGTGCGATTCAGCGCGGGGCGGCCGCGGACCCGGCGGACCTGTTCCCGGATCTGACCATGGCCAGCGACCTGCTGTTGCACTGCGGCCAGGAGATGAACCACCTGGCAGGGTTCCTGCCCGAACTCTACGAGCGGTTTCGCGACACGCCCTGACGGTTCGTCATCGCGCGAACCGCACCACCGTGCGCTGGGTACCGAGGTCGACGGCCCCGTCCGGGGTGGCGGCCGTCAGCTCCATCACGTCGCCCTCGCGCAGGAACTTCGGGTTGGCGGCCTGGCGCCGGAAGAAGCTCTTCCACTTGAGGTGCGCGGGCAACAGCGCGCCGAGCAGTTCGATCGGCTTGGGCGGGGCCACCAGCGCGGTTCCCGCGGGTGTCCCGGTCAGCAGCACGTCGCCGGGGTCCAGGGGCTGAAATCTGTTGAGCTCCCGCAGGGCTCGCAGCGGCGGGTAGATGATGTCACCGCGCACCGTGGCGTCCTGCCGGACGACGCCGTTGACGCGCAGGGTCAGGCGCAGGTCCTCGAAGCGCGCTAGCTCGCCGGCGTCGAGCAGCACCAGCCGCGGGCCGAGCGGGGTGAAGGTGGGATAGGACTTTCCTTCGTAGAACTGGGTTTTCGGAAGCTGTATGTCGCGGGCGGAGATGTCGTTGGCGAGGACGAGACCGGCCACGTAGGTACCGAGATCGCCGTCGCGCAGCTCGGTGCCGACCGGCAGGGCAGCGCCCATGACCAGGCCGATCTCGATCTCGTAGTCCAGGAGCGTGACGTGTGCGGGGCGCACGACCTCGGCACGGGGACCGGTGATGGAGTGCGAGGACTTGCGGAAGAACGTCAGCGGCACCCGGGCCGGATCCATTCCGGAATCACGCACGTGTGACACGTAATTGGTCATCTGCGCGACCACCCGGCAGGGCGCGGTCACGGGCGAAAGCAGCGCGAGATCGGCCGTGCGCACACCCGTTGCGGGGTCGGCCCGGTGGGCGGCGTCGACGGCTGTGCGGTCGGCGAGCAGTTCGGCCGTGGTGGTCGCGGCGGTGTCGACGGGATACGCCGTCTCCCCGTCGGGAGCGCAGACCCACCAGCCGTCGGCGGTGCGGAGTACGGAAGTCGTCATGTGGAAGCCACTTTCAGCAGACCGCGCAGGCGGTGGAGATCGAATTCGTTGTCGGTGTCGCGCAGTGCGGGCACGATCGAGAACAGTTCGCGCACGGCGGCGCGGCTCAGGCGCAGCCCGAGGAAGTCCGGGGTGGCGGGATCGCCCCACTGGTTGAGTCCGGAGGCGGTCATGGGCGCCCAGCCCGGGTCGAGGGTGTGGTCGAACAGATCGCCGTCGGTGAAGTGCTCGACCAGCAAGCCGTCGGGATCACGCCAGTAGTCGAAGATCTGACTGCCCTGAATGTGCCGCCCGATCCCCCACGACCGGTCGTGTCCGCGCCGGCGCAGGTACTCCCCGCCCGCGGCCAGGGCGTCCAGATCGGCGACCTGAAATGCCGAGTGCACGTAGCGATTCGACGGGCCCAGCGTCAGCGCCAGGGTGTGATGGTCGGCGGGCTCCGGACCGCGATCACAGCGGATGAAGCTCATGACGGGGCCGCGGGCGCGCTGACCGGGATAGAACAGGAAGTCGCTGACGATCAGGCCGAGGTGCTCGAGATACCAGTCGAGCGTGCGGCGGTAGCGGGTGGTCTGGACGACGACATGACCGAGTCGTTCCACGCGCGCGGGCTCGACTGGCGGTCGCTGCGTGGCGTTCACGCGGGTGAGCGCGCCCGCCGTGTTGTAGTCGTGGCGGCCCTGACGCGGCTGTGCCGGGTACTCGACGGTGTCACCGACCAGCCGGACACGCAGGCCGCCGGGGTCGGTCAGGCTCACCGATCGGCCGCCGAGGACCTCGGGGAGTTCGGTGACGGTCGTTCCGGTATGCGCGGCCAGCCGGCGCAGGTCCGCGGTGTCGGCCGCGCGAAAAGCTATGCCGCGGAACGCCGATCGGCGTCCGCGCCGGACGATCACGCACGGCGGGCCCGCCAGGGCGCCGCGCAGATGCAACTCGGTGGCCGTATGCAGGGTGGGGGTGAAGCCGAAGTCGGCGGCGAACGCGGCGGTCCGGGCGAGATCGGGTTTCTCGAACTCCAGCCACGCTAGATCGGCCGCCTTGATGACCGGGTCGCGGTGCCGTCCCGGGTGTTCGCCGGGCAGTGCGCCCTGTTCGGCGTGCAGCCCGCGGTGGGCGCCGGCCCCGGCGTCGGGTGGGTGCGTCATGAAACTCCTTGTTTCCGAGCGTTTCTCGGGGTCAGATGATGGGGGTGATGTGCTCGTCGATACCCAGCAGCGCCTTGCCGTAGGTCTCCAGGGACACCTGCGGGAGAACTACGGCGTGGCGGGCGGCGACGTTCGAATCACGCCAGATGCGCTGCAGGCGATTGACTTCGGCGAAACTGCCGGCGCCGTTGGCGTCGAGCAGGGTGTTGAGCGCCGCGTTGACGGCGCGCAGCGCGACGGCGGCGTCACCGCGAATCCGGGCGCGGGCCGCGACATCGGGGTAGACGCCCAGATCGGCGTAGTGCGCCACATCGTCGGCGGCGCGGTAGGCGTGCAGGTGCGCGGTGTCGATCGCGAGCGCCGCCTCGGCGACGAGCAGCTGGAAGGCCACCGAATCGCGATTGCGCGCGAAGGTCGTATAGGCCGGGGCCTTGGTCGCGCCCTTGGTCAGCACCAGGTTCAGGGCGGCGCGGGCCAGGCCGAGCTGCGGGCCGACGAGCACCATGACCAGCATCGGGCCCAGCGCGCTGCGATAGAACGAGTCGTCCGGGTGATCGGAGAGATAGTCGCCGTCGATCGCGGGGAGCATCGACATGTAGCGGTGTTCGGGGAGGAAAATGTCCTCCGCGACAATGGTATTGCTGCCCGAGGCACGCATGCCGGCCACGTACCAGGTGTCCTCGACGCGGAAGTCCGCGCGCGGGATGGTGACCATGCCCTGATCGAGCACACCGTCGTTCTCGTCGAGCAGGAACACACCGCCCGCCGTCCAGTCGGCGTGCAGGCTGGCCGAGGAGTAGGCCCACGACCCGCTCACCCGATAGCCGCCCGGCACCCGGCGGGCGGTGCCACCGGGCGCGAGGACACCGGCCAGGATCGCATCGGGTCCCGAAGCCCACACCTCCTGTTTGGCTGCCGGGGTGTGCAGGCTCGTCGCCCAGGCGTTGACGTTGGACAGCGATGTCACCCAGGCCGCGCCGCCGTCGGCTTCGGCGACGGCGGCCGAGATGTCCAGCATGTCGCGCAGGCTGGTCTGCAGTCCGCCGAAGGCCGCGGGGACGGCGATGCGGAAGACGCCGGCGTCCCTGAGCGCCTCGATGGTTTCGGGCGAGACCCGGCGGGCCGCCTCGGATTCGGCGGCATTGCGCTCGATGAGCGGGGCCAGTTCGCGGACTCTCGCCAGGACCGCGGCGGCATCGGTCGGCGTAGCGGTGGTTGTCATCGCAATTCCTTCGTACGGATTCGGCTCGCGACGGGAGTCGTTCGGACCGTCCGGCCGGGTGACCCTCGCGATAGCGACGAAGGTAGTGATTGGCTGACTTCATGTCAATGACTTAGAATCAGTTGAGATCGGCGCAGGCGGGCAGCATGATCGGACAGCGACACACACTTCGAAGGGTGCGAATTTGCCGAGCGAGAAGAGAGCGACCGTGCGCGCCGCACAGGCGGCCGAGACCAGACGCCGGCTGACCGACGTCGCCATCGGCATGTTCTCCGCGACCCACTACGACGAGGTCGCGGTCGCCGACATCGCCAAGGCAGCCGGGGTGGCGCACGGGCTACTGTTCCATCACTTCGGGAACAAGCGCGGCATCTACCTGGCCGCCATGCACGAGGCCGCGACGCAGCTCAACGCCGCGTTCATCGTCGATCCGACCCTCACGCCGGACGCGCAGTTGCGGCAGGCGTTCGCCGCGCACCTGCGCTATCTCTCGGCCAATCGCGGGCTGGCGCTGCGGCTCGTGCTCGGCGGCCGGGGCGCGGATCCCGAAGCCTGGGAGGTGTTCGAGCGGGCGCGCATGGACGCGCTCTACGGCGTCGCGAGCGTGCTCGGCCTGGATCGCGCGAATCCGGCGCTGTTGATGACGGGCCGGGCCGCCATCGCCGCCATCGACTCGGCGACGGCCTACTGGCTGGAGAACGGCGAGCCGTTCCCCGTCGAGACGATGGTCGAAAGTCTCATGTCCATGGCGGTTTTCGCGCTCGACGGTGCGAAGGCGCTCGACCCGGCGCTGGACGTCGCCGACGCGATCGGCACCCTGCGCGGCACGGTCGCGACGTCGGGTTCCTGATCGGCCGGGCGGCATCCCCACCGCCCGGCCGATCGTTCACCCTCGGGGCTAGGCGTCCGACGGTGCGGTCGCCGGCTTCGAACCGGGCTTCTTCACCGCGCCTTTCATCGCGAGACCCTTGGGTGCGACCGGTGGCTCGACCGTGGCCGGAATCGCCGGTGCCGCAGCGGTTTCCGCCTCGGCACCCGGGGCCTTTGCGGCGCCCTTCATCGCCAGGCCCTTGCCGGGAGCCTTCGCCGGACCCTTCATGGCCAGGCCCTTACCTCCCGGAGCCTTCAGACCGCCCTTCATACCCAGACCCTTCGCCGGGGCCGGGGCGGGAGGCTTCGGCGCATCGGGCGTGGGGTGCGCGGCGGGCTCGGACTCAACTTCCACGACCGGCTCGGGATCCGAAACCGGTTCGGGTTCTTCGGCCTTGGGGACCTGGATGACCTTCAGGTTCTCGGTCATCGCCGCGGCGTCGATCCGGTCGATGGACTGCAGCATCAGCTGCGCGACATCGACGACCTCGACACCCTGACCGACCTCGCCACCATCCTTGCGGGCGGTGACACCGTCGGTGAGCATGACCCGGCAGAACGGGCAACCGGTCGCGATCATCGACGGCTCGTTACCACCGTTCAACGCGTCCAGGGCCTCGTCGACACGGTCGACGTTGATGCGCTTGCCGAGCTGCTCTTCCATCCACATCCGCGCACCACCGGCGCCACAGCACATCGACCGTTCCCCGTGGCGCGGCATTTCCAGCAGCTTGGAGCCCGAGGCCTCCATGAGTTCACGCGGGGCGTCGTAGATCTTGTTGTGCCGGCCCAGATAGCACGGGTCGTGGTAAGTGACGTTCTGCGCGACCGGGGACACCGGAATCAGCTT
>NZ_JBSFNO010000034.1:0-89543 GCF_053981095.1 Nocardia sp. NPDC003693
CAGCGCCGCCACGCCGCCCTCGAGGGCGGCCACGCGCTGCTCCACCGCGTCCTGGGTGGGGTTCATGATGCGGGTGTAGATGTTGCCCGGCTCGGTGGAAGTTGAGCAGCGCCTCGAGCCTGCCCTGGCTGATCTCGGGCTGGTACGGGGTGTAGGCGGTGTACCAGGCCGGGTTCTCGATGAGGTTGCGCACCAGCACCGGCGGGGTGAGGGTGTCGTAGTAGCCGAGCCCGATCATGGTGGTGGCCACCGTGTTCGAGTTCGCCAGCGCGGCCAGCTCGGCCAGGACCTCGTGCTCGTTCACCGCGGGCGGCAGCACCGCGAGCCCGTTGCCGGTCTCGGCGTCCAGGATGCTGGCGGGCACCGCGCGCGCGGCGAGTTCGTCCAGCGAGGCGACGCCGACGACGGACAGGATGCGCTCGAGTTCGCCGCTGTCGGGTCCGATGTGGCGGTCGGCAAAGGATCGAGTCCAGGTCACGAGGGCTCCAAGGGTGGGCGGGGTCGGCGCCGTGCCGACGGGCTACTGCCCTCCCCCTCTGTCCTTGGCGCCTGAGAGATTCGGGTTCCGGCCTTGTGGCCGAACCCCTTTCACCATGGGCGGATGGCTCGCGGACCATCACTTTCCAGAGGCGCCGAAACTCCGCACGGTCCCTTGTGCCTGAGAGATTGACGGGGAGGTGCTGCTCCTTCGGCGCCCGAATCCGGCTGCCCCGAGGAAGGACATCCACATCCGGGGCTCTCCCGCACGGCTGCGACGCACTGCAAGTCTAAGGGTCGCCAGGTTACGAGAATGTTGCCTGGTCCAGTTTCACAGTTCCGGCGTGTTCGGCATGACCCCGGAAACGGCGAACGCGCCACCTTCGCGGTGGCGCGTTCGCCGGGTGTGGAGCGCGGACCGGCTAACCGGTCTTGCGGTTCATCCGGGCCTTGCGCCGGAAGGACAGCTCGTCCTCGGGCCGGTCGGAAACCGTGGTGTTGGGTTCGGCCCGTTCGGCCGGGAAGTTGGCGATCGCGCCGGTGAGCTCGCGCATGGCGCCGCTGACCGCGATGCCGAACACACCCTGTCCGCCCTGCAGTAAATCGACGACCTCCTCGGGCGAGGAGCACTCGTACACGGTGGTGCCGTCGGAGAACAGGGTGATCCCGGCCAGGTCCTCGACGCCGCGGCTGCGGAGGTGGTCCACGGCGATGCGGATGTTCTGCAGCGAGATGCCGGCGTCGAGCAGTCGCTTGACGATCTTCAGGACCAGGATGTCCTTGAAGGAGTACAGGCGCTGGCTGCCCGATCCGGTGGCGCTGCGGATCGATGGCACCACGAGTCCG
Source organism: Nocardia sp. NPDC003693 (assembly GCF_053981095.1). Taxonomy (NCBI): domain Bacteria; kingdom Bacillati; phylum Actinomycetota; class Actinomycetes; order Mycobacteriales; family Nocardiaceae; genus Nocardia; species Nocardia sp. NPDC003693. The sequence goes on from NZ_JBSFNO010000034.1 coordinate 1,324, forward strand.
GTGCGGGCCCAGTAGTCGAGCTGCCGATACGTGATGCCGGCCACCTGGCAGGCGCTGGGCACGCGGTATCCGACGAGTTCGTCCGGAACCGTGTCATCGGGGAACAGCCCTGGCTGCACCACATCCTGCGGTTGCGGTTGGTCTCCCACTGACTACTCCCTTACTGCTGGCCTATCAGGGCTCGTGTCCCGAAGGTGAACGTGTCCCAAATATCAACACTGCATCGACGCGTGGAGCGTGGCCTGACTGTCGAGGCTACTCTCCTGATTGTCTAGGGAGTATCGGCGTTGAACCAAGCGTGATGAGCGGCGTGTTTCTAGACCTTAAGTACAGGTCGAGATAACAATTCGGCCGCCCCCCGGATACGACTGCGACGGGCAGTCGGACAAACGCCCGAAATGCCCGTCGCCCCGTTCCGTCTAACTATCGGTCGCCTTGAAATCATCCGGTGACACCGATTCGAGAAACTCCTTGAACTTCTCGACTTCGTCCTCGCGCTCGTCCGGCATGACCAGTCCGGCTTCCTCGAGCACCGGTTCCTCCGCGTAGATCGGGCACCCCACGCGCAGCGCGATGGCAACCGAATCCGAGGGCCGCGCCGAGACGCGCAGATCGTTCTCGAAGATCAGGTCGGCGTAGAAGGTGCCCTCCTGCAGATCCACGATCCGCACCTCTTTCAAGGTGTGCCCGAGATCCTTGATCAGGATCTTGATCAGATCGTGGGTCAACGGCCGAATCGGCGTCACGCCTTCCTGTTCGAGCACGATGGCGGTCGCCTCCGCCTGCCCGATCCAGATCGGTAGGTACCGATCGCCGGACACTTCGCGAAGCAACAACACGGGCTGGTTCTGTGGCTGTTCGACACGAATGCCGATCACACGCATCTCGCTCATCGCCGTGCCCGCCCAGCGCTGCCAGCGACCATGCGCGAAGCCGCACTGTGTTGACTGATTCGCCTACTGCGCTCACTCATCGCACTGCCTCCCATACTCGCAAGCTGCCCGCTAGGAACTGCAAGGCCAGCCGTATCACCGAGTCTAGGCGAAGATTTCAGCCCCCGAGGGAAGCGCGCACAGAGGCTTTCACGAGGCAGGTGTGCAGCGTCAGCGACAATGCCGCCAACTCGCGCACGGTCTCTTCCGCGCGGGCGCGGGCGTCGGCGTCGCGGCTCTTGGCGATGGGTGCGGCGATCTGGGCGACCATGGCCGCCTCGCGATCGGCGGCGAGCTTGAAAGCCCGCAAATGCCGTGCCTCCAAACCGAATTCGCTCAACGCCTTGGCGGTGCGCGCCAGCGTGACGGCGTCGGTGTCGAAGTAGCCGGCGGCGCCGGGGGTGATGAGGTTGGCGCGGATGAGTTCGGTCAGGAACTTCTCGTCGATGCCCGCCTGCTGCAGCAGATCCGCACGGGGAACCCGGATTTCGTGATCGAACCGGAGTTCCTCCGGCGAAACCTCACCGGGCACGACGCCCAGCCGTCTCAATCGAGCCGGACCGGGCGTTGCCGCCGCGGTGCCGTCCGCGAGCGAGGCCTCCCCGAGCGCTCGGGCACGGGCTTCCCGTACCCCGAGCGTCGCGGCCCCGCTGTCGATCGCTTCCAGCTGTTCCTTGATCACCTTGAGCGGGAGGTACTGATCCCGCTGCGCGGTGAGCACGAACCGCAGGCGTTCCACGTCCGCGACGTGGAACCTGCGGTAGCCCGAAGCGGTGCGCTCCGGGCTGATCAGGCCCTCCGATTCGAGGAACCTGATCTTCGAGATGGTGATGTCCGGGAAATCCGGACGCAGCAAATCCAGCACGGAGCCGATCGACATACCTCCGCGCGTCCACTGCGCTGCGCCTGTCATTCCGCTCGGTCCTATAGCGCGCCCGCCGCCGAATCGCTCGACGCGGGGCGCGGACCGGTGAGGAAGACGAGCCGGAACTTGCCGATCTGCACCTCGTCGCCGTTCTGCAGCTCCGACGAATCCACCGGCTCCCGGTTCACGTAGGTGCCGTTCAAACTGCCCACATCGACGACCTGGAAGGTGTCGTCGTCCTGGCGGAACTCCGCGTGGCGACGGCTGACGGTGACATCGTCCAGGAAGATGTCGCTGTCGGGGTGGCGTCCCGCGGAGGTGGTGGGCTGATCGAGCAGGAACCGCGAACCCGCGTTCGGCCCGCGCTTGACCACCAGCAGGGCCGCGCCCGCGGGCAGACCCTCGACCCCGACCGGCGCCTCGCTGCCGGGCTGCTGCTCGGTGCGCGACGGTTCGACCTCGTTCAGGAAATCAGCACGGAACACCGATGTGGTCTCAGCTGCTGTCTCCTGGTAACCCGGGTCTTTGTTCTCGCTCACCCTTGCTCTCCTCCTCGAACCGAATTAATCCATGCAAGCAGTTGATGCCCTCAGAGTGTCGATCGCCGGGCGCTCTCGCGTTGGGCGAGTCCGGAAATCCCGGGGCATCGGCTACCGCACATCTGTTGGCATTGACCGTACCCTGCTGGGGCGTGCCCGTGCAGGTAGAACTGTGAAGGCTGGTTCAGCCTCCGATAACTCCTTGATAACCTGCGGCATCGAGCAGGTCACCGTAGGCGGCTTCGAGCACTTCCTCGGAGTCGAGTTCGAGTTCGAAGATCCACCCGTCGCCGTAAGGATCGGTGTTCAGGGTTTCCGGCGCGGCGGTCAGAACCTCGTTCACCGCAACGACTTTCCCGGCCAGCGGAGCGTAGATGTCGGAGACGCTCTTGGTCGACTCCACTTCCGCGATGCTGTCCCCGTTGGCCACATCGGCATTCGCTTCGGGCAGTTGCACGAAGACGACATCGCCGAGCTGTGACTGCGCGTAGTCGGTGATGCCCACCCGCACGCGGGCGGGACCGGTGATGCGCACCCATTCGTGTTCTTCGGTGTAGCGCAGGTCATCGGGTAGGTCGCTCACAGGCGGTGTCCTTTCAACGGGCGTCCTTTCGGGATCTTCCTCGATCCGTGTGCACACACCCTAATGGCTAGCGATGACCACTCGGTGCGGCCGGTATGGCTCGGGCCACGGCGATGGCCTTGCCCACGTAGAGAATGCCGGTCCAGACGTACACCGCGGTGCCCCAGACCAGGAACGCGCCGCCGAAGGCGCGGCCGAATCCCGCGGCGGCCCAGTCCATCTGGCCGGCGAGCAGCCAGGGCAGCGCGGACATGAGGCCGAACGTGGCGGCTTTGCCCAGGTAGATGACGTCCGGCGGCGGCAGATCGCGGCGCCGGTAGATGACGAGCGTGGCGGCCAGGATCGCTTCGCGCAGCACCAGAATCAGCACCAGCCACCAGGGCAGGATGCCGCGAATCAGGAAGGCGCCCAGGGTCGCCACCATGTACAACCGGTCCACCAGCGGGTCGAGAATGGCACCCAGTTTGGAGGATTGATCGAGCAGGCGCGCGAGCTTGCCGTCGAGGAAGTCGGTGACGCCGCTCGCGATGAGCAGGGCGAAGGCCCAGCCGTCGGCCTCGCGCACCAGCAGCAGCCACAGCAGCACCGGAACGCCGATCAGCCGGATGGTGCTGAGCACATTGGGGACGGTGAGGATGCGGTCGCTGTACACCGGTTCGGCGTGGTTGCGCTCGGTTGTCACCACCAGGTTCTTACACCGATCGGGGCCCGCTGACCATCCGGGCACGCCGCCGCACCCGCGCCGCGCGCGCGAATATGCCGGTCGTTCCGCGAACGGATATGGTCTCCGCCATAGAACACGGGTGACAGAATGAGTTGGGAACTGCCTCATTTACATCCCGGCATGCGAGAGGACAAACCATGCCCGACTTCGACTACGACGTCGTTGTGATCGGCTCCGGTTTCGGCGGCAGCGTGAGCGCGCTGCGCCTGACCGAGAAGGGTTACCGGGTCGCCGTACTCGAATCCGGCCGTCGCTGGAACGCCGAGGATATCCCGAAGACCAATTGGAATGTGCGCAAAGCCATTTGGGCCCCGCGCCTGGGTATGACGGGCACCCAGCGGATCAGCGTGCTCGGCAAGTGCGCGGTCTTCTCCGCCTCCGGTGTCGGTGGCGGCTCGCTCATCTACGGCAATACCCTCTACGAGCCGCTGCCGGACTTCTACACCGACCGCCAGTGGGCGCACATCACCGACTGGAAAGCCGAGCTCGCGCCCTATTACGACCAGGCCCAGCGCATGCTCGGGGTCACCCCGAACCCGCGGATGACCCCCGCCGACGAGGTGATCCGCGCGGTCGCCGAGGACCTGGGGGTCTCGGACACCTTCCACGCCACCAACGTGGGCGTGTTCTTCAACGAGAGCGATCCGGGCACCGAGGTCGACGACCCGTACTTCGGCGGGGTCGGCCCCCGGCGCAACGGCTGCGTGCACTGCGCGCGCTGTTTCACCGGCTGCCCGCACAACGCCAAGAACACCACGCCCAAGAACTACCTGTACCTGGCCGAGCAGGCGGGCGCGGCGGTGTTCGCGCTGCGGACCGTCACCAAGGTGCGGCCGATGACCGGCGGCGGGTACGCGCTCGAGACCGCGCGCTCGGATCGCTGGGTTCGCAAGGACCGCAAGACCTTCACCGCCGAACAGGTCGTGTTCGCGGCTGCCGCGCTGGGAACTCAGAAGTTGCTGCACAAGATGCGGGACGAGAAAGTGCTCCCGAATCTGTCCCCGCGACTGGGCGAACTGACCCGCTCCAACTCCGAGGCGATCTTGAATGTGGTGAGCCGCGAGCGCGACGATTTCGCCCAGGGCATCGCCATCACGTCCTCGATCCACCCCGAGCCCAACACCCACATCGAGGTCTGCCACTACGGCAAGGGCCAGAACGGGTTGTTCCCGCTGTCGGTGCCGATCGTCGACGGCGGCGCGTTCCGCTTCCTGCGCTTCCTGCTGGCGATCCTGCTGCACCCGGTGGTGTTCGCGCGCAGTCTCAACGCCCGCAACGCCTCGGACAAGTCGGTGATCCTGCTGGTCATGCAGTCCCTGGACAACTCGCTCACCTCGTACCGCAAATGGGGGCAGCTCAAGACCAGGCAGGGCACGGGTCAGCCGAATCCGACCTGGCTGCCGGTGGCCCACGATGTCGGGCGGCGCTTCGGGTCCAAGGTCGGCGGCGACGTGCAGAGCCTGATCATGGACGTGTTCAACATCCCGGCGACCGCGCACTACATCGGCGGCTGCGTCATCGGCGAGGGCCCGGAGTCGGGTGTGGTCGATCCGTATCAGCGGGTCTTCGGGTACCCGGGCCTGCACGTGGCCGACGGGTCCGCGGTGACCGCGAATCTGGGCGTGAACCCGTCGCTGACGATCACCGCCCAGGCCGAGCGCGCGATGGCGTTCTGGCCCAATCGCGATGAAGCCGATCCGCGTCCCGAACTGGGCGCGGCCTACCGCCGCATCGCGCCGGTCCAGCCCAAGCAGCCGACCGTGCCCGAGTTCGCGCCCGGCGCGCTGCGGCTGCCGATCTTCCCGGTGGCCTGAGCGCCGGCGGCCGGTCCGATACCCGGGCCGGCCGGGGTGTGTCCGGGGTCTCACCGAACGGGCGTCCGCGGGCGTCCGCTCGGCTAGGCGCGGGCCCGTACACACCGGTAAGTTGGATTGTCGTGTGCTCCAATGTGATCGACTTCCGTACCCCCGTCTCGGCCGAGGAGGTATGGGAACGCGGCCGGGCGCTGCGCGATCGCACGCCGGTCACGTCCCGGGACCGGGCCGCGGCCGCGCCGGATCGGCCCGGCGTGCTCGAATTCCTCGAGATCAGCAATCGCGGCAGGCTCGACCATCTGGTTCCGCTGCGCGTGGCGCGCATGGCCGCGTCCCCGTACTCCTTCTTCCGCGGTTCGGCGGGACTGATGGCCGCGGATCTGGCGGCGGGCCCGACCAGCGGACTGTCCGCGCAGCTGTGCGGTGACGCGCACGCCGCCAACTTCGGGCTGTACGGCACCCCGCGGGGCGAGATCGTCATGGACATCAACGATTTCGACGAGACCGTGCTCGGCCCGTGGGAGTGGGATCTGGAGCGGCTGGCCGCGAGCCTGGTGCTGGCGGGCCGCGAGGGCGGGGCGAGCGAGGCCGAGTGCCGCGCCGCGGCCGCCGACGCCGCCAACTCCTACCGCCAGGCGATCACCGAACTCGCGGGACAGCCCTTCCTGACCTCGTGGACCGCGCTGCCGGACGAGTCGGTGATCGCGAAGTCCAGTGCGGACGCGCTGCTGGACGACTTCCGCAAGGCGGCGAAGAAGGCCCGCAAGAACAACAGCGCCAAAGTGGTGCGCAAGTGGACCGAGCACCTCGAGGACCATCACACCGGGCACCGCAAGCGCAGATTCGTGCCCGATCCGCCGCTGCTGACCGCCGTGGGCGAACCGGTGGTCGAGGCGGTGATCGACGGGCTCACCGACTACGTGAGCACGCTGCGCGAGTCGCGGCGCAATCTGATCGGCCGGTTCTCGGTGACCGACGTGGCCTTCCGCATCGTCGGCACCGGCAGCGTGGGCTTGCACAGCTACCTGGTGCTGCTGCACGGCAACGGCGACGAGGTGCTGGTGCTGCAGGTCAAGCAGGCCGGGCCCTCCGCGCTGACCCCGTTCCTGCCGCCGGTGCCGCCGCGGCACGAGGGCGAGCGAATCGTGCAGGGCGCCAGGCACGTTCAGGCCGAGACCGACATCCTGCTGGGCTGGACCTCGCTGCGGATCGGCGGCGTGCAGCTGCCGTTCGTCGTGCGCCAGTTCCGAAACCTCAAGGGCAGCATCGATCTCGCGGCCCTGGACGCCGACCACCTCGACGATTACGGGCGGCTGGCGGGCGCGCTGCTGGCCCGCGCGCACGCGCGCTCGGTGGATCCGCGGCTGGTGGCCGGCTATCTGAGCGACGGTGAACCGTTCGACGACGCGGTGGCCGCGTTCGCGGTGCGGTACGCCGACCGGACCGAGGCCGATCACGCCGAGCTGGTGACCGCGGTCAAGGACGGCCGGGTGCCCGTGGACGCCGGCTGATCCCCCGCACCGCCCACCGACACAGCGACGGGCGCCAAATCTGTCCTGCCGGTGCGGAGTCTCCGTACCATTACCGCTAACGATTCGACGAGGAAGGCAGAGCCGATGCTCGTTCGAGTACAGAATCCCCCGCAGACGCACGCCGAGAAGACGCTGATCGACTGGCTGCGCACCTGGAAGGGCGGCAACGACCCGCACGGTGTGGCGACGGTCAATTGCAGTCTCTTCCACGGCGATCGGCTCTATCCGTTCGACGCGGTGATCTGGACCCCGACCAGCTGCGTGGTCATCGAGGCCGAGGCGCTGGTCGAGAAGCTCGACGGTGAGCTCGAGGTCCCGCTCAACGGCCCGTGGCGGGTCGCGGAGAAGCTGATCACCTTCGAGGGCGGCGACAAGCGCACCCCGCTGGACAAGTCCCGCGATCACACCTTCGCCCTGCAGAACTGGTTCGCCGAGCGCGGGCTCGGGCAGCGCGTGGTGAACGGCGCGGTGCTGGTGGTGCCGCCGCCGGGGTCCGGTGTGCGGGTGCAGCAGCTGTGGAGCGATCCCAGTTTCCAGGTGCTGGTGGGCGATGATCCGGCCACGCTGCACGAGTACTTCACCGCGCTGTCCTCGCGCGGTCGGCCGCAGTGGTCGGCGAACGATGTGGCGTGGGCGTTCCGCGGTCTGGGCATCCTGCCGTATCTGCCCGCGCCGCAGGATCTGATCAACGAGGGCTTCCTGGGCCCGGTGGACATCACGCTGTGGCACGGTGGCCCGCAGCAGGCGCAGGCCGAGGCCTACGCCGAGGAGCAGGCGCGGCTCGAGCGCGAGGTGGACGAGGGGCACCGGTTCACCGTGCCCTCACCGTGGTTCAGTCCCTCGAAGCTGTATCCGCGCGAGGCCGGTGAGCTGTCGGCGGGCCGGGGCGTGATGCGATTCCTGCTGCTGCTCGGCATGATCATCGCGGTGCTGTGGTTCGTGTACTTCATTCTCGCGGCGGCGGTCCAGTACGGGCCGCTCTGAGCACGCGCGCACGCAGCGGCAGGTACGCCGCGGTCACCATGGCGATGGCCGCGGCCGTCCCGCCGAGCACGTCGGTGGGATGGTGGTAGCCGAGTCCGGTCATCCCGATCAGGACCAGCGGCAGTGTCACCGCCAGTAGCACCGCGATCGCGACGCGCACTCGATCCGATTCGCTGACCAGCGCCACCGCGGTCGCCACCGCGACCAGGTGCACGGTGTGCCCGCTCGGGTAGGCGAGGTAGTCGTGCAGCGACCGATCCCAGAGCGGTTTGAGCAGCAGCGTGTTCACGATGAGGGCGAGTTCCGGTGCGAGCAGCACGAATCCGGCGGCGAGCCACCGCCGGCGGCAGGCGAACCAGCCGACGCCGGCGAACAGCAGCGCCGTGACCACGTACCAGTTGCTCGGCGCGACGAGCAGGTCGTAGACGCCGCGGTGCCCGTCCAGCGACGCGTGAATGTGTTCCCCCACCGCGCGATCCCACCCGTTCGCGCCGCCGCCGTCCGGAAACGACAGCGGCACAACGATGGTGACGACGGCGGCGATCAGCGCGAGCAGCGGCAGCGCCGCGCGGCGGGCCGATCGCCGCCGCGGGGCGGGAACGGGTGCGGTCGAACGGGTCACCGTCAGGACGATAGCGCCCGCTCCGGTCTCACTCGCGCAGCGCCGCCTTCTCCAGGAAACCGCGCGAGCGCGCGGGCGCCCACCAGTTGGCGGTGCCCATGAGCCGCATGAAGGCCGGGACCAGAATCATGCGGACCAGGGTGGCGTCCATGAGCACCGCCAGGGCCAGGCCGAGACCGAGCATGCGGTTCATGGTGACCCCGCTGGCCGAGATGCCCAGGAAGATCACGGCCATGAGCAGGGCCGCGGCGGTGACGATGCGCCCGGAGCGGGCGATGCCCAGTGCGACGGCGTCGTCGTTGGCCTGTCGCGTCTTGTCCGAGTGCTGCCATTCCTCGGTGAACCGGGCAAGCAGGAACACCTCGTAGTCCATGGACAGTCCGAAGGCCACGCAGAACAGCAGCACCGGGATGGTGGCGATGGTGTATCCGGTGGCCGCGGTGCCCAGCCCGCCCAGGTGCCCGTCCTGGAAGATCCAGACCAGCGCGCCGAAGGTCGCGGACAGCGACAGGATATTGAGCAGCAGGGCTTTGAGCGGGAGCACCACGCTGCCGGTGAGCAGGAACAGCAGGATGAAGGTGATCACCGCGATCCACACGACCGCGTAGGGGAAGCCCTGCGCGATGTTGGCGGAGCTGTCCGCGGTCTGCTGGGCGAAGCCGCCGAACAGCACGGTCGCGTCCGGTTCGGGCACGGCGTGCAGGGCGTCGAGTTGTCGTTGTCCCGCTTCGGAATACGGGTCGAGCCCGGTCGCCACCACCAGGTAGGAGCTGTCGGGGGCCGTGGTCCCGGGTCCGGCGGGCGCGCGCAGTTCGCCGCCGGCGTAGACGCCGGCCGGGCCGGTCACCGATCGCACGTCGGCGACCTCGGACAGCGCGGCTTGGTATTCGCGCAGATCGGGCACCGCGCCGTCGCGCTCGGGCGCCGCGACGATGATCTGCACCTTGCCCAGGGCGTTGTCGGAGAACCTGTCCCGCAACAGATCTCCGACCTGGCGCGATTCCAGCGAGGTCGGCAGCACCCGCTCGTCGGGCAGTCCCATCTTCAGCCCGAGGATGGGCGAGCCGAGCAGGACCAGCAGCGCCAGGATCGGCAGCGCGCACAGCGCGGGCCGGCGCTGCACGGTGCGCGCGATCCGGTACAGCAGGCTCTGTTCCACCGGCGTGGCCTCGCGCAGCGGTTTGCGGTTGATGCGGTCGCCCAGCAGGGTCAGCAGCGCGGGCACCAGGGTGAGGGTGAGCACGATGGACATGAGCACCACGGCCAGTCCGGCGTAGGCCAGCGAGCGCAGGAAGGCCATGGGGAAGAACGACATTCCCACCAGGGCGATGCCGACGGTGAGACCGGAGAAGGCCACCGCCCGGCCGCCGCGCTGCATGGCCAGCTCGAGCGCCCGCTGTTTGTCCCGGCCGTTGGCTATCTCTTCTCGATAGCGGCCGATGATGAGCAGCGAGTAGTCGATGGCCAGCGCGAGCCCGATGGCGGTGGTGATGTTGAGGGCGAAGATCGACAGGTCGACCGCGAAGGTCAGCAGGTACAGCACAGCGCTGGTGCCCGCGATGGCGGCCACCCCGGTGATGAACGGAATCGCCGCCGCCACAGCGCTTCTGAGGAACCACATCAGCAGCAGGAAGGTCAGCGGCAGCGCGATGGCCTCGGCGAGCACGAGATCCTTCTGGGTCTCGGTCTCGGTCTCGGACCAGACCATCGCCTGCCCGCCCGCGTGCACGGTGACCCCGTCCCGCGCCCCGGTCAGCTCCTCGGCCAGCTCCGCGGCATGCGCGGGCCCGTCCTTCTCACTGCCCAGCACCGTGGCGATGATCAGTCCGATCCTGCCGTCGTCGCTGGTCAGCATCGACGCCATGGCCGGCTCGGTCCAGGGCGAGACGATCTTGTCGATCCGGTCGTCGCCGCCGAGCCGGTCGGTGATCTCGCGGCCGCGCGCGGCCGCGGCCGAACCCTGTGCGCCGCCGTCGGATTCGACGGTGAACACCACTTGCATGCCGGAGATGCCGTAGTCGCGTTCGAGGATCTCGGTGACCCGCTCGGATTGCGAATCCGCGGCCACGAAGCCGCCGTTGGTGAGCCGCCCGGTGGCCAGGGAGCCGATGGCCCCGCAGATCAGGAAGGCGATGCCGACGATGATCAGGATCAGTTTGGGCCGGCGCATGGCGGGGCCCGCGAGTCCGGTGATCATCCCCGTCCCTCGCGCGCCGTCATCGTCGTCGACATGTACTCCACCTCGTTGTCCGCGCCCCCGCCCCGTCAGGGGCCTGTCGGGCTCATCCTGACGGGGTGGCGGGGGTGATCGGAACGACTTGTGGCAAACCTCTCAACTACGCTGTGTAGTAGAGTAATTCGCGCCGGTGGAGGTACTATTCGGCGCTCGTCACCGCCGGGTCGCCCGCGGGTTCGAGCATGGCCGCGTGCAGCAGGTTGTCCGGCACGCCCAGCCCGCCGACGAGGGTGCTCGCGTGCGGGCGCAGCCGATCGACCAGCTCGTTCACCCCGCGCCGCACGTTCTTGGCGCGCTCCACCGACATGAACCGGTGCATGATGTACCAGCTCTGGTTCTCCTCGATGGTGGAGTACACGAACAGATCGCAGACGCTGTCCGCGAGCTCGCGCGCCTCGGGGTCCTCGATGTTCGCGATGCCCTCGATGAACGCCTCCAGCACCAGCCGGTCGATGTGCGCGGTGCCCGCGGCCAGGATGTGATCCTGGGCGTTGTTGAACGCCTCGAACGGCCCGGTGTCCTTGGCCCGCGCGCGAAGTCGATGCCCGGCGGTGCGCACCAGGTAGTCCTCGCGGTCGGCGAACAGCTGCAGCTGCACATCGCGGCGGGACAGGTCGCTGTCGTCCACGCTCTCGTCCGAGCGATCGCGCAGGCGCTGGATCAGCTGGCGCACACCGGAGGTCTCGCGCACCGCGTCGCGGGTCATGGTGGCGGCGAAGCGCACCCAGCCCATGGCGTCGAGATCGCGCACCTCGTTGGAGTACGCGGTGAGCAGATCCTTGGCGACCAGCTGGGTCAGGACGAGGTTGTCGCCTTCGAAGGTGGTGAAGACATCGGAGTCGGCCTTGAGCGTGACGAGGCGGTTCTCGGTGAGATACCCGGCGCCGCCGCAGGCTTCGCGGCATTCCTGAATGGCGCGGGTGGCGTGCCGGGTCTGGGCGACCTTGAATCCGGCCGCGCGCTTCTCGAGGGCGCGCTGCGCGCTGGGGTCGACGTGCTGTCCGGTCTGCACCAGGTGCATGCGCAGCACCAGGTCGTTCTGCGCGAACTGCAGCGCGTACGCCCGCGCGACCAGCGGCAGCAGGCGGCGCTGATGGCTGCGGTAGTCCATCAGCACGGTCTCTTCGCCGGTGTCGGGATCGGCGAACTGGCGGCGCTGTTCGGCGTAGCGCACCGCGATGGTCAGCGCGACCCGGGCCGCGGCGGCGGCCGCGCCGCCCACGCTCACCCGCCCGCGCACCAGGGTGCCGAGGGTGGTGAAGAAGCGCCGGCTCGGGTTCTCGATCTCGGAGCTGTAGGTGCCGTCCACTTCGACGTCGGCGTATCGGTTGAGCAGGTTCTCGCGCGGAATTCGCACCTGGTCGAACATGATTCGGCCGTTGTCGACCCCGGGCAGACCGCCCTTGAGGCCGCAGTCCGAGGTGGTCACGCCGGGCAGGTCGTTGCCCTGCTCGTCGCGGATCGGCACCAGGAAACAGTGCACGCCCTCGCTCTTGCCGCCGGTCACCAGCTGCGCGAAAACCGCTGCCATGCGGGCGTGTTCGGCCGCGCCGCCGATGTAGTCCTTGCGCGCGGAGGCGGTGGGGCTGTGCACCACGAATTCCTGGGTGGCGGGATCGTAGGTCGCGGTGGTCTCCAGGTTGGCCACGTCGCTGCCGTGCCCGGTCTCGGTCATCGCGAAGCAGCCGAGCAGTTCCAGCGGCAGCAGCTTGCGCACGTAGTCGCGATGGCGTTCGGTGCCCAGGTTCTCCACCGCGCCGCCGAACAGGCCCCACTGCACGCCGCACTTCACCCAGAGCGAGAGGTCGGTGTAGGCGAGCATCTCGAGCGCGGTGACCGCGCCGCCCGGGTCGAGGGTGCCGCCCTCCTCCCGCCGGAAACCCATCTCCGCCCAGCCGAACGAGGACACGAGATGCATCTGCTCGAGCACGCGCTCCCGCGCCGCTTTGTAATCGAGGTAGGGGTCGCCGTAGAGGCGTTCGTCGTCCAGGTGTGCGCGGGCCTTCTCCCGCACCGCACGCCAGGGCCCATCCAAGGCCGCCCGTAGTTCGTCCGCTATCCGATCATCACCGGTTGCCATATTTCAAACCTACTGCCCCGGTCGCGCTCAACCTGGTGATCTATCGCACGCGTGTAGTTTTCACTTTGTGAGCAACGAGGTCCTTACAGATCCTGGTGCCCAAGTGAGCGGGCCCGGCCGGTGGCGGCGGCTGGTGTCCCGCGTGGTCGATCGGGCGGTCGCCGAACGGATCGCCACCGCCGACGCGGTCGTGGAGGCGCCCGCCCCGGTCCAGCCCATCGATCTGTCCGACGACGCCAAGGTGACACAGGTCCTGGATCTGGCCGAGCGGGTCGGGGAGGTCGTGCTGTCGGCGGGCACCGCGGTCACCGACACCACCGATCAGGTCGATTTCATCGCCTCCACCTACGGGTTGAAATGCGATATCGACGTCACCTACAACTCGATTCGCATCTCCGCCGAACGCGGCCCGGCGCTGCCGCCCGCGAGCACCATGCGCGTGGTGCACTACCGCTCGCTCGATTTCACCCGGCTCGCGGCGGTCGACCGGCTGACCCGCCGCATCCGCCGGGAGCTGCCCCCGCCGGACGAGGCCCTCGCGGCGCTCGAGGACATCACCACCGCGCCGCACCCCTACAACCGCTGGGTGGCGACCTTCGGCTGGGCGCTCATGGCGGCGGCGATCGCGCTGCTGCTCAACGGCGGATTGCTCATCGCGCTCATCAGCTTCGCCGCCACCACGGCGATCGACCGCGTCAATCGCCGGCTGAACCATCGCGGTCTGCCCTTCTTCTTCCAGCACCTGATGGGCGGCATGATCGCGGCCCTGCCCGCGGTGCTGGTCTCGACCTTCCTGCGCGATCTGCACCTGGATCCCTCGTTGATCATCGCGGCCGGAATCTCGGTGCTGCTGGCCGGTTTACAGCTGGTCGGCGCGGTCGAGGACGCCATCACCGGCGCGCCCATCACCGCGGCGGCCCGCATGCTCGAGGTGGTCATGATGACCGGCGGCATCATCGCGGGCATCGTGCTGACGCTGCGGGTGGCCGAGCTGTTGCACCTGACGGTGCCGACGGTCGAGATGAGCTCGTCGCGCGACCTGACGAATCTGCCGCTCAAACTGCTCGCGGGCGCGATCACCTCGCTCGCGTTCGCGCTGGCCTGCTACGCCGAACGGCGGGCGCTGGCCGCGGCTGCCTTCAGCGGCGCGGCCGCGATCGTGGTGTATCTGCTGGTGCAGGAGGCCGGATTCGGGCCCATCGTGTCCTCGGGCGTCGCGGCCGTGGTGGTCGGCCTGGCCGGTGGTCTGCTGGCTCGCCGCGCGCTGACCCCGCCGCTGGTGGTCGCGGTCGCGGGCATCACTCCCCTGCTGCCGGGCCTGCGGGTCTACCGCGGCCTGTACGCGCTGCTCAACGACGAGCAGTTGCTGGGTATCAATCAGCTGTTCAGCGCCCTGGCGGTGGGCTGCGCGCTGGCCGCGGGCGTGACCCTCGGTGAGTGGATGGCACGCGATCTGCGGCGGCCGCGAATCCTGTTGCGATTCGGCTCGATTCGCCGTCCACGACTGCGGGGGCTGGTCTCGACCGGGGGTCATGCGGCCCGATCGGTCAGACCCTGACCGGTCCGAATGTGGGATACATCACGTAACCCGCTGGCGCACAAGCGAAGACGCGACCCTGACGCGCGGCGACGCCGATCTTGCTTGCTACCGTGACTCATGGATCTGTTCGGACGATGGGGTGAGCTGGCCTACCGCGGCCGGTTTCTCATCATCGGTGTGATGGTGGCGGTACTGCTCGGACTCGGCGCATACGGCCGCGACCTGGGCAATCACGTGACCGGTGGTGGTCTGTTCGATCCGAATTCCGAATCGACCGAGGCCGCCAATCTGGCCGCCGGGGCGTTCGGCCGCAGCCACGCGGTCGACGTGGTCGTGCTCTTCACCGCGCCCCCGGGCAAGACCGTCGACGACCCGGATTTCGCGGCGACGATCGTGAGCCATCTCGACGAGCTGCCGCGCGCGTACCCGAACCAGATCGACGGGGTGTTCGCCTCGTACTGGCGCACCGAAACCGGCAGCACCAGTAGCGCACTGGCCACCGAGGACCGCACCCGCGCCCTGGCCGCGATCGCCCTGCGCGGTGAGACCGACGGCGATCTGGGCGCGAACTACCGGGCCGTCGAGCACGCCTTCGAGATCCCGGGGGTGGATGTCCGGGTCGGCGGTATGCAGCCGGTGGCGGTGACGCTCAACGACACCATCGCCGATGACCTGCACCGGATGGAACTGCTCGCCATTCCGCTGGTGGGGCTGCTGCTGTTCTTCATCTTCGGCGGCCTGGTCGCCGCGTCGCTGCCGCTGATCATCGGCCTGCTCACGGTGCTCGGCGCGTTCGGCGTGGTGCGCTACCTGGCCGGCTTCACCGAGGTGAACTACTTCGTCACCCCGGTGGTGTCGATGATCGGGCTCGGGCTGGCCATCGACTACGGGCTGTTCATCGTGAGCCGATTCCGCGAGGAGCTGGCCGCGGGGCACGGCACCCCGGCCGCGGTGCGGCGCACGGTCATGACCGCGGGCCGCACGGTGGTCTTCTCGGCGACGATCATCGTGGCGAGTCTGGGTGGGCTGCTGCTGTTTCCGCAGGAGTTCCTCAAGTCCATCGCCTACGGCGCGATCGCGACGGTGACCCTGGCGGCCATCACCGCGCTCACGGTGCTGCCCGCGATGCTGGCGGTGCTCGGGCCGCGCGTGGATCTGTTCGGGCTGGCCCGATTCCGGCGCGCCCCCACCGCGGCGCAGCTCGAGCGCGGGTTCTGGGCGCGCAGCACCTCGTGGGTGCTGCGCCATCCGGCCAAGATCGCGATCCCCATCTTCCTGGCGCTGGTGCTGCTGATCCTGCCGATCCAGAATCTCGTCTTCGGCGGGTTCAGCGAGAAGTACCTGCCGCCGAGCAACGCGACCCGGCAGGCGGTCGAGGAGATCGACGCGCACTTCCCGCTGCGCAAGACCGATCCGCTCGAGATCGTCTTCGTCTCCGACACCTCCGCGGCGGTCGGCCCGCTCTGGGACCTCGCGAATCTGGCGCCGGGTCTGCTGGGGCGGTTCGACATTCCCGCTCGATCGGCGGTCGATCCGCACATCTACCGGACCCAGGCGCCGGTGCAGGACATCAACGACGCCGGCGAGACCATCGAATATCTGCGCGGGCTCGACGTTCCCGAGGGCACACGCCTGCTCGTGGGCGGTGTGCCCGCGCTGCAGAAGGACACGATCGACGCGCTGCTGGCCGTGATGCCGTGGATGATCGCGGTGGTCCTGCTGGCGACGACCCTGCTCATGTTCCTGACCTTCGGGTCGCTGGTGCTGCCGATCAAGGCCGTGCTCATGAGCGGTCTCGGGCTCGGCTCCACCCTGGGCATCGTGACCTGGATCTTCGTCGACGGGCACGGCGCGGAGGTCCTGGACTTCACCCCGCAGCCCGGTCAGGCCGTGATCCTGGTGCTGATCGCCGCCATCATCTACGGCCTGTCCACCGACTACGAGATATTCCTGGTCTCGCGCATGGTCGAGGCCCGCGCCCGCGGCGCGAGCACGAACGAGGCCATCCGCACCGGCACGATCCAGACCGGCGGCATCATCACCGCGGCCGCCCTGATCCTGCTGGTCGTCACCGGCGCGTTCGCGTTCTCCGACCTGGTTCTCATGCAGTACATCGCGTACGGCATGATCGCCGCCCTGATCATCGACGCCACCGTGCTGCGCATGTTCCTGGTGCCGGCGGTGATGTCGCTGCTCGGCGATCGCGTGTGGTGGGCCCCGGCGTGGATGAAGCGCATTCAGGAGCGCATCGGGCTGAGCGAGCCGATCCTCGACGACGAGGCGCCGCCCGCCCGCCCGGCCGGTGAACTGGTCAAGTCCGGGAGTTGAGCACCGCCGCACCGTGATTCGGTGCGGCGACCCCGCGCGCGGGCGGGATCGGTTCGGCGCGAACGCGACTCAGCTGCCGCCGCCACCGCCCCCGCTGCCGCCGAGACCGCCGCGTTCGGTGGTCGTGGCGGGCGACTGGGGTTTGCTCAGGCCGGGTGAGGTGGTCTTGGGCGCCGTCGTGGTGGCCTTGACCGTGGTCGAGCTCACCACGGGTTTCGGCGTCGACGGGCGGCTGCTGCCGCCGCACCCGGTGATGAGCAGTGAGACCGCGACCGCAGCCGGCAGGGCATAGGTCACCCGCCGTGATTTCAGTGACCTGCGGCGCGCAGGCTTGTCCGAGGATGCACCCGGCATCATCGCCCCCCGATATTCGTATGTGTGAAGCCGCCCGAGGGTAACAGCAAAACCGTTTCGGACCAATCGAATAGCCGGGCAACGGACACCGTCCGGCCACGCGGGATTCAGCCGGCGGTCACGCCGATGCTACGGCCGATATCGGTGAGGGTGGCATCGAAGAGCACATCCGGATTGCCGATGGGAATCGGATAGTTGCCGAAGACCTCGAGGGTGACGTGGCCGTAGAGGCGGGCCCAGAACTGGATCATCACGTAGCTCACGCCCAGATCCAGTTTCTCGGCCGGGAACTTCTGCCCGGACTCGGCCAGCACGCGCAGCAGATCGGTTTGGAATGCGATCAGGTCGTCGCGCAGTTCGCCGGGGATGAGTTCCACCGGCGGGGTGACGATGTCGTAGTCGGTGAGCAGGCGCCCGGCGGCCTCGAGGAAGAGCCGGCCGACGGGTTCGCCGAATTGCTGCATGGCACTGCCGAATCCGGCGGCCGAGGGGGACGCGAAGACGAGCGTGAATTCCCGCGCGTGCGCCAGCGACCAGCTCCGGAAGCCCCGGCACACGGCGAAGAAGCGCACCCCGGCGTCATCGGGCAGGCCCTGCACCGCGGCGGCCAGATCGGTCGCCAGGTCGGCGCACACGTCGGTGCGCACCGCGGCGACGAGTTGATCGCGCGATTCGTAGTACCGGTAGAGCGCGGGCGCGGTGATACCGAGCTCGCGCGCGATGGCCCGCAGCGTAATCGCCTCCAGGCCCTGCTCCACCAGCAGTGACCGCGCGACGCGGCGGATGTCTGCATCACTGACCGCAGGCATCCGGCCGCGTCGGCGTTGTTCACTCACACTGTCTCCATCGGCGAACAAGCGTGGGCCCAACGTGGTCACGCCGGGCCCCATGATCGCTTACTCGTACTTGACCTGCCAGCTCTTGATTCCGTTCAGCCAACCCGAACGGAGACGAACCGGCTCGGACACCTCGCTCAGGTTCGGCATCACATCGGCGATGGCGTTGAAAATGAGGTCGATCTCCAGGCGAGCCAGGTTCGCACCAACACAGTAGTGGGTTCCGGTGCCGCCGAAGCCAACATGCGGATTGTTCTTGCGCAGCACGTCGAACTGGTGCGGGTTCTCGAAGTGCTCTTCGTCGAAATTGGCGGCGGAGTAGAACATTCCGACGCGCTGGCCCTTCTTCAGCTCCTGGCCGCCGAGGACGGTGTCCTGCAGGACGGTGCGCTGGAAGGCGATGACCGGGGTGGCCCAGCGGACGATCTCGTCGGGAGCGGTGCGCGGGCGCTGCTCGCGGTAGATCTCCCACTGATCCGGGTTGTCGACGAACGCCTTCATGCCGTGCGTGATGGCGTTGCGGGTGGTCTCGTTGCCGGCCACGGCCAGCAGGATCACGAACCAGGCGAACTCTTCCGAGGTCAGGCCCTCGCCGTCGACGTCGGCCTCGAGCAGCGTGGACATGATGTCCGCGTGCGCGTCCAGGTCGACGGGGCACGCGCGCTTGCCCTCGGCCAGGTTCCACGAGTAGCCCATGACCTCGGCGGTGGCGACCTTGTGGTCACCCTCGAAGTCGGGATCGTCGTAGGAGATCATCTGGTTGGTCCAGTCGAAGATCTTGCCGCGATCTTCCTGCGGGATGCCGATGAGTTCGGCGATGGCCTGCAGCGGCAGCTCGCACGCGACCTGGGTGACGAAGTCGCCCGAGCCCTGCGCCTTGGCCTCCTGCACGATCTTCTCCGCGCGGTCGCGCAGCGCGGCACGCAGCGATTCGACCGCGCGCGGGGTGAAGCCCTTGGAGACGATGCGGCGCAGCTTGGTGTGCCGGGGCGGATCCTGGTTCAGCAGCAGGAAGCGCTGAACCTCGATCTCCTCGCGCAGGATGTCGTCGTAGAAGCGGATGACCGCGGTGTTCTCCTCGGAGGAGTACACCTCGGGGTTCTTCGAGATCTCGCGGATGTCTTCGAGTTTGGTGACGGCCCAGTAGCCGTCGTCCTTGAATCCGCTGCCGGCCTGGGGAACCCAGGCGACAGGCGAGGTACGGCGAAGCTCGGCGAACTCCTCGACGGGCAGTCGAGTGGCGAGCAGATCGGGATCGGTGAAATCGAAGCCGGCGGGGCTGGTCGGCGCGGACACGGTTACCTCCTTTGGAACACGTTCCCGAGCAGTGAACCACACCACACCCGGGTTTGTGAACATGTATTACTAAAACATGTTCACAAACCGTGCGGTATGCGGAGAAGCCCGCTGGTCAGCGCCGTCCCGCCCGCGACATCACTCGTAGGCGACCTGCCAGCTCTTGATGCCGTTGAGCCGGCCCGAACGCAGCCGCACCGGTCCGGAGAGCTGGCGCAGGTTCGGCATCACGTCGGCTATCGCGTTGAACAGGAGGTCGATCTGCAACCGGGCCAGGTTCGCCCCCACGCAGAAGTGGGTGCCGGCACCCCCGAATCCTACGTGCGGATTCGAATCGCGCAGGACGAGCGGTGCGGCCGGGCGTACCGCGGCGGGCGCAGAAAACCCGCAGAAACACCAAACCCGTTGGCATTTCGCGTCATTCGGTAGCGATCAATGCTGGCCGGACGATGAACAGAACCAGTAGTATTCAGCTGGGCGTCCGGTCGGGGGGACTACCACGAGACTCACGTGTCGCATGATGGAGCTGCAGGATGGCCTTCCGGATCGACCAGGAACAGACTCGACGAAGAACGCAACGCAGGGGTGGCGCGCCGCGGTCCGGCAAGGACCGCTGGCAATCGGAATACGTTCGCCGACTGCGGATTACCGATGCGCTGGTAGTTTGCTCCGCCGTGGCCGCGGCGCAATTCCTGCGCTTCGGCGACCCCGGCAGCGACCCCATACTGGACTGGGCGGGCGACGCCCGCATCGGCTATTCGGCCATCTCGCTCGTGCTGGCGCTGGCCTGGGTGAGCTTCCTCGCGGTGGGAAACGTGTGGTCCACCGCCATCATCGGCACCGGGCCGGAGGAATACCGCAGGCTCATCGCGGCGACCATGCGGCTGTTCGGCCTGATAGCCATCGTCTCCCTGCTGCTTCGAATCGAGTTCGCGCGTGGCTATCTCGCCATCGCGCTGCCGGTGGGCCTGCTGGGCCTCATCCTGAATCGCCTGGGCTGGCGCAAGTTCGCCGCGCGTCAGCGCCGTTCCGGACGCTATCTCACCTCGGTTCTCGTTGTGGGCCGACGGGATTCGGCGCTCGAGATCATGCGGTGCTTCGCCCGCGATCCGGCGGTCGGGTACTCGGTGGTCGGCGTCTACTCCCCCTATCTGCTCGATCCGGCCGATTTCGAGATCATCGAGGACGTCGAGCTGCCGGTGATCGGTGCGGAATCCACGGTGCTGGAGGCGGTTCGGGAGACCGGGGCGGACACCGTCGCCATCGCCGCCACCGAGCAGCTGGGGCCGCGCGGGATCAACGATCTGGTGTGGAAGCTCGCGCCGCTGGGCGTGGATCTGGTGGTGACGCCCGGCGTGGTCGACGTGGCCGACCAGCGCCTGTCCATCCGGCCGATCGCCAACCTTCCCCTGCTGCACATCCAGAAGCCGCAGTACGATCGCGCGAAGTCGTTCGGCAAGACCGCCTTCGACGTCCTGTTCGCCCTCACCGCCCTGCTGGCGGTGGCGCCCTTCATGGTGATGCTCGCGGTGGCCGTCAAGGTCAGCAGCCGCGGTCCGGTGTTCTACCGGTCCGAGCGCATCGGCCTCAACGGGCATCCCTTCCAGATGATCAAGCTGCGCACCATGCGGGCCGACGCCGACAGCGCCCTGGCCGAACTGCTCGCCGAGAACGAGGGCGCCGGACCGCTTTTCAAGATCCGCGACGATCCCCGCGTCACCCCGGTGGGCCGCCTGCTGCGCCGCTACAGCCTCGACGAGCTGCCCCAGTTCATCAACGTGCTGCGCGGGGAGATGAGCGTGGTCGGCCCGCGCCCGCCACTGCGCACCGAGGTGGAGCGCTACGACGGCAAGGTCCGCCGCCGCCTGCTCGTCAAACCCGGCGTCACCGGCCTCTGGCAGGTCTCGGGCCGCTCGGATCTGTCCTGGGAGGAGTCGGTCCGCCTGGACCTGTCGTACGTGGAGAACTGGAGCATGGTCCAGGACCTGCTGATCATCAAGAAGACCATCACCGCCGTCGCGGCGAGTGACGGCGCGTACTGACCCGGCCCGGCCGAAAGCGGCGCGCCCGCCGGCGGCCGCTGGCTACGATCGAGGCCGAACTTCCCGCGCTCGACAGGCATCAACGGTCAGGAGACGCTCGTGTTCACATCCACCCACGCGCTGCTCGCGGTCGCGGCGGCCACCGCCACCGCCCTCTGCGCGGCGCCCGCCGCCGCGGGCCCCGAGGTCGAGTCCATCACCCTGAACGCGGTCGTCACCCCCACCCCCGAC
This sequence comes from Nocardia sp. NPDC003693, assembly GCF_053981095.1. Classification (NCBI taxonomy): domain Bacteria; kingdom Bacillati; phylum Actinomycetota; class Actinomycetes; order Mycobacteriales; family Nocardiaceae; genus Nocardia; species Nocardia sp. NPDC003693. The sequence goes on from NZ_JBSFNO010000034.1 coordinate 22,862, forward strand.
GGCCTGCTGGCCACCGGCACCTACCGCTGCGAGGCGGGCATCGGCTATCTCGATGTCACCGCCGCGATAGCCACCAGCGGCAGCGGCACCATCGGGCTCGCGAGCTCCCCGCCCGGGATCACCCTGCAGTGCACCGACCGCGTCGAAACCTGGTCGGCCACGCTGAAACCCACGAACAACCTCCCGGTGCTCGTCCCGTACACCGACGGCGCCGGCACGGCCCAGCTGAACCGCAAGTACTGGAAGGTCGATTCCGGCGAGGTGCTCCTGCACGCCGGTTGAGCCGCGGCCCAGCGGTTCTCGCGCCGGGTGCGGCCCACCCGGCTCAGCCGATGCGCACCACCCGGGCCCACTCCGGCGGCTTGTCCGGCACGTACTCCGAGTCCTCGCGCCACGAGCGGGTGCGCTCGCGGCCGAACAGGCCGACCACGGTCCGGCAGGACGGGCGGCTGGTCGGCCAGGGTGTCTGGCCGTCGGTCAGCACCACGATCACGTCCGGGCGTGGCTGGGCGGTCAGGGCTTTGGCGAAACCCGCGCACAGGTCGGTGCCGCCGCCGCCCATCAGGGGTATGCCCTCGGCGCGGCACAGGGGGTCGGCGACGCGGGCCGCGGCGTCGCACGACAGCACGGTGACCAGGTCGCGGCGGCCGCCGGCGGCGCGGGTGATGGCGGCCGTTTCCAGCAGGGCGCTGCCGAGTTCGGCGTCGCTCACCGACGCGGAGGTGTCGATGATGACGCAGATGCGGGGCGGGGAGCGGCGCAGGCTGGGCAGCACGATGCCGGGCAGCGCGGTCGCGCGGCGGGCGGGGCGGCCGTAGGTGTAGTCGTCGCCGGCGCCGCCCGCCGAGACCGCGGAACGCACGGCCGCGCCGAGCAGGTCGCGCCAGGGTTGCGGCGGGTGCACCGCGTCCTCGGCCCAGCGCCGCCAGCCCGCGGGCGCGCTGCCGGGGCGGCCGATGATGCCCTGCGCCACCCGGAATCGGACGGCGTCGGTTTCCTGTTCGCTGAGTCCGTCGGCCCCGTCCGGGCCCAGATCCCAGTCCCGCTCGGCGCCGTCCGCGCCGCTGCCGCAGTCGAGCCAGGCCATGGCGGCCGTGCGCGGGCCGAGCCGGAACTGGTGCAGGTAGTCCTCCATGAGTTCGCCCTCGGGCAGGTTCAGGGTGGCGGGCAGGACGGCGCCCTCGGGCTGGATCAGGCCGTCGCCGAACGCGTCGTCGTTGATCTCGGCGTCGGCGGCGATGTTCATGCGCAGGCGTTCGGCGGGCCCGGTCAGGTTGTGCCGCTTGGCGAATCGGTCGCTGCGGCCGTGGTGGTCGCGCAGCAGATGCGAGACCTCGTGCACGAGTACCGACGCCAGATCCTCCACGGGGGTGCGCTCGACGAAACCTGCGGAGACGTAGCAGCGCCAGAACCTGTCGACCGCCATGGTCGGTGTCCGGGGCGAGTCGATGATCCGCATGGCGAACAGCGCCGTCGCGAGGTACGGCCGTGCCCGGACCGCGACGAGCCGTGCGGCGGCGAGCTTTTCGAGATCGAGTACCAGTGTCATCGGCTCACCGCGGCCTTGACGCGATCGGCGGCACGGTCCGCCTCTTGCGCGACCGACACCATCGCGGCGAGATCCTCGATCGCGGCGGGGACATCCCAATCACCCTGGCGCAGGGTGGCCAGCGTCGTGGCGGGCACCACTACCAGGTCCGGCGCACCGGTTTCCACCGCCTTCACCAGCAGCGCCCAGGCCGCGTCCCAGCGTTCCCGTTCCGGGCGTTTGCGCACCGCGGCGACCACGGCGTCCAGTACCGCCTGGCGCAGATCGCCGCGTTCGGGCAGGTCGGCGGCGGCGGGATCGGCGAGCAGGGTTTCCGGGTCGGGCAGGTCCATGCGCTCGATCCAGGTGAGCAGTTCGAAGCCGGGACCGTCCCCGACGGCGCCCCGGATCAGCAGGGACAGCACGTCGGGGGTCGAGCCGGCCGCGGTGGCGAAGGCGATCAGGCGCAGGGTCATCTCCCAGCTGCGCGGCGACGGCCAGGCCCCGCCGCGGCGGGTCTCGGTGGTCGGCAGCTGATGCACGAGCTTGGGGCGGCCCGCGAGCAGGCCGCACACCGCGCGGCGGGCGAAAGCCACAGCGCCGGTGAGCAGTTCGGGATCCAGGACCGGCAGCGTAGCCCGCGGCCAGGTGCCGCCGAGGCCGCGGACGACCACGTCGTGATCGTGGGTCCAGTACAGGTGCACGAATCGGTTGGCCAGCGGCGGGCTCAGTTCCCAGCCGTCGGCCGCGCTCGAGCGCGGGTTGGCGGCGGCGACGATGCGGATGCCGGGCGGGAGCTGGAGGGTGCCGATGCGGCGTTCCAGGACCAGGCGCAGCAGGGCGGCCTGGACCGCGGGCGGGGCGGTGGAGAGTTCGTCCAGGAACAGCAGCCCGCGGCCGGCGCGGCAGAGGTCGACGGCCCAGTCCGGCGGGGCCATCGGGACGCCGTTGTGCGCCGGGTCGTCGCCGATGATGGGCAGGCCCGAGAAGTCCGACGGCTCATGGACACTCGCGATCACGGTGGTGAGGGGCAGGTCCAGGGACTCGGCGAGCTGGGTCAGGGCGGCGGTCTTGCCGATGCCGGGTTCGCCCCACAGCAGGACCGGGAGGTCGGCGGCGACCGCCAGGGTCAGGGCTTCGAGCTGGATGTTCGGGCGGGGTTCGGTGGTCGAGTCGCCCAGCAGCGTGAGCAGGTCCGCGGCGACGTCGAGCTGCGCGGAGTGCGGGCGGGTGGCGGCGGAAGCGAGTGTGAGCATGTGTGAATCACCTTGGGGTCGTGTCGAATCGGGTTCGGCGCGCGGCGGATACCCGGGGGTGGTGGTCGGGCGGGTCACGCGGGCGTATCCGCGTGCGTGGCGCGGCGGTCGGGACCGTCGCGGTGGTCGTCAGCGCTGGGTGGCGAGGCGGGGATGATCGCGACCCGCGGGACGCGGTGCGCGCCTGATGCACGGGTCCGGGGTGGACAGGCCCGCGCGGAACATGCCGTAGCGGATCCGGCGTTCGGCGGCGGCTTCCAGTTCGTCCCGCAGGGCGCCCGGGCGCAGGACCGCGTCGGGGCCGAGCAGGGTGTCGACGATGGTCAGGACGCCGTCGATGTCGCCGTGGCTCAGGCGTTCCCGGACGCCGGCGAGGCAGTCGGGGTGCCGGTGTGCCCGGTCGATCGCCTGGAGACAGGGCAGCGGGGTGCCGGTCAGGGCGACCAGCAGCTCCTCCCGGCGGATCTCGCCGGGATCGTGATCGAGCGCGGTGAGCACCCCGTCGCGCAGTCCGATGCGATGACGTTCGCCCCGGCAGTCGACCGAGCGGGCCCGGTCGGCGAGGTCGGTGGCATCCGCGCGGGCGCGGGGTTCGTGATCCGGTACGAGCGACGCGGCGACCAGCGGGTGCAGCCGGTCGGGTGTGATCGCCTCGGCGCGTAGCAGTTCCAGGTCCGGCAGCGTCCAGGTCGCGGCGTCGGGCAGCACGGGGAGCCCGGAGATCTCGCCGGTGGGGACACCGCGGGTGATCCGCAGGTGGGGCGGATCGCCGCCGGGATCGGACAGTTCCACCACGATCCGCCGGCGCGCCCCCGGGCGTACCAGCAGCGGGCCCGAGGTATATCCCTGCGCGCGCAACAGAATCCGGGCCTCGTCTGTCCATCGCCGCACCGCGCACCCGTGCTCGGCCCACGCCAGCAGTTCCGCGTCGAGGGTGCCGGGATGGCCGCGCTCGCCAGGGGTCGGGACGCTGTCGTCCGATTCCGTTGCCCCGGAACGGATCGGCAGTTCGTCGCTGCGGCTCGCGTCCCACAGGTGCCGGTGCAGATCGAGCCGGAAGCGCCGGTCGGGCCGGGGATGCGGATGCAGGCTCGTGCCCGCCGAGGGCAGGTTCTCACCCCACAGCGCGAGGCTCACACGCTGCCCCGCGTCGGCCCACTCCGGCGCGGTCCGGACGACGAGTTCCACCGAACCGTCCATGCCGCAGGGGTTTCCGAGTTCGTCGGCCCCGTATCGAGCCAGCCCGATGGTCAGCCCCGCCCGCAGCAGTCCGTCCGGCGCGACCCTGGGCATATGCCAGCGCAGCAGATCCGGCGCGAGGAGCCGCAGGTCCCCCCTGATCCGGGCCGCCATGCTCCGCCCGTACACCCGGGCCACGGCTCGCAGGTCGACGTCGACATCGAAACCCGCGGCGGCACAGGCCCCCGCCCAGTCACCGGCGCGTCGCCGCGCGGTCGCGTTGTCGATCATGGAAGGCGGCACGGCGTATTCCCGCACGCGCTGCCAGAGAGAAATCCGGGAAGCGTTCTCGTTCACAAGGTCGTGCATCAGCACTCACCTTCAGCGAACGAGACCCCCAATCCTGATTCAGAATGAGTGTTCATCGCCCAGATCATATATCCCCGCCCGCCCCCTGGCGAGCCGCCCCGCACACCGATCACACGACGCGCGGGAAAGCCGTCGTCGTTCTTGATGTTTCAGCCCGGTCGCGCCGGACAGATGTACTACGCAGCCGCCAGCTGCACCATGTAGATGGTCGATGCCGCCGCGAGCAGCAGGAACAGCCCGGGAAACGCGATGTTGTGGAACACCCGGGTGTGCACGTGGACGGCGATAGCCCCGACGAAGAAGGCGGTCCGGCCGACGCCGGCCGCGACGCCCAGCCGGGGCGCCGCGATCACGCCGGCAAACCAGGCCCACCGCCCCGGCCAGTTTCAGCGTCGCGAGATAGGGCACGGCGGCGGGCGGCAGACGGACCTCGACGGAGTCGCGCTGATGTCCGATGACTGTGTGCGCGTTGCCGATCCGGCCCTGGTCCCGGCGCACACGCCGACGACGGTTGTCGGCGCCGACGCGATCGCGCGGGAGACTCGACTGTTCGCCGACCGCATCCGGGCGGGCACACCGATGCTCGCCGACGGCCGCAGGGTGCACGTCATAGCCCCGGGCGGTCATCGTTTCGCGGTCGTGGACATCACCGTCACCGCGGGCCGGGTCGCCCGGACCGAGATCACCCGCGCCGGTGCGCACGTCGACCTCACGATGCTGCCGCCCACCGCCCTCGCCGGCTACTGAACCGTCTTGATCGCCCCGCCGTCGGCCAAATAGTCTGCGCCGGTGAGGTTTCCGGACAGCGGAGAAGCCAGGAACGTCACCAGGGCCGCGGTTTCGTGTGGCTCGGTGAGCCGGCCGGTGGTGATCCCCATCCGGGCCGGAGCTTGCGCGAGAAACTCGTCGAGGGTGAGCCCGTTCTTATTGGCGACGTGGGCGGCGTACCCGTCTGCGGCCGACCAGTTGCCGGTGCGGGTGGGTCCGGGGGAAACGGTGAGCGCGCGCAGGCCCTGCCCGCCGAATTCCTCGGCGAGAGCCTTCGTGAGGTTGTTGAGCGCGGCTTTGGCGGTGCCGTAGTCGACCGGATGGTAGGCGGCGCGGGCCCCGATGGAGGAGATGTTGATGACCACGCCACGCTGCCGGAGCAGGCTGGGCAGAAGGTGGCGGGTGACCCGGACGGTGGCGAACAGGTTGAGTTCGTAGGTGCGTTGCCAAGCGTCGTCGGCGATGTCGAGGAAGCCGGCGGCATCGGCGCTGCCGGGTACGACGCCGCCGAGGTTGTTGATCAGGATGTCGGTCTCGCCGAGGATCTCGGCGGCCCGCTCGGCCAGCACGGCGGCGCCGTCCGGGCCGGCGAGGTCGACCGGCACGGCGGTGGCGCGTCCGTCGAGCTCGCGCAGTTCGGGGGTGATGGTGCGAGCGGCGGCGACGACACGAACCCCTTCGGCGGTGAGCGCCCGCACGATTTCCAGGCCGATTCCCTTGCTCGCTCCGGTGACAACGGCGGTCTTCGCGGATAGTTGCAGATCCACAGCGCATTCCTTTCTGGAACTACAGTTACAATTTCAGGGCAGCGTGCACGGCTTCGTGCCGAACCGCCGGCCCGAGTGGTGGCGAATTACAGTGCGCGCATGGCCGTTTCGACCAACCCGGCGAGCCGGTCGGAACGGGGGTCGGCCTTGGCGAGTACGCGCATGCCGTTGATGGTCGCGAGCAGGAAGGTCGCCGCGGCGTCCGGATCGAGGTCCCCGGCGAACTCCCCGGCGCGCCGGCCCTCCTCGATGGCCCCCCGGAACGCGGCGTGCTGACGGTCGAAGATGCGCCGAACCAGCAGGTCGACCATCTCGTCCTCGCCACCCAGCTCGACAGCGGTGTTGGCGGCCAGGCATCCGCGACGTTCGGTGTCGTCGCAGGCCGCATCCAGCACCATGGTCAGCGCGGCGTGTACGCGTTCGCGAGGTTGCCCGGGCCCGTCGAGCAGGTCGATCACACGAACCGTTTCCTGGGCCTGATAGCGGCGCAGCGCCCGCTGGAACAGGTCGCGTTTACCGGCGAACGCGTTGTAGAGGCTCCCGCGCCCGATACCGATCGCGTCGAGCAGGTCCTGCGGCGTGGTCCGGGCGTATCCCTTGCGCCAGAACACTTCCATCGCCCGTGCGACCGCCTCGTCCGGGTCGAAACTCTTGGTGCGTGCCACCCGGTCGACGGTAGGTGATCTGTAACTATGAGTCAAATATTCAACGGGTCGGTGCTCGCGGGCATCGAGACCGAACGGGGAAGCTCGGCCTCGAGGATCGCGGCCAGATCCTGCCGTGCGGACCGGTCGCCCTCGGCGGACAGCGACCGCAGCAGGGTGAGCGCGGCGTCGCGCTGGTTCTGCATCAGCAGCAGTGCCGCCCGGGTGCGGTGGTACGCCTTCATGTCGGCGGGTGCGAGGACGTCGATGGCGGCCGCCAGGAACTCGCCTCCACGCCATCCCGACGAATGCAGCACCAGACGTTCGTGCAACCACTCGTCCGGACCGATGTCGGCCAGCAGCGCGGCCGCGTCCCCGAGCCGGTTCTCGAGCGGACTCCACCACAGCAGGACGATCCAGGCCAGTTGCCGTTTCGCGTCGAGGTCCCCCGCGGCCATTCGGCGGCGCAGTGCGTCGAGGTACTCGCGACGCACACCCGCCCACCCGCTCCCCCGATCGATAAGGCCGCACGCGTCCAGCCAGCCTCTCATCCGCACTGGTTCGAACAGCTCCGGCGGGCCCTGCGCCAGCACCGCCATGGCCTGCTCGGGGTGTCCCTGCCCCGCCAACAGCCGGGCCAGCCGTCGCCGTGCGCCCCGGAACCCGGTCGCCGCCGACGGTCGCAGTACCTCGATGCCCTCCGCGAAGAGGCGATGCCGAACGAGCCAGTCCGAGTATCCCCGCCGCGCGTACTCGTCGCCGCCGGCCATCCGTTCGTGCAGTTCACCGAGGCGTCCGGCGCGGGAGAGCCAGATCGCCAGCTGCCGCGCCGCGTGCGGGTCACCGGCGTTCGCGCGCGCACGGAGCTCGTCGATGCGGCCCGCGCGCGCCAGGAATTTCGCGACCTTCAGGGGGTTACGGGCGTCGGGATGCACGCCGACAATCATGCAGCGCAATTCAATTCGATGGAATCGAATATCGGCCCCACGGACAATTGCTCCGTGCCCGGCGGGGCGCCCTCAATCGACCGGGGTGCGTTCCTGTGCGGCGACGAACCCGAGGAACCGGGGTAGCACCCGGCCCGGGATCGCGAAGATCAAGTCGTGGCCGACGCTGGGGTAGATCTCTATATCGGCGTGCGGCAGGAACTTTCGGGCGCGGGCCGCGGCGACCTCGGGGTCGTGGACCACCGTCTCGCTGCCGAACAACACGAGGACGGGGGCGGTGACCGTCGCGAAGCGGTCGGGGGGTAGGGGGCGGGGCCAGGGCAGGGACACCCGGAACTCGAAGGACGCCAGCAGCATTGCCCAGACCTCGTCGGTGAGTTCGACCCGGGGGGAGAGCCAGCGGTTGAACTTCTCCATCCGGGCGCGGGTCGGGCGTATTCCGGCGCCCAGGAACTTGAACAGCACCTTCCAGGGTGGCCTGGCGAAGGTGGCGGGGGCCGGCTCCAGCAGGCTCAGGCTCGCTACCCGGTCGCCCTGCCACGCCGCGACCACCGCGGCGATCCACGCGCCCTGCGAATACCCGGCCAGGTGCACGCGATCCACGCCGAGCCCGGCGATCACCTCGCCCACCCAGGCCGCGATGTCACCTTCACCGGCGAGCGGCGCCGTCTGCTCGCATCGGCCCGCCCACCCCAGGACATCCATCGCGTACACCGTGCGCTCGCGCGACAACTCCGCGACGAACGGCTCCCAGAACAGGCTGTTGCCCGCCAGCCCGGGCAACAGCAGCAGCGGCACCCCCGCACCGCGGCCCGACCGCCGCACCCGGGTCGTCCCGAAGGAAGTCCGGACGTCGATCTCCTCCGACTCGACCGGCCACTGCCGCGCCACCGCGTCGTAGGCCCGCAGGTAGACGGCCTCGGCCTCGTCACTCGCGAACCGCCCGATCTTCGGCATCCTCGCCCCTTTCACCGTTGATGGTACGAACATATCAGATAGTTGATATGCGCGTACCATCAACGGAGAAGGCCGCGGAGCGCCCGGATACGTTGCACCCCTGCCGATGTCAGAGCCACGGGCACTGCCCGCGAGAGATCACCCCGCCACTCGCCGCAGCCGCGTCGCGACCCGGGTCGCCACCCCCGCCCCGCGCAGCAGCCACCCGAACGCGGGCGACGCGGGCCCGGGCACCAGCCCCGCGAGCTGCACCGCGTCGACCAGGTCGTACAGCGTCTCCCCCTCCACCATCAGATGATCGGCGTCGAAGTGATACCGGTCGACGGCCGTGCACTGGACGAAATTCCCGTTGCCGGGCAGCTCGGGCGCGCCCGGTCCGTACGGGTGGAGCTTGAGCGGCCCCACCAGATGCCCGGATCCGTAGTAGCGCACCACCATTCGCAGCGTTCCGTCGGGCGCGACGTCCACGTAGCTCTGGCCGGGAATGGGGTCGTAGCGCCAGTCGGGGATGGCGTCGAAGAAGGCGAAGTTGTAGGTGACGAACTCGTCGAGGCCGGTCATGGTGGCGCCGAGGGTGGTGACGTCCTTGTAGCGCAGCCCCGGGGAGTAGAGCTCGTGGTTGTGGCTCATGTCGCGAGCCTGCCAACTCCACCAGTACTTCTTGGCCCACTCCAGCGTCCAGGCGATGTCCAGCCCGTGGCGGGCGTAGAACTCGATCTTGCGCTCGTACTCCTCGAACCACGTGCGAGTCATCGCGGTCAGGGCGGCCTCGTCCAGGACGGGGACGGGTTCGGCCCGGTTCGTGAGAACCGCCGGAATCGGTTGCGCCAGGCGGGGTTGCGCCAGCGCCCGCTGGAACTGCTCTTCGGTGAACATCGCGATCTCCTATCGGGAAGCACCTGCTTCCCGATAGTGATGGTTCTTGTAGGGTGGGGTCCGTGTCAAGGAGTTACGGCGGGCAGAGCGCCGCCGACCGCGCCGCCGACCGGCGTACCCGGCTCATCGAGATCGGCTTCGAACTGGTTGGCGCCCAGGGCGTTTCCGCCCTGGGCATGCGGGCCGTCTGCCGCGCGGCGGGCCTGAGCCAGAAGTTCTTCTACGAGAGCTTTCCCGACACCGACGCGCTCCTGCACGCCGTCCACCGCGCGGCCCTGACCCGCCTGGAGCACGCGGTCGCCCCCGCCGCCGGGGACCTGCGCGCGATCTTCGAGTCGGCCGCCGAACTCATGGAGTCAGATCCCCGCGTCTGCCGCGTCCTGCTGATCGAGCCGATAGCCGACGCCCGCCTGCGCGGTCACGTCCGCGACTCCATGCCGGCCCTGACCCGCGCCGCCCTCGGCGACCGCGTCACCGGCTCTCCCGACGATCCGGCCGTCCGGATGCGCTTCTCCGCCCTCTTCGGCGCCCTGATCTCGCTGTTCATCGAGTGGACCGAGGGCAGCCTGGGCACCGACCGCACCGCGTTCGCCGAGCACGCCACCCGGGTGACCACGCACCTGCTGGGCGAGCACGCCGGCCGATGACCGGACACGCGCGGATGCGCACCGGGGTGACGAACTATCGTGACGGAATGCCGTTTACGCCCGTATCCAGTCTCGACCCGTCCGCGTTCCTCGCCGGTGACGCGGTGGTCGAGGTCGACCATCCGGAGGTGCGCGCGCTCGGGGAAAAACTCCGATCCGAGAGCGACGGCGACATCGACTTCGCCCGCCGCGCGTTCGAATGGGTGCGCGACGAGGTCGGGCATTCCTACGACGTGCGCGACCCGCGCGTGACCCTGCGCGCGTCCGAGGTCCTCGAGCAGCGGGTCGGGCTCTGCTACGCCAAATCACACCTGCTCGCCGCGATCCTGCGCGGACAGGGAATTCCGACCGCACTCTGCTACCAGCGCCTGACGGACGATCCGGGCCACGTGCTGCACGGTCTGGTGGCGGTCCACCTCGACAACGGCTGGCACCGGCAGGACGCGCGCGGGAACCGCAACGGCGTCACCGCCGAATTCTCGCTCGGCGCCGAACAACTCGCGTTCCCGGTCGACGAGGCTGCCGGCGAGATCGACTACCCGGAGCTGTTCGTCGCCCCGGCGCGATCGGTCGTCGACACCCTCGGCGGCGCGGGCGCGGGGGTGTCGGTCCTCGATCTCGAACTGCCGTCCGAACTGGACTGACCGCTCACATCGTGCAGGCCCAGGTCCGGCGAACCCAGGTCTGGGCGGTGTCGGCGAGATTCCACCACGAGACGTAGTGCGGATCGGCCGATTCCAGCGTCCACCGCGTATCGAGCGCGTCGAAGAAGGCGTCGTCCGCGGTCTTACCGCCGCGCGGTTCCCCGATGTACACCAGGCGATCTCCCCCGGAGTCCTCGAACCGCGCCAGCGCCTGCGAGGCCATGGTGTTGCCCCAGCCCGGCGGCCAGCACAGCAGCAGCACCTGCTCGCCGATCTCCCGGGTGCGCGCGGAATACGCTGCGAGGTCGCCGATCTCGTGCCAGGTGGCGGGTTGTCCCGTGACGGCCGGGAACGAAAGATTCGAGATCTCGTCCGGCGGTTCGGAGTCGAAGGCGTCCACCCGCACCCCCGCCCCGGACAGCTGCGCCGCCCAATACCCCCGGCCCGCACCGAGTTCCAGCACCGGCCGGTTCCCGCAGAACCGCGCGATCCACGCCAGCGTCGCCGGCGCGGGAACCGCGTAGGCGTACGCGGCTTGCAGTACGGTCTGCGCGTAGGCCAGCCGGGCGCTGCCCGCGGCCCGGCCGCCGTCGACCACGACCCGCCCCGACCGCTCCGACACCGAGGGCGCGACGATCTCCCAGTAGGGATTGGCGGCCCGGCCCCCGGTCAGGTAGTGCACGAGCCGCAGATCGAACGCCGCGTCCGCCCGCTCGTCCCCGCTGCCCGGCAGCTGTCCGGCCGTCGCGAGATACTCGGCCACCACCGGGAATTCGGCCCGTAGGCGCGGTCCGTCGTCCAGCAGTTCGACCAGTTCGCCCCTGCGCTCGGCGGACAGCACCAGTTCAGCCATGCGTTCGATTCGCTTTCCGTCCGGGCGGCCCCTCAGTCACTCCGCCACCGATTCCACGCGACCGCCGAATTGCCCGCGTGCGAGCGCTCGAGCCGGGGAACCAGCTTCGAGTAGTACGACTTCGCCGCACAGTCCTCGTCGCACTCCCGGTGTTTGGCCAGCGCACTTCTCGCAGTCTCCACGTTCATGACCGGGTAGCCCGGGACACCGTGATCCACATAGCCCGTCACCGCGCTCGTCCTCTCCGGAGCCCGCCTTCGCTGCGAAGACGATGCAGCAAGCGTAGCGAAATCTGCGTATACGCAACACAACTTCGCGTATACACACCTGAAAATGCAGCTGTCCAGTCATGTTCCACACAACTTCGCCACCCGCCCGGCACGGGTGTGCGACCGAATCGGTCTATGCGTATACGCAGCGTGGGTACCCTGATGAGAGCCGACAGCCCGCGCGACACCCGATTCGGAGGACCACACCATGACCGAACCGCAGTACGTCGCCATCGCGGGCAGCCTGGCCCGGCAGGTCCGCACCGGTGCGCTGCGACCCGGCACGCGACTGCCCAGCTACACCGAAATCGCGGAGCGGCACGGTGTTTCGGACATCGTGGTGCGCCGCGCGGTCAAGCTGCTGATCAGTCAGGGTCTGGTACGAACCGTGGAACGACGCGGCACGTTCGTCACCGCGCGGCCGAATCTCGCCCGGGTGGCGCCCGAGCGCCAGTTGGAGAGTCCGGAAACGACGTTCGGCAACGAATCGGATCGGGACGTGCTCATCGAGCGCGAGACCGCCCGGCTGGCGGCCACGCCCGCACTGGCCGAGGCCCTCGAGATCCCGGAAGGCACGGAGGTGACCCGGGTGATCACCCGGGCGTCCGAGGACGGTCGCGCGGTGTCGATCTCCGATTCCTTTCAGCCCCCGGGCGTCAACGGAGTCGCCGGCGCGGCCTATCTCGAGGAGACCGTCGCCGACCGGCTGCCGTCCCCCGAGCACGCCGCCTGGCTGGGCACGCCCCGGGGCGATCTGGTGAAGTCGGTCCATCAGCGCTTCCTCACCGAGGACGACCGCGTCGTCATGGTGTCCGACATCTCCTATCCGCGAGATCGCTACGACACCTTCGTGTTTCGCATGCGCCTGCGCGCGGACTAGCCGATCACCGCGTCTCGACGAGCTGTCGCTGGAACTCGCGGTGCCAGATCTCCAGTGACAGCAGCGTCCAGATGCGCGGTTGTTCATCGCGCCCGCCGGAGGAATGCGCCGCCAGCAGCCGCCGGATCGCCGCCGGATCGAAGATGCCCGCGACGAAGGACGACGGTCCGGTGAGCAGGTCGTGGGCCAGGTCGTGCAGATGACCCCGGAACCAGGCGTCCAGGGGCACCTTGAACCCGACCTTGGGCCGATCCACCAGGTCCGCCGGAAGATGCCCGCGGGCAAGCTCTTTCACGATCCACTTGGTGGTGCCGTTGCGCACCTTCACCGCGCTCGGCAGCCGGAAGGCCAGTTCCGCGACGCGATGATCGAGGAACGGCGGGCGCAGTTCGAGGGAGGCCGCCATGGACATGCGGTCGCCGCGTTCGAGCAGGTTGTCCGCCAGCCAGGTGTGCACGTCGGCGTAGAGCATGCGCCGCAACGGGTCGCCGCGACCCTCCAGATACGGCGCCAGGACGCTGCGCTCGGGCGGACCGCCCAGCAGTCCGTCTCGTTCACGAGAGGTGAAGGGCGCGAACCACCCCCGCATCCGCTCGGGATAGCTCGGTTCGGACAGCGCGCGCAGGGCCACGGTCAGGCGGGCGCGATCGGCGGGCATCCGGCCCTCGAGCAGGCGCAGCGGCGCCCCGGGGAACAGCCCGGCGGCGCGGGTGGCGCGGGCGTAGCGGTATTTCGGGTAGCCGCCGAACAATTCGTCGCTGCCCTCGCCGGACAGCACCACCTTCACGTGCTCGCGCGCGAGTTCGGCGAGCCGGAACACCGCCACGTCGGCGGGCTCGGACAGCGGCGAGTCCCGGTGCCTGCTGAGCCGAGCCCAATCGGCCTGGAAATCGTCGGCGGTGATGACGGTTTCGTGATGCTCGCTGCCGACGACCGCGGCCGCCATCCGCGCCCATTCGGTCTCGTCCACCCGATCGTCACCGAAGCCTGCCGAGAATGTGTGCAGCCCCGCGCCGCCGCGCTCGCGGGCCACCAGCGCGCAGATCAGACTGCTGTCGACCCCGCCCGAAAGATACGCTCCCACCGGAACATCCGCGACCAGCGCGTCGCGCACCGAGGCCCGCAGCGCCTCGTCCAGCAGCTCGACGGCAGCCTGCGGCGTGACATCCATGATCTCGGACTCGGCGGGCAGCCGCCAGTACCGCTCGATCCGCACGCTGCCGTCCGCGCCGACGGTGAGGTGATGCCCCTGCGGCACCTTGCGCACCCCGTCGAAGAACGTGTACGGCGCGGGCACCGAACGGTGCGCCAGGAAGTCGTGCAGGCCCGCGGTGTCCACGCGCGGCGAATCCAGCACCGGCAGCAGCGCTTTGATCTCCGAGGCGAAGGCGAAGAACTCGTCGTCGAGGTAGTAGTACAGCGGCAGGATCCCGAGCCGGTCGCGGAACAGATGGGTCTCCCCGGTCCGCGCGTCGTGGATGGCGTAGGCGAACTGCCCGCGCAGCCGCCGGACCCCGCCCACCCCGTCCCGCTCGTACGCGGCCAGCAGCACCTCGGTGTCACCGTGGGTGGTGAACGGATAATCCAGCTCGGCGCGCAACTGCCGGTAGTTCAGGATCTCGCCGTTGAAGGCGATGTGGGTGTGCTCCCCGGCGCCCGCCATGGGCTGGGCCGATCCCGCCAGATCGATGATCGCGAGCCGGGAGTGCGCGAATCCGACCGAACCGGCGGTCCACACGCCCGACGCGTCGGGTCCCCGGTGGCGCAGGCATTCCCCCATCTTCGCCAACAGTTCTCCGCTGACCGGAGCACCGTCGAACCGGCGCACCCCGGCTATTCCGCACACGTCTGCCCCGATTCACCGTCGACCGTCATGCCGTCACCCATCTGCGCGTGCCCGCCTGCCAAGGGTAACCGGGGTGCCGCCGGGTGTCAGCGGATGTAATCGCCTGGGCCATCGGGGAATTCGGGGCACGCGGGCCGTACACGGATGCGGGTATCGTGCACATCGACACCGCGGGGGCGTGGCGATCGCCCGGGGCGAAAGGCATGTGTTGACCCAGCTGCTCTGGTACCTGCACCGGCTGCGCACCATGAGCGGCCCGGAAATGCTGTGGCGCACGGCCCGGCTCCGCGAGCGCCTGCGCCCGCGCCGGGTCAGCTGGGCGGTCGCTGGCGCGGACCTGTTCGGCCCGGCCGAACCGTCCTGGCCCGACGCGCTGCGCGAGTTCCGCGCGGGGAACGGTCGCCCGGTACTGCTCGATCACGACCGCGCCGCCGTGGTCGCCGCGGCCGATCCCGAGGCGGTCGCGGCGGTGCTGGCGGCCGCCGAACGGGTGCTCGCCGGGCGGGTGCGGTTCTTCGGCTACCCGGCCGCCGATCTCGGCGCGCGGATCGACTGGAATCACGATCCGCTCACCGGAACACGCTGGCCCACCGCCAATTCCGAGCGCATCGATCATCGCACCGCCGCCGGGGATCCCAAGTGGATCTGGGAGCTCAATCGCCTCCAGCACCTGCCGTGGCTGGCCCAGGCGTGGCTGTTCACCGGTGAGACCCGGTTCGCCGACGCCGCGTTCGACCACCTCGACTCGTGGATGGAGCAGCAGCCGCCCGGAGCCGGAATCGCGTGGCGCGGCGCGTTCGAATGCGGCGTGCGCGCGATCTCGGTGGCGGTGGCGCTGCAGGGGCTGCGCGCGGCGCCGGGCCTGACACCCGAGCGGTATCGCCGGTACGTCGTGCTGCTGGGCGAGAGCGCCCGGCGCTGCTGGAGCGACCGCTCGCTGTTCAGTTCCGCGAACAATCACCTGATCGGCGAACTGGCGGGGCTGGCCGTGGTGGCGCTGCTGCTGCCGGAGATTCCGGCGGCGGCGCGCTGGGCGGCCGACGCGCTCGAGCTGCTCACCGAGCACGCCGATCGCCAGCTCCTGCCCGACGGCGCGGGCGCGGAACAGGCCGTGGCGTACCAGCTTTTCACCGTGGAGCTGATCGGCGTCGTCCACGCCCTGCTGACCCTGCGCGGCGACCCGCCCGCTCGACTCGGCGCCGCCATCGTCCGTAGCTCGCGATATCTGGCGCTCACCGTCGGCGACACCGATCCGCAGCCGCGCTACGGCGACGACGACGGCGGTTTCGCCCTGCGCCTGGGCGCGGAGGAGATCCGCACGGTGCGTGCGCATCTCGGTATCGCCGACGCCCTGGTTCCGGAACCGGCCGCCGCCCGCGCGGGCACCCCGAGCCTGACCGCGGCCTGGTTGCGCGCCGCGCTCGGTTCGGCCGCGCCGCTCGCCGCCGATCCCCCGGGCAGCGGTTACGCCCCGGACGGCGGCCTGGTGGTCCTGCGCGCCCGCGCCCGCCGCGTCACCATGGATGTCGGTCCCCTGGGCTATCTCTCGATCGCGGCCCACGGTCACGCCGACGCCCTGGCGCTCACCCTGGCGGTCGCCGGGCACGAGCTCGTCGGCGATCCCGGAACCGCGAGCTACTACGGACATCCGAGCCGGCGCGCCGCGCACCGCTCCACCCGCGCCCACGCGACGGTGACCGTCGACGACCTCGACCAATCGGTCATGGGCGGCCCCTTCCTGTGGCGCACCCGCGCCGCGGTCCGCGTCCGCGCGGTGGACCTGGTGCGGGGTGTGGTGGATGCCGAACACGACGGGTACACCCGTCTGGCCGAGCCCGTCGTGCACCGGCGCTGGCTGGTGGCGGCGCCGGACAGCGTGGAAGTCGCTGTGGTGGACCTGATCTCGGGCCGGGGCCCGCACACGGCCCGGCTGACCTGGCCCCTGCATCCGGCGCTGCGGGTTCGTTCCCACGGCGCGGGCCACCTCGCGTCGCGGGCCGGTGTGCCGGCGCTGGCGCTGGCGTACGCGTCGAATCGGCCCCTGGAAGCCGAGGCGGTACACGGCGACGCGGACACCGACCTCGGCTGGTGGTCCGAACGCCTGGAATCGCGCGAGGCGTCCTGGGCGGTGGGCGCGCGCTGTTCGGGCGATGTGCCACTGGTCCTGCTCACGGTGCTGACACCGCTGGGCCCGGACATCGAACCCCCGCGCGGTCTCGACGTCATCCACGCGGACGACCGGATCATCGCCGCCTGGACGAACGGGCACACCCGCCGCATCCTGACCATCGACCCCCGGCGCGCGGGCGCCGCGGAGATCGGCGACGCGGCCCCCTGAGCACCGCCGCCGCCGCCGCGCATCGGACTCAGCAGCCCCGCGTGAGGAAAGCCCGTGCGTAACCGACGGTTTGGTACACGTAGGACCACGCCCAGTACGCCGGGGAGATCTCCAGCGGACTCGGCGCCATGATCAGCTCACCCGGAAAGCACCGCGCCAGGATGTAGCGCGCCCGCGACAGGTGCGGCCGCATGGTCACCACGATGACCGTGCGCCAGCCGCGCTCGCGGGCGATCCGGGCCAGGGCGCGGCCCTCCCCCAGCGTGGTCGGCGGATCGGGCGCGAAGCATTCGAGGGCGACGCCCGCGGGCGGCGTACGGCAGGGTTCGCGCACTTCGTCGAGCGCGGTATCGGGCCCGTACGGATTGGAGAACAGCACCGTGGCGGCGTAGCCCCGCCGGGCGAGCTCGATGCCGTAGGCGTAGCGGTCGATGCCCTCGCCGCCGAGCACCACGATCGCGTCCGCGTGCCGCAGCGGATCGACCTGGGGTCGCACGTACACCGGGAACCCGGCCGCGACGAAGACCCCCACCAGCACCAGCACCGCGAGCCCGGCGCGCACGCGGCGGCGGCGCGGCAGCGACCTCACGACCGCCGCACCGCGGACCGGAGCGATCGCAGCGTTCCGGGCGAGATCGCCTGCAGCACAGCGGCGAACACCCCGGCGAACGCGATCACCTCGACCGTCAGCAGCACGAGCCCGGCGGCGGTACCCCGCTCCCCCGCCCGCAGCACCGCGTGTTCGAGCAGCGCGAGCGCGGCGGCCGCGACGACCCCGGCCGCGACGGGCGGGCCCAGCAGGCGCCCGAGTTCGCTGGATGTCACCCCGACGACGTTACGCGCGAGGAGAAGTCCGGTGATTCCGGTGAGCAGCGCGGACCCCGACAGCGCCAGGCCGACGCCGAGCAGCCCGTGCGGCAGCAGCAGGAGCAGCAGCGGCACCGCCGTGATCGCCCCCGCACCGGTCATGACATTGATAAGGTGCGGTCGCCCCGCGCCCTTGAGCGCCTCGGCGCCGACCGACATCAGCGCGTACCCCACGCCGACCCCGGCCATGGCCTGCACCAGAATTCCCGCTCCGCGCCACGGGGAGCCGAGCAGCAGCACGACGAGGGGTTCACCGAGCACCGCCAGCAGCGCCGACGCCGGCACCACGGCGAGCCACATCCAGCGCAGCGCGGTCAGGAATCCGCGGGCGAACCGCTCGGGCTGCCCCGCGATGCTCGCGAACGCCGGATACAGCACGTACGAACAGATTTGGACGATCGCCTGCACGGGCAGGAACGCCAGCCGCCTGCCGTTGCGGTAGTTGCCCAGCGCGGCGCTGTCGAGCCGATGCCCGACCAGCACCACCTCGGCGGCCTCGACGGCCCGCTCCACCAGACTCTCGATCGCCAGCGGCGCCGCGAATCCGGCCAGCTCGCGCCACAATCGGAACGAGAACCGGCCCCGCAGCGGCCGCCACCCGCACAGCCACCACGAGGCGACCACCGCCGCCAGCACCGACGCGTAGTACCCCGCCACCAGCGCCCACACGCCGAAACCGCAGGCGGCCAGCGTGATCGAGACCGCGGCGAAGGCGATCGCGTTGACCGGATCCACGATGACGCGGCGCTCGAACCGGAAAGCGCGCTGCAGCAACGCGTCCGGCACCGCCAGCAGCGAGGTGAGCACGACCGTGCCCGCGGCGACCGCCGCGACGGCGCCGACCCGGTCGTCCCGGAAGATCGCCGACAGCACCGGCGCGGTCAGCACCAGCAGCCCGGCCAGCGCCACACCCGACCCCAGGGTCACCCGGAACACCGTCTCGGCCGCGTCCGCGATCTCGGTGCGCCGCTGGATCAGCGCGTGGCTCAGCGACCCGTGCGAGAACACGACCACGACGGTGGTCAGCACCGTGCCGGCGGTGAAGACGCCGACCTCGGCCGGGGTGAGCAGGCGCGCCAGCACCAGGGTCTGCGCGAGCGCGATGATCTGCACCGCGCCCACCCCGGCGGCCGAGAGCGCCGCCCCGCGTCGCAGCACCGCGCCCAGTCCGGTGGCGGGCGACGGCTCCTCCGGTTCGCCCGCGGTCACCGCTGCACGGCGGTCACGACCCGGCCCGCGGTGTGCGCGACCCGCTCGGAGACCCGCTGTTTGAGCGGGTGCACCCGCCGCAGCAGACCTGGGAACAAGCGCACGGCCACGATGATCGCGCCCGCGCGCACGGTCCGGCGCTGCCGGAACGCCTCGCGCGCGAAAGCTCGCGCCCCGCGGTTATCGCTCGCCAGGAACGCCCGCTGCGCCTTGCGCAGCGCTTCCCAGTAGCGGAAGGTGCGCAGCGTCCGGTCCAGCGCGGCGCGTTCGGACTCCCCCTGCGGCGCGGCCCAGGCGAAGGATCGCTCGAGCTCGG
This sequence comes from Nocardia sp. NPDC003693, assembly GCF_053981095.1. Taxonomy (NCBI): domain Bacteria; kingdom Bacillati; phylum Actinomycetota; class Actinomycetes; order Mycobacteriales; family Nocardiaceae; genus Nocardia; species Nocardia sp. NPDC003693. Next base: position 42,022 of record NZ_JBSFNO010000034.1, read on the forward strand.
TCATGAACGCTTCGACCTTGGCGGGGTCGCGGGTCATGGAATCGCTGCGCAGCCGGAAGCGGGCCAGGCGCTGGGGCAGGATCCGAATGTCGTGGTCACGCACCATGCGAATCCAGATGACGACCGATTCGTGCAGCTCCTCGCCGCCGCGGTCGTAGCCGCCGACGGCCTCCCACACCTCGCGCCGGATGGCCGCGGTGTAGTACGGCACCAGGCCGCCGAGCAGATCGGCCAGGGTGAGCCGGCGCGCGGGGTCCGGTCGCTTGCGCACGTCGGTGGAGCGGTAGTAGCCGATCGGCAGATCCGCGCCCGAATCGTCGAATCGATAGGCGTCGCAGCCGATCGCGGCGATGCCGGGCTCGGCGGCGAAGGCCGCGCGCACCACCTCGCAGTAGGCGGGCAGTACCTGGTCGTCGCTGTCCAGCACTACGAAGAAGCGGCCCGTGGCGACCGCCGCGGCGGCCATCACCCCGCCGTCGTAGCCCCGGTTCTCCTGACGTACCAGGCGAATCCGCGCGTCGGCCGCCGCGTAGCCGGACACGATGTCCGCGATCGCCTCGGACATGCCGTTGTCGACGACCACCAGCTCCCAGTCCGGGATCGTTTGCGCCAGCACCGATTCGATGGTCTCGGCCAGCACGTCCTCGGTGCAATACGCGGTGGTCAGAAAGCTGAACTCGGGAACGTTCGATTCCCCCATGGCAACCCTTTCGGCCCTACCATCCGATACCCAGATATCCCGGCCGCAGGCGTCGTTGCGCGGCGCCGGGCAGCCGCACCAGGTCGATGACGGTGCGGTCCGGGCCGAGGCCGTCGATGGCGGCCACCACGGCCGGTTCGGCGGTGCCGGCGATGAAGATCTCGCCGTGCGCGACGACGGTGGCGATGTCGTCGGTGAGCAATTCGCCGATGTGCGGCAGCCGTTCCTCGATGAAGGCCCGGTTCGCGCCCATGAGCCGCGAGAGCGCCACGTTAGCGTCGTAGATGCGCACGTCGTAACCCTTGCCGATGAGCCGTTCGGCGAACTCCACCATGGGCGACTCGCGCAGGTCGTCGGTCCCGGACTTGAAGGACAGCCCGAAGATGCCGACCCGCCGCCTGCCCAGTTCGATGACCAGATCGACCGCGCGGCGCAGCTGGGTCTCGTTGGAGGCGAGCACGTTCGCCAGCACCGGCAACTCCAGATCGTGCTGCCGCGCGGTATGGGTCAGTGCCCGGACGTCCTTGGGCAGGCACGAGCCGCCGAAGGCGAACCCCGGCCGCAGGTAGGCCGGGCTGATGTTGAGTTTGGTGTCGGCCAGGAAGATGTCCATGACGGCGTGCGAATCGAGCCCGAGCCGCGCGCACAGCGCGCCGATCTCGTTGCCGAAGGTGACCTTGAGTGCGTGAAAGCTGTTGTCCACGTACTTGGTCATCTCCGCCACCTCGAGCGGCACCCGGAAGCGGGGCCCCGGCAGGCCCTCGTACAGACTCATCATCTCGGCGCCGGTGCGCGCATCCGATTCCCCGACAACCGTTTTCGGCGGATTCTCGAAGTCGCGGACGCTGCTGCCCTCGCGCAGGAACTCCGGATTCACGCAGACGCCGAAGTCCACGCCCGCGCGTTTGCCCGAGGCCCGCTCCAGAATGGGAATCAACGTGCCCACACACGTTCCCGGGACCATGGTGCTGCGATAGGCGACCACGTGCCAGCCCGCCTTGACCGCCAGCGCCGCGCCGATCTCCTCGCTCACCCGCTCCAGATACGCCGTGGACAGCCCGCCGCCCGCTGCGGACGGCGTGCCCACGCACACGATCGAGATGTCGCTCGCCAGAACCGCTTTGGCCACGTCCTCGGTCACCGACAGCTGCCCTGCCGCCACCACGCTCGCGATGAGCTCGCCGATGCGTTCCTCGACCACCGGGGTGCGCCCCCGCCGGATGAACTCGGTCTTCTGCGGGTTGACGTCCACCCCGATGACCGCGTTGCCGCGCGTGGCCAGGCAGGCCGCGGACACGCATCCCACGTAGCCCAGACCGAATACGCTGACCACGTTCTTCGCGCCCGCCCGCGGTTCGTCGTCGTTCACTGTTCGCCGGTACTGCTCGTCCACACTGCACCCCACCAGGGATCGTCGCAACCGCTATTTAGCTTTATACCAATGTATTCCGCGATTCGTTCGAGTTATCATCGTGCGGTGCAGCACGCGATGGGCCCGTGCACATCGCCGTCGGGGGTGAGGATGTCGAGGCCGTATACCCGCACGGGAAAACGGCTGGGGGGTTGCTGAACACGATGAGTTTGCCGAGTGCCGGCGGGGGTCTGAAGGACCGGCTCAGGCGCGCGCATCCGCGCCATCGCGCACTGCGACGCACACTGGGAAGACTCGAACGCGACGACGCGGCGGGCATCACGGCGTACCAGGAGCGCAGGCTGCGTCAGCTGGTGCGGTTGGCCGCCGCACGCTCACCCTTCTATCGCGAGTACTTCCGCACCAGCGGCATCGATCCCGCCTCCATTCGCACCCTCGCCGATCTGCCCCGGCTGCCGCTGATCTCACGCGACGAATTGGCCGAGCGCGCAGCCGATTTCGCGACGCGCCCGCGCCGGCTGATGTGGGCGGCCCGCTCCAGCGGCACCTCCGGGGTGCCGATCGAGTGCTACCGCACCATCGATTCCTCGATCTTCGAACTGGCCATCCTCGAACAGCAGTGGAGCTGGTTCGGCGTGCCCGCGAACGCGCGGCGAATCGTGCTGCGCGGCAGCGGGTTCGCACATCGACCCGGACACGGCGCCGCACTCGGCAGGCGGGGCGCACGCCAGCTGCTGGTGTCGAGCTATCACCTGACCCCGGAACGAGTGCGGGACATCGCCGATGAGATTGACAGGTTCCGCCCCGATGTCGTCGAGGGCTGGCCGTCGAGCATCGCGCTGCTGGCCGCGCTGCTGCGCGATCGCGGCCTGCGCGTTCCGGTCCGCGCCGTCATCACTTCCTCGGAGATGATGGCTCCCGGTCAGCGCACCCTGATGCGCGAGGTGTTCGCCGCGCCCATCATCGACCATTACGGCCAGACCGAGCGGGTCGCGATGGCCGGCACCTGCGAGCACGGCGGCTACCACGTCTTCCCGCACTACGGCATCGTCGAACTGCTGCCGGTGCCGGGTTCGGACTCGCGCTGGGAACTGGTCGGAACCGCGTTGCAGAACAGCGGCTTTCCGCTGCTGCGCTATCGCACCGGCGACGAGGTCCGCCCGGCCGCGCCCGCGCCGTGCCCGTGCGGTCGCGCATTTCCCCTGCTCGGGGTCGTCGACGGCCGGGTGGAGGACACCTTCACCGCGGCCGACGGCCGCCCGCTGCCGCTGCCCTCGAGCGTGGTCGACGATCTGAGCGGATTACGCGAGGCACAGATCGCCCAGTTGCGGCCCGGGGTGTTCGAGCTGAGAGTGGTACCCGGTGAGGGATTTTCGGCGGCCCGGACGGCGGCGCACGCACGGCGCAATGTCGGGCGGCAGTTCGGCCCGGGCCAGCAGGTGTCGGTCCGCGTGCTCGAGCGGCTGCCCCGGCCGCCCAGCGGCAAGCTGAAGACCGCGGTGGTGGAGCACGCCGCCGAGCCGCGACCGGCGCTCCCGGCGGAACGCCGGCCGACATGAGTGGAGGGGATGCGCCGGTGCGAGTTCGCCGTGGGAACCACCGCCCGCGGGTGGTGGCGGTGCTGGTTCCGGTGCTGGCGGGCGGCCTGATCACGGCCTGCGACACCGGACCCGGGACCGGCGCGGACCCCGTCCCGGTCACCACCGCCGTGATCGACGAGTTCGCGGCCAAGAATCGCACGCCCGATCCCGGGGCCGTCGGCATCGGTCTCACCGAACTCGCCGTCGCGCGAACGGATTCCGCCGATCAGGTGATTCTCACGTTCACCGGGCCCGCCACCCCGGGCTGGGCGGTGCACTACGTGAACCAGGCCATCCAGAACAGCACACAGCAGGTGTATCCGGTCGCGGGCCGCACCATCATCGAGGTGCTCGTCCGCGAAGCCGCCAACCCCTTCGTCTCGGGGGTGCCGCCGTTCGCTGGGGCCGAGACGCTGACCGATCCCGCGCTCACCGCGATCGGCCAGGTCAGGTACGCGGGCACGGTGCGCGGGGTGACCCAGGTGTTCCTGGGCCTGACGACCCCGCAGGTCGGCTTCCGGGTGCGCGCACTGTCCGAACCCACCCGGGTCGTCGTGGAGGTCGATCACCGATGACGCCTAACCCCGATACCGCGACCCCCGAGCACCGCCCGCCCACCACCGAAACACACACGCCCAGCACGCTGTACGTGCTCCTGGACCGCGTGCGCCACCGCCGCTGGCTGGTGCTGGTGATCACGATCCTGGTGACCTGCGGGGCCTACGCGACCTCGCACGGCAAGACCACCACCTACACCAGCCGGGTCCTGGTCTCGGCGGCCTCGACCCGGCCGCCCACCCAGGACGCGATCCTGGCCCAGGGGTACACCTACTTCCTCAATGACCCGTCGTACCAGTCGAATCTGGCGCAGCAGCCCGGCTTCCCGGTCGACATCACGAGCTTCTCCGCCGAGTTCGTCACCGCCGGCCCGCTGTTCTACATCCAGGTCACCGCCGAGTCGCCCGCTGTCGCCAGGACGGCCGCGCCCACGGTCGCGCAACTGTTCGTCGACGACGTGAACGGCCGCCTGGACGCGAGCCGGTCCGAGACCGCCGCCGCCATGACCGCCGCCATGATGACGGTGTGGGGTGACAGGCTGGCGGCCAACGACCCCAACGCCTTCAGCGCGCAGATCCAACTCCAGCAGGAGATCGATCGGCTCAACGCCGACTCCTCCAACCACCTCACGGTCCTGCAATCGGGTGCGGGCGCGACCGCCACCGGCCCGGGCCGCACGAGGAGCCTGGCCACCGGCCTGGTGGGCGGGCTGCTGTTGGGCTGCGTCGCGGCCCTGCTGGCGGGCGCGGCGACCCGGCGGCTGCACAGCGAGTACGACGTGGTGGAGAAGACCGGGGTGCGGCCGTTCGAGGTGATTCCGCCGGGCGGCACCCCAGGCCGCGACGCCCGGCGGGCGGTGGCGCTGCGGCACGTGGCCAATCTCGTCGCGCGCGCGGCGACCACGGCCTCCACCTCGATCGCGGTGATACCGGTCTCGGCCGGTGCGGGCGGTGACGACCTGGCGCGGTCCATCGCCGAACAGCGGGCCGCCCAGGGCGCCCCGACCGTGTTCATCGACGCGAACCTGCGCCGCGCGCCCGGCGAATCACCTACCGCCGCGGCCGAATCCGACGAGACCGCGGGGTTCGGCCGGACGGATCGGTTCGTCGGCCCGGTGCGGCCGGGAGCGGATTCGTCGGCGACCGCGCACCTGCCGCGCCCCGAGCGCGGCGTCGCGGAGTATCTGCGCGGCTGGGTGCCCGATGCCCGGGAGCTGGTGATCACGCGCGCGCCGGACGGGTTCGCGGAGATCGGCCCGGGCGCCACGAGCGCCGACCCCTACCCGCTCTTCGATCGCGAACGCGTACGCGCCCTGCTGGATTCGGTGTCCGCCGCGGCCGATGTGGTGGTGCTGGCGCTGCCGCCCATCACCGCGGCCCCGGAGGCGCAGATCGTGGCCGATCTCGCCGACCTGACGATCCTGGTGCTCGAGCGCGGTCACACGCGGGTGCGCGATGTACAGGAGGCGGTGCGGGCGGTGAATCAGGTCGGCGCGCAGGTGCTCGGGGCGGTGCTGGTCGACACCGCCGCTCCCCGCCGCGCACTGTTCCGGCGCTCCGGGACCACCCCGTGACGACCGGATTCGAGACCGATACCGCGACAGTGCGGTCACCGAGCCCGCCGCGCCGACTCCGCGCGCGGTGGCTCTCGCGCCCGGCGGGGCCGAATCCGTTGCGCCGGTGGGTGGTACCGGCGGCCGCCATGGCCGCGGGCCTGGCCGCGATGATCGCGGTATCGCCGCACGCGCCCGGCGGGATCGGCACCGTCGCGGCCGCGGGCGCGGTGGCCGCGGCGCTCGTGGTCGTCGGGTTGCGAGATCCGCGCTGGGCCTTCGTCTTCCTGATCGTGGCCACCTTCCTGCGCCCGGCGATTCCGAAGATCCTGCCCACCACCGACCCCTTCATCCTGGCGTTCGGCGGTCTGCTCATCGCGACGGTGGCGTGGATTCGCGGCAGGCCCGATCGCCGGGTCTCGCTCGGCGCGATCGAGTGCGCCATGGCGCTCTACCTGCTGTGGAACATCAATTCGATTCTGCAGGAACACGAATACCGGCCGATTCTCTATCCGCTGTCGGGTCAGGAACTGGACCTGTGGCGCTATCTGATCATCGGCACCGGAATTCCGTTCGCCACCTATCTCATCTCCCGCGTCATCTTCGGAACACGCGAGTCGCTGCGCTTCCTGCTGTTCACCCTGCTGGGGTGCAGCGCGTACTCGGCACTGGTGAGCATCCTGCAGTTCCACGGCCCACAGGCGCTGGTGTGGCCGCGCTACATCGTGCTCGCGCCGGCCTGGCCCGAACGCGCGGTGGGGCTGCCGAATCAGCCGGAGGTCAACGGCCTCATCCTCATCGCGGGTTACGTCCTGGCGCTGGTCCTGATCGGCGCCGAGCGGCGCACGCGCGCACAGCGCCTGCTGCTCGCGGTGATCGCCGCGGCGTGCGCGTACGCGATCTTCCTCACCCACACCCGGTCCATCTGGCTCGATTTCGCGGTCGTGGTGCTACTCGGCATCGTCCTCGGCCGGGGCTATCGAACCGGCTTCGTGCTCACCGCGCTGGGCACGGTCTCCATCATCGCCATGAACTGGACCGCCTTCACCAGTTCGGACCGGACCTCCGGCGGGGTGACCTCCACGAACGAGGTCTACGACCGGCTCAACGCCAACGCCACCGCCGTCTGGGCGTTCCTCGAAAAGCCGTGGAGCGGATGGGGTCTGGGCCGCTTCGTCCAGGTGAACACCTACCGGCATCAGCAGTGGTCACCCGATACGCCGTGGGAGCGCGGCCTCGGCATCCCCGCGCACGAGACCGAGCTCGGCATCCTCGCCGAGCTGGGCATCATCGGCCTGGCGCTGTGGCTCGCGGTGCTGATCCTGCTCGCGCACCGCCTGCTCTCGTCCTACCTGCGGCTGCCGCCGGACGGGATCACGGGCCGCCCCCTGGCGTTCATCGCAATCACCGGATTCCTCTCGCTGGCGCTGGCCGGTCTGTTCGTGGACCTGCGCCTGTTCGACTACCCGAGCACCATGGTGTTCGCACTCGTCGGCGCGGCGGTGGGCGCCGCGGATCGTCTCGGCGCGCGTACACCGCCCGACCCGCTCGCGGCGGGTCGCGAACGCCGGGCGGCGATCCGGGCCCGCAAGCTCGAGGTCGCCACCGCGGATCAGCCCCGGATCGGGGGCACCGAGTCCCGGAACACCCCCGCGTAGAAGTCCACCAGGTGCTTTCGCGAGGTGTCCCAGGACAGTTCGCGTTCCACGCGCTCGCGCCCGAGCGCGCCCATGCGCGCGCGCCGGTCCGGATCGTCCAGCAGAGCGGAGATGGCCGCGGCGAACCCGGCCTCGTCGTCGTCCGGCACGTACACCGCGGCCGCACCCGCCGAGACGCGCGCCTCGATCAGATCGAAGGACACCAGCGGCCGGGACATGGCCATGTATTCGACGACCTTGTTCATGGTCGAAACGTCGTTGAGCGGGTTCTTCGGGTCCGGCGACAGGCAGACGTCGGCGGTCGAGAGACAGGTCTGCACGAACTCGTCGGGCACCCGGCCGGTGAACTCCACGATGTCGGCCACCCCGAGCTCCTTGGACAGCGCGACCAGATCCTCGAAAGCGTCTCCCCCGCCCATGAACACGAAATGCGTGTCGTCCCGGCCCAGTTCGTCGCGCAGGTGCGCGATGGCGCGCAGCGCGTAGTCGACGCCGTCCTGCGGGCCCATCACCCCGAGGTACGCGCCCAGGTACCGTCTGCCGCGCTTGAGCGCGGGATCGGCCGGGCGCGGCACGAACCGCGACAGATCCGGCGCGCTGCGCACGACGGTGACCCGGTCGGGCGCCATGCCGCCGCGCTCGATGGCGGCTCGGCGATAACTCTCGTTGGTGGAGATGACCGCGTCCGCGCACGCGAAGGTCAGCCGCTCGAGCAGCGTCGAGACCCGATAGAGCGGGCCCTTGCCGCCGAACCGGGACAGGAACAGCTCGGGCACCAGATCGTGATGATCGAACACGAATCGTGTTCCGCCCCAGCGCAGTACCAGCGCGATGAGGAACAACAGATCCGGCGGATTGCAGGCCTGCACCACGTGCACCGGGCCTTCGCGCCGCACGCGCAGCGCCAGGCGCAGGGTGTGCCACAGCGCCAGGGAGTACTCGCGCAGATAGCCCGCCGGGCCGCCGGTGGCCGCGCGCAGCGGGTACCGCAGAATGCGCACGCCGTCCAGGGTGACCTCGGGTTCGCGATCGGCCTTGGCGCCCATCGGGCAGATGACCGTCACCCGGTAGCCGGCCGCGACCAGGGCGCGGCTCTCCTGCCACACCCGCCGGTCGAAGGGGACCGAGAGATTCTCGACCAGGATCAGAATGTGTCCGCTCATCGCAGCATCACCTCTTCCAGGGCGCGCTCCGCCGCCGCGGTGCTCGCCTGCAGACTGAATTCCGTGTGAACGCGGTCGCGGGCGGCGCTGCCCATCCGCTTGCGGGCCTCGGGATCGGCGAGCACGTCGAGCACCCGCCGGGCGAGCCGTTCCGGATCTCGCGGCGGCACCAGGTATCCGGTCACCCCCTCGACCACCAGCTCGGGGACGCCGCCGACCGCCGTGCACACCGCGGGCCTGCCCGCGGCCATCGCCTCGAGCAGAGCCATGGGAAAGCACTCCACGCTGTGACTGCTCAGCACCACGACGTCCAGGGCGCGCAACAGCTCCGCGACGTCGGGGCGCGAGCCCGTCAGCAGCACGTGACCGGTGAGGCCGGATTCGGCTATCCGGTGCTCGATCTCCGCGCGCACGGGTCCGTCCCCGATGATCAGGAACCGCGCCGTCGGCAGCTCGCGCACCACCAGGCGGGCGGCCGCCAGGAACGTGGCGTGATCCTTCTCCGGGCGCAGCGCGGCGACGATGCCGACGACCGAATCCCCCTCCGCGATACCGAGATCGGCCGCCGCCCGGCGATCGTCGGCCGGTTCGAAGGCGGCCGGATCGACGCCGTTGTGAATGATCCGGATCTTGGCTTCGGGATAGCGGAGTTCCTCGACCAGGTAGCGGATCTGGGCGCGGGCCACCCCGAAATAGGCGGCGGTGCCGCGCTCGAGCAGCCGGTCCACCAGCGGGCGGATCCGCCCGCGCGGCTCGATGTCCCCGTGGTTGTGCACCCAGACGATCGATCGCGGCACACCCGCCAGGCGCGCGGCGATCCGGCCGAGCGCTTCGGCGTTGTAGCCGCGCGTGATCACCACGTGCGGGCGCTGCTCGCGCATGATCCGCACCAGGGCCCGCAGCGCGGGTACGGCCTGCCGCTTGCGATAGCCCAGGGCGCGCGCGGGCACGCCGGCCGCGACCAGATCGCCGAAGAGCGCGCCCCGTTCGCCGATGCACACCGCCGCGGGCTCGAATCGGGTGCGATCGAGCCGGGGTAGCAGCGTGGTCACGTGCCGTTCGGCGCCGCCGACGCGCAGATCCGGCACCACGTACAGCACCCGGATCGGAGAGTGGGTCATGAGGTGAGCTCCCGGTAGATGCCGTCGAATCGCCGCCACACCACATCGATGTCGAACTCGGCCCGCATCCGCGCGCGGGCGGCCGCGCCCAGGCGCGCCCGTAGCGTGTCGTCCCCGATCACCCGGGTGAGCGCGTCCGCGAGCGGTTCGACCGCGCCGGGCGGCACCGAGATCGCGCAGCGCTCGTCGAGCAGGTCCGGTATGCCGCCCACCGGGCTGGTGACGACGCAGAGCCCCCGGGCCATGGCCTCGAGGATCGCCATGGGCTGGCCCTCGCGATGCGAGGGCAGCACCAGGACCTGCGATCGGGCCAGCAGGTCCGGAATCGCCTGCGGCGAGACCCATCCGGTGATCTCGACGCTGTCGGCGATGCCCAGTTCGGCGACCCGCTCGCGGGCCCGGTCGACGGCGCCGTCACCGGCGACGATCAGCCGCGCGTGCAGCGGTCCCGCGAGCATCGCCGCCCGCCAGGCCTCCAGCAGCGTGAAGGTGCCCTTCCGTTCGCCGACCTCACCGAGGAACAGCACCCGCACCGGCGCGGCGGTGCGCTGCACCACCGCGCGCTGGGCGCGTACCGCGTTGGATACCACGATGATTCGCGCGCCCGGGGTGATTCCGCGCAGCGCGACCGCCCAGGACTCACCCAGCGCGACCACCACCGCCGCGCCGCGCAGCGCGTCGCGGATGGCGAATCGCAGCGGCCCCGGGGCCTCGTCGTAGAACACCCGGAAGTCCGAGCCGTGCACGTGCAGCACCACCGGCACGCGGGCCGCACGGGCGAGCAGTTCGAACAGGTACTTGCGCGGGAAACTGCCGTACGAGGACAGATGCAGGTGCACGACCCCCGGCCTGCGCACGAGCAGGCGGTACACGTACACCAGCAGCCCCACCGCGTACGCGGACAGTTTGACCGGCAAGCCGCCGTCGCGATGGGTGGCGACGTGGGTGATGCGCCAGCGTTCCCACAGCGGGGTCGTGCGCACCTCGCGAACGAAGGTCGCCACCCCGCCGCGCGTGGCCATGCTCGTGGAAACCCACAGGGCCCGTTGCTTTTCCACGACGCCCCCGCTACTCGGGGCGCCCGGCGGCGATCGCGGACCGCTCGGCCGGAGGCGGAGAGCCGTCCGCCGCGCCGGAGTCCCGCGCGTCGATGAGGACCGCGCCGAGCACGGTCGCGTCCGCGGCGGCCAGCACCCGGATCGCCGCGCGCGCCGGCCCGGTCCGGGCGGCGGCCCGATCCAGGATCAGCACGGTCGACCCGGCGGCCGCCGCGATCACCTGGGTCTCGACGGCCTCGAGCACCGGCGGCGCCATGATCACCACGAAATCCGCGCGCTCGTGCAGCGCGGCGAGCAGGCGGTCGACTCGCTCACGACTCAGCGCGGTGAACGGATCCTCGCCCGTGCTGCCCGCGAACACCTCGTGCAGATTCGGCATCGGGGTCGCGGTGAGCACGGCGTCGATGCCGATGCGGCCCGCGAGCAGTTCCGCGACGCCGATACCGTGCGGGCGCCGCAGATCCGCGTGGACCAGGATCGTTCGCACACCCTGGCGCGCCCGTTCGGCGGCGATGGTGCGCGCCACGATCTCCACCCCGGCCGTCGCCTCGGGCGCGGTGCAGGCCACCGCCGCCCGGGTCACCGGCGCGGCCAGCCCCACGGTCGTCACCACCTGCCTGAGCGCGCGATCGCGCGGCGCCACCGTGGTGCGGGAATCCTTGGGCACCACCGCGATAGCGGCCACCCCGATCTTCTGCTCGATGTCGTCGGCGGTGCGCACCCGGCGCGACAGCGCGCCGGTCACCAGGGCCGCCAGGAGTCCGAGCAACAGCCCGCCGACGCCGTGGGCGAGCAGGGTCGGCCACCGCAGCGGTTCCGCGCGCACCACTTCCGAACTCAGTTGCAGGTCGATCAGCTTGTTCGAGGTGTCGGCGTTGATGCGATTGATCTGGTCCTGCATCTGGGTCAGCGAGACGTCGTTGACCACGCCGTTGGCCGCGCGGATGTCGTCGAAGGGTTTGCGCACCGCCGCGATCGCCGCGTCCTGAGCCGCGCGCAGGCTGGCGTTGATCTCGTCGCGGAAGGCCGCACCCGCCCGCTGCGCCGCGTCGCGCGCGGTCTCGGCGGTCTCGGCGGTCGCCTCGATGAACAGGATCGGGCTGGAGGCGACCGTGCGGGCCCGCAGGCTCACCGTGTCCGGAACACCCTTCGCCGCTTTGAGTTCGGACTGATACGCCGGGTCCTCGAAGTACTGCGCGTACCCGACCGAGAGCACGGCGTCCTGGTCGGGCGCGCGGTTCGGCGACCCCACGGTGAGCGCGATGCGATTGGTGTAGGTCGGCTGCAGATCGCGGACCGAGTACGCCCCCAGGCCCAGCGCCAGCACGGTGATCGCGACCACCAGCCAGGCGCGCCGGCGCACGCGGAGGAGGTGAACTGCCGTGGCACTGTTCAATTCGGCTCCCTGGATATTAGGGGCTCGGCACCGGCGGATATCGCGGCCGGGGACGCGCCGTTACGCCGACCGGCGCGCGCCGACACCGCGCGCAGGACGCCGCGGGGCAGATCGGGCGCCAGTGCGGACAGCACGAGCAGGTAAATGATCACGAACACGAGGGCGTCCAGCACCAGCGCGCCGATGCCGGGCGCCAGCGAGCGGGTATCTGCCTGCAGCACACGGTGTTCGAGCACCCAGACCACCGTCAGCGCGAGCGCGGCGGCGGGCAGCGGCGGCCCGATGACGCGGAGCAACTCACCGATCCGCACACCGATCACGGTGCGCGCCAGCCCGATCACCACGACGCCCACGATCAGCGCGGTGGCCGAGGTCGCGAGTCCGACGCCGACGAGGCCGAACACGGGCACCAGCGCCAGCAGCAGCCCGATGCCGAGCACGAGCTCGATCGCGGTCTGCCAGTTCAACAGTGCGGTGCGGCCCGCGCCCTTGATGGCCTCCTCGCTCACGCTCATCCACGCCTTGCCGAGACCGAGACCGGCCATCGCGACCACCACGGCCCCGGCCTCGCGCCACCGCTCGCCGAAGACGATGACCACGGCGGGTTCGCCCACCGCGACGATGAGCCCGCACAGCGCGGCCGCGCCCACGGTGGTGAAACGGATCGCCCGCAGGTAGGCCTCGGTCAGCCGCCGCGGGTCTCGTTCCGCGGCGATCCGGGAGAAGGCCGGAAACAGCGAGAACGCACCGACTTCCACGATGAAGCGCACCGGAATCTGCGCGATGCGCTGACCGTACCGGTAGTGCCCGAGCGCGGCGGCCCCGAGCCCGCGCCCGACCACGGCCGCCTCGACCGTGCTCTGGACCCGCGACCCGAGCATGTTCACCACCACCGGCGAGCCGAACCGGGCCAGCTCCCGCCAGACGCGCAGCGAGGCGCGACCGCGGCCGGGCCGCCAGTGCGCGAGCCACCACACCGCCAGGACCCACACCGCGTAGGAGGCGTAGGTGCCGATCACCAGACTCCAGACCCCGAACCCGAGCGCCGCCAGTGTCACCGACACCGCGCAGAAACTGACCGAAACCGCCGGTCCCACAATGATTCTGCGCCGGACGCTGAACTCGCGCTGCAGGAGCGCCTCGGGCACGTTGGTCAGCGCGAACAGCACCAGGAAGCCCGAGGTGGCCGCGGCGACGAGGCCGATGGTCTCGCTGTCGAACACGGCGCCGATGACCGGGGCCGCGGCCAGCGCGAGCAGCCCGATCCCCAGCCCGTTCGCCAGCGACGCGCGAAAGACGGTGTCGGCGGCATCCTCGACCTCCCGCTCGCGCTGCACCAGGGCCGAGCGCAGGCCGCCCTCGACGAAGGTCGTCAGCAGCATCGTCAGGACGGTGCCCGCGGCGAAGGCGCCGACCTCGGCCGGGCTGAGCAGGCGCGCGAGCGCGACGGTCTGCCCCAGCGAGACGAGCTCGCCGAAGATCAGCGCGCCCGCCGAGGCCGCCGCGACCCGGCTGATCTTTCCGGTGAGACCGCCGCCCGTCCCCGGCGGCGCGGCCGATGCGCCGGATTCGGCGGCGGCCGAATCGGTCACGCGCGGTGGCGGATCGGCGCTGCGCGGCGTTGACGGTGGTTGCTCGCCGCGCCCGCCCGCTCGCACGCCGTGGCCGACGAGGTCGCCGGACCGGGCCGACGCCCGATCCGGTTCCTCGCCGTCCGATCTAGGCATGGCCGGTGTGCGATCGTTCCAGGAGCGCGTACATCCGCTCGAAGCCCCGCAGGCTCGCGGCGACCTGTTCATCGGCCTTGGCTCGCAGCGGTTCCCGGACCGACTCCGCCTCGTCCCAGGCCGCCCGCACCGCCGCGGCCAGCAGGTCGCCGAGATCCGGATCGTCGAGATGGATCAGGCGCACGCCGCCGCCGAACATCTCGGCCAGGCCCAGGAATTTGTCGTCGTAGTACTCGGTCGAGGTCAGCGCGACGACCGGAATGCCCTGGCTGAGCGCGAAGACCGCCAGATGGTATGCGCCGGTAACGAGTACGCGGCACCGCGCGACCCGCTCGGCCACATCGCCGGGCCGTACGAAACGTCCCGGCGGCGCGACCGGGTCGGCGCTCGGGCGCACCAGCGGCAGCGTGGTGGCGCGATCGGGGGAACCCGGGGTCTCGGCGATGATCAGCGGCACCAGCCGGGCCCGCAGCCGGGCCGCCGACTCGCGAACCACCGCCCCGACCAGATCCTGCGCCCCCGGTCCGACCGGGGCGTAGCGCGCCACCCGCAGGCACACGCCGATGTCGCTGCCCACCTTGTCTTTTCGCGCCGCCACCGCGAGCTCGATGGCGTCGTCGCCGGTGACGAGGCAGGCCTCGGGCGGCACACCCAGTGCGGCCAGCAGACCGGGACCGCGCCTGCGTTCGCGCAGGGCGATGAGCGGAACCTTCACCAGCGCCCGCGCCGCGCGCTCGCGCAGGCCCGGGTCGCGCAACGGGCCCAGCCCCTGGCCGACCATGGCGGTGGGAATGCCCGCGTCCCTCGCGTAGTCGAGCAGCTCCAGCACCCGCGTGGCCTGCGGAATATCCGCGTCGGTGAGGTAGCCGCCGCCCAGGGCCACGACCAGATCCGCCTCCCGGACGGCGCGGGCCGCACCGCGGTGCCGCTGCTCGATCCGCGGACCGGCGGTGACACCGGTCTCGGCCCCATCGTCGCGCTCTGCGGTGACTTCGTGAGATCGCAACGCACGCAGTCGATCTCGCACACCGATCGCCCGCGGCAGCAACCACGCCCAGGCACGCAGCCGGGCGATCTCGACCGGGCCGGTCACAGCGGGACCGAGTCGTGCGGCCAGGCGTACCGCCCGGCCGGGCGCGCCCCACGGATCGGACCCGCCGACCGTGATGCCCACGGCCCCGGGGAAATACGCCGACACCAGCGCCGGGGTCTCGGTCATGATGCCGATGCGCGCCCCCGGCCAGCGGGCTCGCAGCCGGCGCACGGTGACCTCGAGCATGGCGAGATCGCCGTAGTTCCGCAGCCAGTACTCACTGTTCTCGATGAGAATGCGATGTCCGGCGCCCCCGCTCGGCAGTCCGGTTCCCACATCGACCTCCCCCGGTCACGCAACGGGCCCGCACGGCTGCGACCGGCTTTCGTTGCACGCCAACGGTATCTCAATTAGCCACACCCGCAATGGCTTTGCAACTCGTGCGCGCGGGCGGCCCGATGAATTCCCGGCCACCGGACCGTACGACGGGAACTTCTCCGGTAGCGTCGATTCCATGCCAGCAGTCGGCGCGGTCCGCGGTTCCGCCCGGCGCCGGGTGCGCCTGGGACCGGTGCTGGTGGCCGGTCAGCTGGTGACCCTGCGCGAGACCCGGCTCGCGGACTTCCCGCGGTGGCGCGAGATCCGGCTGCGGGACCGCGAATTCATCGAACCGTACTGGTACACCTCGGCCCTGACCTGGGAGGAGCGCCACACCCGAGCGTGGTGGATCCGCGAACGCCTGCGGCAGTGGCGGGACCGCGCGGCGGGCCGCGCGCTGCCGCTGAGCGTGCTGGTCGACGGGGAGTTCGCGGGCCAATGTCAGTTGGCGCCCATCGATCCCGTCCACCGCTGCGCCGAACTCGGGCTCTGGATGGACGCCCGCCGGGCCGGGCACGGGGTGGGGACAGTGGCCGGCGCGCTGGCCACCGACTACGCCTTCGGTGAGCTCGGCCTGCACCGCGTCACCGCACCGGTGTGCGTGGGCAACCGGCCCGCGCGCCAGGCGGTCGTTCGCGGCGGAATGTCACTGGAAGCCACCATGATTCGAGCGGTGCACGTGAACGGCGCGCGCAAGGACCACGAGCTGTGGGCGGTACGGGCGGACGAGGCGCCGCCCGGCGGCTACGTCGCGGCGCTGCTGGCCACCGGCGTGGCCACCGCGCGCCCCGACGCCGCGACCGTCTCGCCACGCACCCGCGTGCTGTCCGGCTGGCGGCGGCTGCGGGCGGCCGCGCCCGGTGCGGTGGCGCTGATCGCGGCCCGCTATCTGCTGGGCGCCCCCTGGCGGGCGCGCGAGCGGGCGGCCGAAACCGCTCTGCCGCACTCACTCTCGGGCCTCGACTCCACGAACCACCCGGTTCTGTTACGTCAACCCCGCTCACGCCCCGTTCCCCGCACCGACCGCCGGCGTGCCTACGAGGTCTGCGCCGCGGGCGAGCAGATCGGCCGCCTGCACCTGGATCTGACCGGGCCCAACATAGGTCTCACCCTCGACTTCGACTCCGGCACACCGCGCCCCGGCGCGACGGCGGCCGTAACGCTGCTGCTGGACCACGCGATCGATCAACTGCGCGGAGAGCGCGTGGAGACCCTCATCGACCCGGCCGCCACCCATCTCTCGGCCATCGCCGGCGCGTGCGGACTGCGGCGCGAAGGCGTCCTGATCGCGGCCCGGCGCGACCGCGACGGCAGCTTCCGTGATGTCGAACTGTGGGCGGCAACTCGCGAGAAACCGTCGCGCACAACCGCATACGAGTAGGTAAAGTCCCGGACAGCACGACCGCGGGGGCGGGCGGTGCGGTGACTCTAGGAGCGCACGGTGGGTCTGAACGTTGTCATGATCGCTACCTATCCGGTGGAGCCCGGGCGGATAGTGGGGGGAATCGAGTCGGTCACCAGCACCCTGGTTCCCGCCCTGGCCGCGCGCCCAGAGATAGAACGCCTGACCGTGCTGTGCTTCCACACCGGAACCGAGCCGGTGCCCGACCGCCGCGAGGGCCCGAAGGTCGAGATCCGCTTTCCGCGCGGGCAGCGCCGGCTGGCGGTGGCCACCCGTTCCCACCTCGACGTACGCCGGGCCCGCGCGATCATCGCCGAACTGGCCCCGGATGTGGTGCACGCCCACGAGATCGGGGTGCGCGGCGACATCGCCACCCAGGTGAGCGCGCGCACGATCGTGACCGTGCACGGGCTCATTCACCGGGAGACCGAACTCCAGGCCCGCGTCAGCGCGAAGGAACGCGTGCGGTACCACCTGGTCGCGGCCATGGTGCGGCGGGTGCTGCGCCGGGCCCGGGCGGTCATCTCCATCTCCGACTACGACGCCCGCGCCCTGGCGGGCCTGGTGCGCGGTGAACACCTCAGCATCGCCAATCCCACCGCCCGGGAGTTCTTCGCGCTGTCCCCCTCGAGTCCCACCGAACCGCGACTGCTCTTCGCGGGCGTGCTGTCCCCGCGCAAGAATCCGGAGGGCCTGCTCACCGCGTTCGCCGCGGCGGCGCGGCGGGTGCCCGAGGCCACGCTCGCGGTGGTCGGCCCGCAGCCGGATCCGGATTACGCGAACGCGATTCGCGAGCGCGTGGCCGCCCTCGGGCTGGCCGACCGGGTCGAGTTCGCGGGCATGGTGGACAACGACCGGCTGCGCACCGAGATCACCCTGGCCCGCGCGGTGGTGCTGTTCTCCCACGAGGAGACCTCGCCCACCATCCTGGCCCAGGCCATGGCGGCCGGAAAGCCGGTGCTCGCCGCCCGGGTCGGCGGCATTCCGGAGATGGTGTCCGACGGCGAGAGCGGATTCCTGATCGAGCCCGGCGACACCGCCGAACTCGCCGATCGCATGGTGCGGGTGCTCGAGGACCAGGACCTGGCGCTGCACCTGGGCGCGCGCGGGCACCGCATCGCCCGGGACAAGTTCGACCCCGACGCGGTGGCACGGCGCACCGTCGAAACCTATCTGCGGGTGGCCGGCCGCTAGGCCGCGCACCACTTCCCACCGCGAAAGCAACGGAGCACGAGATGGATTGGACCGGAAGATCCGCACTGGTGACCGGCGGGGCCGGGTTCATCGGCTCGCACCTGGTCGAACTGCTCGTCGCCGCGGGCGCCGAGGTGACGGTCCTGGACACCCTCACCACCGGTAGTCGCGCCAATCTGGCGGCGGTCGCGGACGCGATCACGCTGCGCGAGAGCGACATTCGAGAACTGGACTGGGCCGAGTACCTCACCGCGCATCCGGCCGAGTTCATCTTCCACCTGGCCGCCAACGCGTACGTGCCCCCGTCGGTCGAGGCGCCCGCCGCCGACTACGAGCTCAACTTCGCCACCACGTTCCGCCTGCTCGAGGCCCTGCGGGTGCTGAGCTGGCCCGGCCGCCTGGTCTTCGCCTCGAGCGCGGCGGTGTACGGCAATTCGGTTCGGGTGCCGATCAGCGAGGCCGATCCCACGGTGCCCATCTCCCCCTACGGTGTCGGAAAGCTCGCGGCCGAGCGGTATCTCGCCGTCTTCGCGCAGCTGTACGACCTGAACCTGGCCTCGGTGCGTTTCTTCTCCGCCTTCGGCCCGCGCCAGCGCAAACAGGTCGTGTTCGACCTGCTGGCCAAGCTCGACCGCGATCACCGGCGCATCTTCATCCACGGCGACGGCACCCAGGTCCGCGATTTCCTCTACGTCGAGGACGCGGCGCGCTCGGCGATGATCGTGGCGGCGAACGCGCCGCTGCGCGGAGAGGCGTACAACGTCGGCGCGGGCCGCGAGTACACCATCGACCAGCTCGCCAAATCCCTGTGCGGCATCACCGGATTGGAGCCCGCGCTGGACTACAGCGGGACCAATCGACCCGGGGATCCGGAGCGGCTGATCGTCGACATCAGCCGGTTGCGAGCCATCGGATATCAGCCGCTCGTCGACTTCGACCTGGGCTTGACCAGAACGGTAGCCTGGTACTCGTCCTTGACCGGAGCGACCTGGCAGTAGGGCGATGCGCGAAAGTCGTTGCAAGGCCGGCCTCGCCGCCGGCGCGGTGCTGCTGTTCCTGCTCACCGCCTGTGCGCCGGCACCGTCGCCGCCGGTGGAGCGCTTCGTCGGCGACTTCGAGACCGGCAATTTCGACCAGTGGGCAAACTGCCAGAACGTGGCGGTCAGCAGCACCCCGTGCGCCGACTACACCGATCCCACCGACAGCATGCGGGTGGAGACCTCGGTGGTGCGCCAGGGCGAGTACGCCGCGCGGTTCCAGGTCGGCGAGGGCGACACCCCCGACCGAATCTGCTGCGGCGCACGGGCCGAGGTCAGCGGCGAGGACGCGACCCGGGCCGACGAGGGCGACGAGCGCTGGTATCAGTGGAGCACCCGCTTCGAGAGCGGCTTTCCCGCCGACCGGGGCTGGACGGTGCTGTCGCAGTGGCATGCCGAGGAGGACGGATCACCGCCGCTGGCCGTCGCGGCGGGTCCCACCAATGTGAGCGAGAATCACTGGGGCATAGTGATTTCCACCTGGAACGGTCCGGGTGACGCCGGGCCGACCTACACGCCGTGGAGCATGCAGCTGGTCCCGGACGTCTGGAACGACATCAAGCTGCACGTGAAATGGTCGGCCCGCGATACCGACGGCTACGTCGAACTCTGGCTGGGCGGGCAGCGCCAGACGTTCGACGCCTCGCCGTGCGCCGGTCAGGTGCGCTGCGCCATCCGCACGCTCATGCCGAACGGCGGCGGCGTGTATTTCAAGCAGGGGTACTACCGCGACCCCGGCATCACGCCGCTCGGCGCGGTCTATCACGACGGATTCTCGGCGGCGCTTTCGGAAGACGCGCTGGCGCCGCTGTAGGCGCGGTGATCGCCGCGACTATCAGCCGCAGATCGGTCAGCGGCGTCCAGGTCCGGAGATAGGCGAGGTCGAACTCGGCGATCGCACCGGGCCCCGGTCGCCCCGGCTCCGGGCCGAGCCCGGTGATGCCCGGTCGCAGCACACCGCCGTACACCGGTCGTCCCGACGCGTCCGAACCTCCCGCCGGCTGCGGGCGCGGGCCGACGATGCTCATGCGGCCGGTGAGCACGTGGAAGAACTGCGGCAGTTCGTCGAGCCGGAACTCACGAATGATCTTGCCGACCGGCGTGATTCGCGGATCTCCGCGTCGCCCGGCGGTCGCCCGGCGCACGCCGCCGTCACCGACGAGGGCGTCGAGATGGGTGTCGGGATCGAGGTACATGCTACGGAACTTGAGCATGAGGAAGGGCCGCCCGTCCCGGTCCGTTCGCGGCGAACGATGGAACACCGGCCCGGGGCTGCCGGCCTTGATCGCCACCGCCAGCGCGAGCAGCATCGGCGCGAGTGCCAGCACCGCGGCCAGCGCGAGGCAGAAGTCGAAGACCGCCTTGAGCTTTCGCCGATCCGGCGGTCTCGCTCCGGGCGAGCGCTGTGGTGACGATGACGCTTGTTCGGACACTGAGCGAACACACCTCCCCCACGGGAGAACTGGGTTCCGATCCCCACTGATCAGTTCCATGTAGCGGGCCGAGCCGGGACCCCTGCACCCCTCGGCGCCCATGCCGAACACCGGGGTCGCCGACTTTGTCGATGACCAGAAGCCGAATGTTACACATCCGCGTCGGCCCGGTTGGCGAAACCTGTTCGACCACAAAATCCCCCGGAGGTTGCCGATAGCGACGCAACCGGTTTCCCGCTTGTTTCCCCGCATTTCCCCTATTCGTGAAAATGCCAGGTGATGCAATACCCGCCATACCGATTCGCGGGGGCGTAACCCTTGGTGTGCACGACTCGAGGGATAGCCAACCGAACGCCCCGTTCTGCGAGTCGCAGAAATTCAGTACCCGCGACCGGGTCGCTGTGCCGCTGACCCCGCGGGGCCCGTCAATCCTGTTGTAACGTAAGGCCGGATCGCGCCGACCTCAGTTCAGCCGGTACAACCGTCGGCCCGATCACGGTGAAAGGTGGGGTTTCGCGTGCTATGTCGTCTTTGTGAGTCTGACCGATTGATCAGCGTGCTCGATCTCGGCGCGACACCCCCCTGTGAGAAATTCCTCACCGCCGCCGAACTCGATCTTGCCGAACCCACTTTCCCGCTGCATCTGCGCCTGTGCGAGAACTGCCTGCTGTTGCAGATCCCGGCATTGATCACCCCCGAAGAGACATTTACGGAATACGCCTATTTCAGTTCGTATTCCGACAGCTGGGTCGAGCACGCGCACCGGTTCGTCCAGGACGCGACCCGGCGGCTCGGCCTGGACGCCGACTCCCTCGTCGTCGAGGTCGCCAGCAACGACGGCTACCTGCTGCGGCACGCGGTCGAGGCCGGCATTCCCTGCGTGGGGATCGAGCCCTCGGTGAACGTGGGCGCCGCGGCGCGCGAGCGGGGCGTGCCGACGATCACCGCCTTCCTCGACGAGAACCTCGCCGCCGAGGTACGCGCCGAACACGGCCCGGCGAATCTGGTGGTGGCCAACAACGTCTACGCGCACATCCCGGACCTGCTGGGCTTCACCCGGTCCCTGCGCGCGCTGCTCGCCGACGACGGCTGGCTCTCCATCGAGGTGCACCACGCGCTGAACCTGGTGAGCCTGGGCCAGTTCGACACCGTCTATCACGAGCATTTCCAGTACTACACCGTGCTCTCGGCCCAGCGTGCGCTGGCCACCGCCGGCCTGACCGTGGTGGACGTGGAACTGCTTGCCACACACGGTGGTTCGCTACGCTTGTGGGCCCGCCCCGAGGCCGTCGCCGAGCCCGGGCCCCGGGTCGCCGACGTGCTGCGCCAGGAGGCCGAGGCGGGCCTGCACGAGGTCGCGGGCTATCTCGAGCTCGGCCCGCGCACCGAGCGCGTACGCCAGGAACTGCTGCGTTTCCTGCTGGCCGCCCGTGCCGCCGGACAGCGCGTGGTCGGCTACGGCGCCCCGGGCAAGGGCAACACCCTGCTCAACTACTGCGGCATCCGGCCCGACCTGCTCGAGTACACGGTGGACCGAAATCCCTACAAGCACGGTCGATTCACCCCCGGCACCCGCATACCCATTCACGCACCCGAGCGCATCGACGCCGACCGCCCGGACGTGGTGCTGGTGCTGCCCTGGAATCTGGAAGCGGAGATCACCGCGCAGCTGCACCGGGTGCGCGAATGGGGCGGCGAGCTGATCTATCCGCTCCCGCACCTGCATCGCGGGCAGCTCGCCGCGTCGAGATATGCGGAGAGGCAAGCGAAGTGAAGGTTGTACTGTTCTGCGGCGGCTACGGCATGCGCATGCGCAACGGCACCGAGGACATGATCCCCAAGCCCATGCAGCTGGTCGGGCCCCGCCCGCTCATCTGGCACGTCATGCGCTACTACGCGCACTACGGGCACCGGGACTTCATCCTGTGCCTGGGCTACGGCGCCTCGCACATCAAGAACTTCTTCCTGACCTATCAGGAGTCGATCTCCAACGACTTCGTGATCCGCGGCGGCACGGTCGAACTGCTGCGATCCGATATCAGCGACTGGACCATCACCTTCGTCGACACCGGTGTGGAATCGCCCATCGGCGAGCGCCTGCGCCGGGTGCGCGAGCACCTCGACGGCGAAAGCCCGTTCCTGGCCAACTACGCCGACGTGCTCACCGACGCCCCGCTGGACGTCATGATCCGCGACTTCCGCGCGGCCGGCGCCGCCGCGTCGATGATGATCGTGCCCCCGCAGTCCTCCTTCCACTGCGTGGACGTGAACTCCGCCGGCGAGGTCAAGAACATCACCCCGGTCTCGCGCCTGCCCATCTGGGAGAACGGCGGGTACTTCGTGCTCACCCAGGAGGTGTTCGACCATCTCCCGCCCAACGGCGATCTGGTCGAGGACGCGTGCGGTGCGCTCGCGGCGCAGGGGCGGCTGTACGGCTATCAGCACAGCGGCTTCTGGAAGCCCGCGGACACCTTCAAGGAACGCGCCGAACTGGACGCGGGTTACCACTCCGGCGACCGGCCCTGGATGGTCTGGGAGCGGGCGGGCGCATGAACGCACTCGACACCACCACCACCACCCGCGAAGGGGCATGACCATGCGCGTACTCGTCACCGGGCACCAGGGCTATCTCGGCACCGTCATGGTCCCCGAGCTCGAGCGGGCCGGGCACGAGGTGACCGGCCTGGACAGCGGCTTCTTCGCCGAATGCGTGCTGGGCGCGGCCCCCGCGCCGCCGCCCGGACTGCAGGTCGACCTGCGCGACGTGACGGTGGACCAGCTCCGCGGTTTCGACGCGGTCGTGCACCTGGCCGCGCTGTCCAACGATCCGCTCGGCGCGCTCGCGCCGCGCATCACCTACGACATCAACCACGCGGCCTCGGTACGGCTCGCGCGACTGGCCAAGGACGCCGGCGTGCGTCGATTCCTGTACGCCTCCACGTGTTCGGTCTACGGCGCCGCGGGCGCCGACCTGGTCACCGAGGACGCGCCGCTGCGCCCGCTGACCCCGTACGCCGAGTCCAAGGTACGGGTCGAGGACGACGTCGCGGCACTGGCCGATTCCGGCTTCACCCCCGTATTCCTGCGCAACGCAACCGCTTTCGGCTTCTCCCCACGACTACGCGCGGACATCGTGCTCAACAATCTGGTCGGCTACGCGGTGCTCACCGGCGAGGTCAAGGTCCTCTCGGACGGCACGCCGTGGCGGCCGCTGGTACACGCGCGGGACATCGCCCGCGCCTTCGCGCTCTGCCTGACCGCGCCGGTCGAGGCGGTGCACTGCCGGGCCTACAACGTGGGGACCGAGACCAACAACCTCACCGTCGCGGAGATCGCGCGCGCCGTGGTCGCGGCCGTACCCGGGTCGCGCCTGGTCATCACCGGCGAGAACGGCGCGGATCCGCGCTCGTACCGGGTGGATTTCGCGGCCGCGCGCCGGGAACTGGGCTTCGAGGCGACCTGGGACATCCCGGCGGGAGCGACCGAGCTGGCACACGAGTACACCGCCCGCGGTCTCACCGCCGACGACTTCTTCCATCGCTTCACCCGCCTGGCGCATCTGACCGCGCTCAAGCGCTCGGGCGTGCTCGACGACGACCTGCGCCGCATCAGAATCGAGGCGTGAATGGCGGCGGCGCGACACCGCGCGCGCGGATCAGGACCCGAGACCGAACGCGGCGAGCAGCTCCTGCCACGACGACCCCGCCGCATCGCGATCCGACACCGCCGTCACCGGCTGCGGCCAGGCGATGCCCAGATCCGGATCGTCGTAGGCGATGCCGATGTCCTCGGCCGGGTCGTGCGGCCGGTCGATGCGATAGCAGACGTCGGCGACCGGGCTCAGGGCCTGGAACCCGTGCAGGAAGCCCGGCGGCACGAACAGCGTCCGGAAGTCGGTGTCGTCGAGCAGGAACGACTGCTGCTCGCCGAACGTCGGCGAATTGGGCCGCATGTCCACCAGGACGTCGAACACCGACCCGTGGGCGCACCGCACCAGCTTCGCCTCACCCCGGCCCGCGCGCCCGTGCATGCCGCGCACCACGCCCCCGTGGGACCGCGACTGCGAATCCTGGACGAACGTGGCGGCCAGCCCCGGACGGCCGACGAAGTCGTCGAACTCCATTGCGTCGAAGGTGCGGGTGAACAGGCCGCGACCGTCCCGGTGGGGCTGCGGGGTCAGCAACAACACGTCGGCGAGCCTGGCCTCTTCTATGAGCACCCCGCCATCGTGCCATGGGCGCGGCGATGACGCCGGGATGCCGCGGCTGCGGCGCGACGCCGCTCACCCGCGTACTGGACCTGGGCAAAATGCCTGCGGCGGATCACTTTCCGGGACCGGACGAGCCGGCCGACACCGGCCCCGAGGCCCGGCACGCCCTGGCCATGGATCTGTGCCCGGCGTGCGGGCTGGCGCAGCTCGCCGAGGACGACACCGCGACCGACGAACCGCGCGGCATCGAACCCGCCGCCCTGCGCGCCCAGGCCGCCGACGCGCTGGCCCGGGTCGAGGCCACCGGCGCCCTGCGCGGCCGGACCGTGCGCGAGTTCGGCAGCCCGCACGGCGGATCCTGGCTGCCGTTGCTGGCCGAACGCGGCTTCGCCGCCACCGACGGGCGCGCCGACGTGGTGATCGACTGCTTCGGGATCATGCACGAACCCGACCAGCGGGCGGCTTTCGCGCGCCGGGCCGCGGCCCTGGCTCCGGACGGCGTACTGCTGCTGCAGTTCCATTCGCTGCGCGCGATCGTGGCGCACGGCCAGTGGAACGCGCTGCGGCACGGGCATTTCGCGTACTACTCGCTCGCGGCGCTGACGCGCCTGCTCGAGCACGCGGGCCTGCGGGCGATCACGACGTGGGAATTCGAGCTGTACGGCGGCACGGTCCTGGTCGCCGCCGTCCGCGACCCGGCGGCGCGGCCGGGCCCCACCGTGACCGCGGCCCTCGCGGCCGAGGCGCAGGTGCTGGCTACCGGGACCGGCACGGTGGATCCCGGCACGGTCCGCACGCTGCAGCGCGCCGCCGACACCCAGGCGCGGGCGCTGCGCCGGTGGCTCGAGCGCGAACGGGCCGACGGGCGAACGGTATACGCCTACGGCGCCGCGTCCCGGGCGGTCGCGCTGCTGTACCTGGCCGGCGTCGATCGCGCCCTGCTCGGCGCGGTCGCGGACGCCTCGCCCGCCAAACAGGGCCGCCGGATGCCGGGGACCGGCGTTCGGATCATCTCGCCGGCGGAGCTGCTCGCCGCCCGGCCGGACCGGATTCTGCTCACGCTGCCCGACCTGTTGCCCGAGGTTCGGTCGCGGTGGCCCGAACTCGATGGGAGGTGGGTGGTGACGGTACCCGACTCGTAGTCTCGCCGCCGGTGGAGGGCCGGTGGCAAGGACGTCGGGCGACTTCGCCGCGACGTCTCGATGCATGTAGGGAATTCTTTGCACGCGTACTGATTACGACGCAACACCTGATGAGGGAATAGAGGAACAGCATGACAGGCTCGAAGCAGCGCGCGGTCGCGCGCACCATGGCCGTCGCCATGGCGATCGGCGTCGGACTGGCGGTGGGGACGAGCACCTCGGTGGCCGGGATCGACAGCAGCAACTCGATCGTCGACCGCCAGGAGCGCACCGTGGAGGCCATCGCCTCCGATACCCGGATCGACTTCGTCCCGCCGCTGGACGGCAATCCGCTGACCCGCGAATGGTTCCACAACGGTAAGGCGGCCTTCCGGGTGTCGGGCCCGAAGGCCGAGGACTGGTCCGGCGAGCTGACCCTCGGGTACCAGGTCGGCTATCCGGCGACGCTCAACGGCAAGCTGCGATTCCAGTGGTGGACACCGAATCTCGGGGTGGAGATCGGCACCGATCCCGGTGTGACGGTGAACAATCTGCTGCCGCAGGCGGGTGTGGAGATCGAGGCCGGTTTCGGGCCCGGCATCCAGACCGTGGCCGCGGCGAGCGGTGAGGTCTCCGGCCTCGAGGGCTTCATCCAGATGTCGGGCTTCCACGGCACGGTGACCGGCGTGCTCGGGCAGGTCACCATCCGCCCGTGGGTCAAGATCGTCAGCAGCAACGGCGACACCGTGATCACCTACGGACCGATGCGGTCCATCTAGCGATCTCGGGTCACAGGTTTCGATGCGGCTCCGGCCGGCGCGTACGTGCCGCCCGGAGCCGCAACCGCTCCACCGCGGTGCGGGCCAGCCGCAGATCGCCGCCCAATACGACGGCACGCCCGAGCAATTCGGGGTACTCCGCTCCCATCCGATGGTGGAAGCGCAGCGCCTCGCCGAGCTCGGCCAGGTCGGTCTCGGACGGCTCGGCGGTGGCCGCCCGGCGGGCCGCCAGATTCTCCGCCATGCCGAAGAAGCGGCCGAGCGCGCTCACGCGGGCGAACAGATCGACGTCCAGCGTGGCGAGCAGATCGCCGCGGAAACCGCCGACCCGATCGAAATCCCGGCGCCGGAAGACCGCGGCGGCGGTGGGACCGAAATCCCCCGCACCGCGCCACACGAGTGTCCGCAGCAGCGTCCGGGAATCGCACGGCCCCAGCAGATTCGACAGACCCAGGTCGGCCCGCACGATCCGGCCGCGCGCGTCGAGTACCTGGTGCCGCGCGGCACAGACCGCGATGCTGTTGTCGCCCATCAGTTCTCGCTGTTTGTCCAGCGCCCCGGGCAGCAGCAGCTCGCCCGGGCGAACCACCTTCACCAGGCGTCCGGCGGACAACCACACCGCCTTGTTCCAGTTCTCCCCGGCGGGTAGCGGCTCGGCGTTGCGCACCAGGCGCAGTCGCGGATCGCCGAAGGCGCCCACGATGTCGGCGGGCTCGCCGTCGGCGGCTTCACCCGCGACGGTTCGTCCGCCGCTGTTGTCCAGGACCACCACTTCGATCTCGGTGTCCTGGTCCAGAATCGAGCGCAGCGTCGCCGCCAGGCCGGGTCCGGACTCGTGCACCGGAACGCACACCGACAGGATGACCAACATTCCCCCTGGGCGCTGGAGTGGATTCAGTTGGACCGGCTCGCGGACCGCACCCCGACGAGCCGGAAGACGCGCTCCAAACCCGTTCGGGCATCGTCGATCTGCTCGACGGCACGCTGCTGCAGGGTATCGCGCAGCTCGGGCGCCGCCTCCCACAATTCCCGGACCGCGTTCGCCAGCCGGGATTCGAGGTCGTCGGCGTCGAGATGCACCACGCGCAACCCGGTACCGAACATATCGGCCAATCCACTGAACTTGTCGTCGTAGTGCCGAGACGCTGTTACAGCCACCGCCGGAATGCCCTGGGAGAGCGCGAAGACCGCCGGGTGGAAGGCGCCGGTGACCAGCACCCGGCACCGGGCGACACAGCGCGCCAGGCTCTCCGCCGTTCCGGCCCGGTTGTCGACCGCCCGCACCGGACCGAGCGTGCTGACCCGCACGGCGGCGTCCAGGGCCGTGCGCGCGGCGCCCGAGACGGTCGCGCACAGGCCGAGTTCCCCGCCGATCTCGGGACTGCGCAGCCGATAGCCGAACTCCACCGCGTCGTCGCCGGTCACGAGCACCCGATCGGCGGGTACGCCCAACTCGGCCAGCAGTTTCGGGCCGAAGAGCCGATCGCGCACCGCGATGACGTCCACCCCGGGCAGCACCTCGGCGGCCCGGCGCAGCAGTTCGGGATCGCGCATGGGCCCGAGGCCCTGTCCGAGCATGGCGGTCGGAATGCCCAGGCGCTGCGCGTGTTCGAGCAGGTTCAGGGTGCGATGCGCCTGGAAGCGGTCCGCGTCGGCCAGGTACTGCCCGCCCTGCGCGATCACCAGCGACGACTCGGCCACGGCGGCGGGCACCGGGGGCAGCGGCGGCATCCCCGTCACCTCGGGTCCGGTGCCGGTCCGGGAACGCACCTCCGTGCGCACCCGGGCGCGTACCTCGCGCAGGGTGTCCAGCGGCGCGTCGGTCACGTGCCGCCAGCGCCGCACCGCGGGTCCGGTGACCCGCGCACCCGCCAGCTGATCGAGGTGACCGATGAAACCGCCTCTGCCCCAGTGCCCGCCGCCCCCGGCGGCGATCGGCTCGGCCTGCGGCAGCAGCGCCCGCAGGAGATGCGGTTCATCGGTGAGTACGCCGATGCGAGCGCGTCCCCAGCGCTCCCGCAGCCGCTCCACAGTCATCGCCATCAGGGCCAGATCGCCCCGATTGCGCAGTGCGTACTCGCCATTGTCCACCAGTACTCGAATTTCCCCGGCACCGTCCCCCGCGCCAGAAGTCCCCACGCTCGTCCTTCCGAAGTTCCGGCGTCGCGCCGGTAATTCTCCGCGAAATCTAACCCACGCCGGGAGCTTCGCGCTACACCGGGCGAGCGCGGGACTCGTATCAACGACAGAGGGCGGTGTCCACGACCTCGTCCAGATCCACGCCCGCGGTGCGCACGGCGAGAATATCGGGAATCTGGTTCATGCTCACCGTGATCGAGCGATCCGCGGTCGCGCCGCCGAACACGAAGGTGCCGTGCATGGTGCCGCCGTGGCCCCACGCCTGCACCCCGCACGAGGTGACCCAGCCGAACAGACCGAGCCCGAATTCCTCCTGCCGGCGCAGATCTCCGCTGGGCACCGTGCGCTGCATCTCGGCGAGTTCGGCCGGCCCCAGAATCCGCCCGGACAGCAACGCGGTGAAGAAGCGATTCAGGTCCGCGCCGGTCGAGACCATGGCGCCGTCGGGCAGGCCCCACCCGGGGTCGATATCGGTGACATCGACACGGGCGGCGCCGAATTGGTGATAGGCGCGCGCGTGCGGGCCGCGCAGCACCTGCTCCACCGGCGCCAGCGGCCAATAGGTGTCGTTCAGACCGTGGGGCAGCAGGATACGGCGGGTCACCTCGATACCCACCGGCACACCCGTCACACGGTGCACCAGCTCGCCCGCGATCAGGTAATTGGTGTTGGAATACTGCGCGCGCGAACCCGGCTCGAACTCCGCGGCTTTCGCGAGACCGAGCGCGATCAACTCCCCCGGCGGCCGGGCCCGGCGCAGCGCCTCGACCGATTCCAGATCGACCTCGGTCAGATAGTCCGGAATGCCGCTGGTGTGCTGCAGCAGATCACGGACCGTGATGACGGCGCCGTCGCCCCCGGGGCCCCGCACCTCCCCCGGCATATAGCGTTCGAGCGGCTCGTCCAGCGCTATCCGGCCCTCACCGACCAATTGCAGAACCACGGCGGCCACGAACACCTTGGTATTGCTGGCGATGCGCACCTGGGCGTTGCCGGGGAAGCCCGCGCCGGTACCCAGATCGCCGACCCCGCTCTCGATTCGGACGTCCCCGCCGAACTCGGTCAGCACCAGTTGCGCCCCGGGTACGTCGGCGGCCGCGACGGCGCGATCGAGCAGGGCCCGCAGCTCCGGCCGGTCCGAACCCGGCTGGGCGGCGGTGATTCCCGCGCCCGCCGCGACGGTGAGTACCACCGCACCGCACGCCGCGACCAGCACGCGGCTCATCGATGATCGGGTACCGACTCGCATGTGTCCTCCAGGGCGCGGGGACCGGCAGCGCACCGGCCGGCAGGTCATACGCGCGAGCCGCGGAGCCGGTTCGAGCGTCGTCAGGCGGGGAACAGCGGGCTGACCCACCTACTGCACAGCCAGCGCCCGTCCACGTAATCCATGGACATGGTCATGGTCTGCTGTTCGGTGGTGTCGGGCTTGCCCTGGGTCGAGTTCACCAGGGTCATGTCCACGGTGAGCTCGTAGTGCGTGGAATTGCCCGAGGTGACAGCGCATTTCGCGTCGGTGCCGCGCGTGTGTTCCGAATCCGCCTCCAGCAGCAACCGAATCGCGGGCAGTATCTGGCCGGCCTGGGTCTTCCAGGTGCCGGTGGCGCCGGCCAGCACCTTGCGCTGCCAGCCGTCACCGTCGCTGTAATCGTAGGTGTTCATCAGCACTCCGTAGTCGCACGCCGCCGCGATGGCGGCCGCCTGACTCGGATCTGTGACCGCAGGCGAGCCGCCGCCCGCGGTGGTCGAGCTGTCGCTGCCGTCGACCCACAGCCGCAGGGCGCCGCCCGACATGCCGACCCCGACCCCGGCCGCGAGCACCAGCGCCGCGAGCACCGCGGCGATCAGCCACCGGCGGCGGCGATTGCCATGCCGCGGGCGCGATGCTGAATCGGTATGCACCACCGGCGAACCGGGCGCGCCGTGGACCGTGGGCACCCCACCCTGGTCGACCGGCGGCCTGCTCCCGCGGTCCGCACCCGGAGCAGGATGGCCCGCGGTACCGGTCGGCGGAGCCGCGGCGGCGAACCGGGTCGGCTCGAACCCGGTGCGCGTGGGCCCCGTCGTCGAAGACCCCTTGTGATACCCGCGACCGGGACCGGTCGTCGGCCTCGGCTGGGTGGGACCCGGTGCGCCCGAACCGGTCCGGGTGGTCCCGAACCCCGGATGCGCCCGGCCGTCGGTCTCGGTGCCGGGCCCGTCGTAGACCCGCACGGGCTGGGCCAGGGCCCGGGCGGCCGCGTGCGCCAGCTCACCGCAGCTGCCGTAGCGCCGATCCCGGTCCTTGGCCATGGCCCGCGCGATGACCTCGTCGAAAGCCATGGACAGCACCGGATTTCGCCGGCTCGGGCGTGGGATCTCGCCGTTGAGGTGCCCGTTCACCAGCTGCGCCGTACTCGCGCCCGGATAGGGCAGCGCACCGGTGAGCATGTGGAACAGCGTGCAGCCCAGGGCGTAGACGTCCGCGCGGTGATCGGTGTCCGCGCGCAGTTCGAACTGCTCGGGCGCGGCGTACTGGAAACTGGCGTACATCTCCCCGGTGCGGGTGAGCTGGCTGGTCTGATCCAGCGCCTTGGCGATGCCGAAGTCCGCCAGGTACACCCGCTGCTCGGGCCCCCAGGCCAGCAGGATGTTCGCGGGCTTCACATCGCGGTGCAGCACCCCCGCGCGATGCGCGTGATCCAGGGCCGCGGCGGTCTCACCGAGGATGCGCACGGCGTGGTCGGGCCGCAGCGGGCCCTGGGCCACCGCGGCCGCCACATCGGTGCCCTCGATGTACTGCATGGCCATCCACAGCCGGTCCTCGTCCCGGCCGCGGGCGTAGACCGCGACGATGTTGGGGTGCGCCAGCCGCGCGGCGGTGTCGGCCTCGCGCAGGAATCGCGCGCGCACTTCGGGATTGTCGGCCATGGCCGGGGTGAGCAGTTTCAGCGCGACCGGTCGCGGCAGGTCCCGGTCCCTGGCGAGATAGACCTCCCCCATACCGCCGACGCCGAGCAGCCGTTCGATCGGATAGCCCGCGAATGACTGCCCCGGTGTGAGTGTTCCGGCCACCCCACTACCTCCGACTACCGCCTACTGCCGATCACCGTAACGCACAATGGAACAGACAGCGGTCCCCGGTCGCAGCGCGGGACCGAGCGGAATAGAGGTCACCATGCCGCGCACGTCACGCCGCATATCCCCGCCCCTGTCCCTGTGCCTGCTGGCCGTCCTGCTCGCCGGGCTCACCGGCTGCGGCGTCAGCGGCCATCCGGTCCCCGCGGAGATCGACGTCCGCACCCTGGATATAGGCGCGTACCCGGTCGATCGTTACCGCTACGACCAGGACGCCCGCGACAACGGCACACTGCTGGAGGGCATGCGCATGTCCGGGGCGGTCCCGATCGGGCCCGCGATCGACGCCGCGCTGACCTCCGGTCGTGGCGGCCGCGTGGTCCTCGACGCCGCCGACGCCGAAACCAGCTTCCTGGCCTCGGATTCGGCCGCGGTGCTCGAACGCCAGGAATTGATCACCGGGTACGCGGCGGGCAGTGCGGACGCACCCGATCCGTCCGGAACCGACCGGCCCGCCGCCACCACGACCTCGGTCACCACGCTGCTGCTGCGCTTTCCCAGCGCGGCGGCGGCGAAGCTCGCCGCTCGCGGACTCGAGGACGTCGACTTCGCGGTCGCCGCGGATCAGAACGAGCGACTGAACCTGGCCGCCTTCCCCGACGCCTTCATCCACTGGCGGCCCGGCGTCGCGAACGTCGGAACCTTCATGGCGCACGGGGAATTCGTCATCTCCCTGCTGGTCCAGCGACCTCGCGCCGAGGCCGCCGATCTCACCGAATGGGTCCGCAGAACCCTCGACGCCCAGGTGCGGCAGCTGGACGCCTTCGCGCCGACCCCGGCGGACCGGATCGCGGATCTGAAGGTGGATCCGGACAACCTGCTGGCCCGGGTGGTCACCGCCCAGCGCGGCTCGCGCACCCCCGATCCGGACACCTTCGCGGTCTACTCCCCCGCGGCCTTCGTGCACAACGCCTACGACCAATCCCGCACCGAGCGGCTGTTCTCCGACGCCGGCGCGGACAGCCTGGCCATCGTGGACGACGGCTCGCTGCTGCGCGCCCGCGACGGCGGCGCGGCGATCACCCTGCTCACCGGTCTCAGCGGCACACTGGGCTCGGCCTTCGTCCCCGCTGTCGCCCCCGACGAACTCCCGGGCGCGAGGTGCTTCCACCGCACCACCGATGACGCCTACCGCTGCTACGTCGCCTACAAACGCTATGTGGCCATCGTCAATTCGGACTCCGAGGACGACGCCCGGCAGAAGGTGAACGCCCAGTACGCACTCATCGCCAACGCCCTCTGAACACCCGTGCGACCGGCTCCGCGGTAGCGCGCTCACGCGGGCGAAGTGTCATAGACTTGCGCCGCGGGGCAGGGGGCGTGCACCGGCGGGACTCGTCCGCAGGAGGGAGTTCGGCATGCGTGATTTCAGCCGCAGCAACGCGATTCAGGCCGCGCTGCACGATGTCGTGCCGGGCGGCGCGCACACCTACGCGCGCGGTGCGGATCAGTATCCCGAGCACATGGCGCCGATCCTGGTGCGCGGCGCCGGGGCGCGGGTCTGGGATTGCGACGGCAACGAATACGTCGAGTACGGCATGGGTCTGCGGTCGGTCACCCTCGGGCACGGGTACGCGCCGGTGGTCGAGGCGGTGGCGCGCACCATCGCCGACGGGGTGAGCTTCTCCCGCCCGACCGAACTCGAACTGCTTGCCGCACAGGACTTCCTGGAGCTGGTGCCCGGCGCTGACATGGTGAAGTTCGCCAAGAACGGCTCCGACGCCACCACCGCCGCGGTGCGGCTCGCCCGGGCGGTCACCGGCCGCGAGACGGTGGCGGTGTGCGATCAGCCGTTCTTCTCGGTGGACGACTGGTTCATCGGAACCACCCCGATGAACGCCGGCATCCCGCGCCCGCGCACCGTGCGATTCCGCTTCAACGATCTGGTGTCGCTGGCCGACGCGCTGGAGGGTCACCGGGTCGCATGCGTGGTGATGGAACAGGCCACCGCGCTCGCCGAACCCGCGCCCGGATTCCTCGAAGGCGTTCGGGCCCTGTGTGATCGGCACGGCGCGCTGCTGATCTTCGACGAGATGATCACCGGCTTCCGCTGGGCCGCCGGTGGCGCCCAGGCCGTCTACGGGGTGCGGCCGGACCTGTCCTGCTGGGGCAAGGCCATGGGCAACGGCTTCCCGCTCGCGGCGCTGGCGGGGCGTCGCGAGTTCATGGAGCTGGGCGGGCTGCGCACCGGCGCGGATCGCGTGTTCCTGCTCTCGACCACGCACGGCCCGGAAACCGGTGCGCTGGCGGCATTCCGGGCGGTGGCGCACGCCTACCGCACCGGGGATCCCGTCGGCCGGATGGAGGCCGCGGGCCACCGGCTCGGCGCGGAGGTCAACGCCGTCACCGCCGAGCTCGGCATCGGCGATCACCTGTGCGTCACCGGCAGACCCTCCTGCGCGGTGTTTCTCACCAAAGATCCGAACGGTGTTCCCGCACAGTCGTATCGGACGCTGTTCCTGCAGGAGCTGCTCGACCGCGGCGTGCTCGGGCAGTCCTTCGTGACCTCCGCCGCGCACACCGGCGCCGACA
The DNA here is from genome assembly GCF_053981095.1 of Nocardia sp. NPDC003693. Taxonomy (NCBI): domain Bacteria; kingdom Bacillati; phylum Actinomycetota; class Actinomycetes; order Mycobacteriales; family Nocardiaceae; genus Nocardia; species Nocardia sp. NPDC003693. The sequence continues at coordinate 76,282 of NZ_JBSFNO010000034.1, forward strand.
TCGATCTCACCGTCGAGGCCGCCCGGGACGCGGCCATCGTCTACCGCAAGGCCCTCGAACAGGGCACCGTGCGGGGTCTGCTGAACGGCCGCCCGGTGGCCCCCGCGCTGCGGGCCCGAGCCGAACCCCGCCGCCTGGCCGAGCACGGCGCGGACTGAGCACCCGCCGCGGCCCGAATCCGCCTCATCCGAGCCAATTCCCGGCGATTGGCGCAGATGTGTCGCAATTCCAGCGCTGACCGACTATTCATGGATTGCGTACCGATGAGGAGAAGCCACGATGCCCACCCACCCCGTCGTAGACGCCCACCTGCACCTGCGGGACGCCGCCCGCCCGTGGTATCCCGGCGCGGCCGAATCCGCCGCCGGCGCACCCGGGGCGATCGAGAGCTTCCTGCTCGCGGATTACGACCGCGCCGTGGGCGACACCGAGATCGCCGGGCTGGTGCACGTCTCGGCGGCTACCGCTCCGCACGCCTATCTCGACGAGACCCGCTGGATCGAGGCGCTGGCCGCCGCCGAAGCGCGCCCGGTGGTACTGGTCGGCGGGATCGACCCCGCGCTGTCCCCGCCCGAACTCCTCGACCATCTCGAACAGCAGGCGCGCAGCGTCGCCTTCCGCGGCATCCGGATACCGCGCGGCGTGGCCCCCGGAACTACCGCCGCGGAGATCGTCGCCGCCTGGCTCCAGGACCGCGATGCCGTCCTGGATCTGGCGGCGCGGCCCGGGGAGATGCTGGACTGGATCGACTTCCTGGCCGGCTACCCGGCGCTGCGGGTCGTGCTGGAACACCTCGGCTCGCCGCAGGGCGCCGACTCCGAGGCCAAGTCCGTCTGGCATCACGCGCTCACCCTGGCGGCCAAGGAAACCCAGTGGCTCTGCAAACTCTCCGGGCTCGGTGCACTGTGTCCCCGGCCCACCCGAGCCGCGCTGGAGTACTGGCTCGAGAGTGGCGTGCAGCTGTGGGGCTGGCGGCGGCTGATGTTCGCCTCCGAACTGCCCGTGCCCGGCGGCGCGGACGCCCACGCGGAGTTGCGCGCCACCGTCGATCACCTGGTGGCCGGCGACGCCACCGATCAGGAGGCGGCATTCTTCTACGCGGGCAACGCCACCGAGGTCTATCGGCTGGGTTAGCGCGGGCGGGCCGTCAGGGCTGCCAGGGCGTGCGGCGCGGGATCCAGGCCGGGACGCCCGCGCGATAGCGGTCGTAGTCGGCCCCGAAGCGCCGGTGCAGCGCGGGCTCCTCGTAGAAGCGAACGAACAGCGCCTGCGCCGCCGCGACCACGGCGCCGTACCAGAGCAGGGCGGTGTCGCCGAACAGGAACGCCTGCCCGATGATCAGCAGCACGACCGACAGGTACATCGGATTGCGCACGAACCGATTCGGGCCGCCGACCACCAGGTGCGCGGTCGGGGCCACCGGCGCGGGGGTGCCGACGCCCTCGGTCGCGAACCGATGGATCGCGGCGAGCAGCACCGGCAGGCCCGCGAAGATGAGCAGCACGCCGATCAACTGCCAGACACCCTCGGGCTGCAGATCGTGGTCGATGCGCCAGCGACTGATCAGGAACGGAACCAGTCCCGCGACGGTGCCGGGCACGATCACCGTGAACAGCAGACTGCCCCAGCGCGCGCGTGCCGACTGCCGCATGGTTCCGCCCCTCGTCGCCGGGTTCAGGTGGCCGGCAGCTCGGATACCCGACGGCTGCCGGTCAATCTGTATTCTGCGCCGACGAGTTCGTACATGCTGATGTATCCGTCCATGTCCTCGGTCGTCGTGTCGCCCCGCACGATCCAGTAGTTCGGGATGCCGAGGGCGGCGTACACGCGCAGTTTGTCGATGGCGTCGCGCACCTGGGCGTCCTGGGACACAGCCTCGATCACGGCGAAGATCTGCGCCGGATCGTGGGTGGTGCTGTGCTTGTCGGGGCGGTGGCCCGGGCGGAACACCACGCCGTCGGCCACAAAGTTGTGCTGCCCGGTATCACCACGGGCGAAGCCGCTGTCGGCCACGTATTGATCGCCGGCGCTCTCGTATCCGAAGCGGCGCCAGAACTCGAGGACATCGATCACGGCCCGGGAGTACCAGAACGTGACGGGCATACGGGTCAGCTCCAATCTGCCGGATCTCAGTTCCCAGGCCCACCCGCGCGGCAGGCCCGGCAGGGAGTCGAATTCGGCGCGGGTGCGCACCCCGGACGGCGGTAGGTCGAGCTGAACGAGCACCGACTTCCTCCTGCGAATCCGACGCCGACATCAGACTGGAACAACATATCCTCAGATTGCCGCGCGAGACGCTCACCAGCGACTTCGCACGCTCGGCGTGGCGATTCGAACGGGTGGCGAATGGCGGGCATTTCCGTGACGGGGCACACAGATCGATCCGGCGCGGGCGGTTCCGAATTTCTAGTGCATCCGCCGGTTACATCAAACTCCTTGTCACACACAACAACTCGAATTACACCGTGGTGACCATTCCCACACGGCCGGAAAGCCCGTTTTGGTTGAGGGGGCATTTTCGGGTCGGTAAAGTTACTCACCAGTTAGGCACGATGGTGTTCCTACCTCGGCCCGGCTTTCTGCTAAGGGGCCAACCCTTTTTCTTCTCGTCCACATCCACCGACGCATGTCGGACGAACAACGTTGCGCACCAACAAGTTCGTAAGGAGGGACGATGGTTTCCTACATCGTCACGGGCGGTACCGGTTTCCTGGGCCGCCGGGTGGTCGCGGGTCTGCTCGAGCAGGACCCGCAGGCCGTGGTGCACGCACTGGTTCGCGAGGCGTCGATCGCCAAGCTGCGGGAGATGGCCGATACCTGGGGCGCGCCGGACCGCGTCTTCCCGCTGGTCGGCGATCTCACCGCGCCGGGCCTGGGCCTGCCGGTCGACGCCGACGGCCACCGCGAGCTCCCGCGCGCCGACCACGTGGTGCACCTGGGCGCGATCTACGACATGACCGCCGACGAGGACAGCACCTACGCGGCCAACGTCGCGGGCACCCGCGCGGTCGTCGAACTGGCCACCGAACTCGGCGCCGTCCTGCACCACGTCTCCTCGGTCGCGGTGGCCGGTGATCACAAGGGCAAGTTCTTCGAGGACGATTTCGACCTCGGGCAGAACCTCGAGTCGCCGTACCACCGCACCAAGTTCGAGGCCGAGAAGCTGGTCCGCGAAAGCCGTGACCTGCGCTGGCGCGTGTACCGCCCGGCCATCGTGGTCGGCGACTCCCGTACCGGCGAGATGGACAAGATCGACGGACCGTACTACTTCTTCGCCGCCATCAACGGGCTCGCCGCGCTGCCGTCCGAACTGCCGGTGCCGATCCCGGACCTGGGCGCGACCAACATCGTTCCGGTCGACTACGTCTGCGCGGCCATGGTCGAGCTCATCACCCGGCCCGGGCTCATCGGCCGCACCTTCCACCTGACCAACCCCGAGCCACAGCCGTTCGGCGACATCTACGCCGCGCTGGCCCGCGCCGCCGGGGCGCCCACCGGCATCGGCACCGTGCCGGGCAGCCACACCGCCCTGCACGCCCTCGGCACCATCCCCGGCGTGCCCGCGCTGCGGGATCTGGTGTTGGAGCGCTTGGGAATTCCCGCCGAGGTCGCACCGCACACCGCCTTCGAATCGGTGTTCTCCTCCGACTTCACCCGGGCGCAGCTGCGCGGCACCGGCATCGAGGTGCCCGCCTTCGACACCTACGCCGACAAGCTCTTCTCGTACTGGCGCGCCAATCTCGACCCCGACCGCGCCCGCCGGCACGACGGCGATCCGCTGCAGGGCCGCATCGTCCTGGTCACCGGCGCCTCCTCGGGCATCGGCCTGGCCACCGCGCACGCGGTCGCCGAGCGCGGCGCCACCGTGCTCATGGTGGCCCGCACCGCCGAGGACATCGAGGCCGCGGCCGCGCAGGTGCGCGAGCGCAGCGGAGCGGCGCAGGCGTACGTCTGCGACATCACCGATGAGAAGTCGGTGGAGCTGCTGGTCAAGCAGGTGCTGGCCGATCACGGTCACGTCGACTACGCGGTGAACAACGCGGGCCGGTCCATCCGGCGCTCGGTGCTCAACTCCACCGACCGCATGCACGATTTCGAGCGGACCATGGCGGTCAACTACTTCGGCGCGGTCCGGCTCATCCTGGCGCTGCTGCCGTCCATGCGCGAGCGGCGCTTCGGGCACTTCGTCAACATCTCCTCCATCGCCGTGCAGACCAAGGTGCCGCGCTTCGCGGCCTACGTGGCCAGCAAGTCGGCGCTGGACAACTTCAGCGAGATCGCCGCGGTCGAGAACGCCGACGCCGGAATCACTTTCACCTCGGTGCGCATGCCGCTGGTGCGCACCGCGATGATCGCCCCGACCGACCTGTACCGATCCATCCCGGTGCACTCGCCCGAACAGGCGGCCGCGCTCGTGGTGCGCGCGCTCGAGCACCGTCCCAGCCGAATCGACACTCCCATCGGGACTTTCGCGCAACTCGTCGACACGGTCATGCCGTCGGTGAAGCGGGCCATCCTGCACCAGGGCTTCCGGATGTTCGGTGAGTCGAAGGCCGCCGCACCCGTGGCCGCGATCACGGCCGGCACGCCCGACACGGTGGCGGACACCGACGCCGCACCCGCGGGCCGCAGTCCGCTGCTGGCGCTGGCGCCCATCGTGCAGCCGCTGATGGGCCTGCCCGGCGGCGCGGCACGCTTCACCAACACCATCCCCGGGCTGCACTGGTAACTCGGGAACACCCGAAAACACACCCGTACACAGCGATTCGGCCCGGCGGGACTCATCCCACCGGGCCGAATCATCGGAAGCCGGACCGGAAAAGGCAGGCGGGGCTTCAGGTGCGAGCACCTGGAATCTCCCGAGATTCGGGCCCGCCCCGATGCCTATATCCGGTCAGCGGCGAAGTTCGCCGCGGCGACGAAACTGCCGCCGTAGGTCACGTGCGCGGCGGCGTTCATACCCGCACCGCAGATGGGATCCCCACCGGTACACCAGGTTCCGGTGCGACCGGCGTACCAGCCGGGCACGCTCTGCCCCGCCGCCTGCAGGGCGTCACCGAACAGCAGCACGGCCGCGACGCGATCCCCGAGCGCGCCGGGCAACTGCACCCGGCCGGGGTACCAGCTCACCGCGCCGGTGCCCAGCGCCGCGTGCACCACGGCCGCGCCCTGCGAGTAGCCGACCAGCACGAAACGCTGATCCGGGCACGCCGCCGCCTGAGCGGCCAAGTGCCCCACCAGATTCGCGCTGCCCGCGCCCAGATTGAAGCTGTGATCCGCCGGATACGCGACGGGGTACGCGCTCGTCGAGACCGGCAGCCGATCCTGCAGCATGCCGTAGAGCTGATTGCCCACGACGTCTCCGAGCCAGCCGGGTTCGCCCGTGCCCCGCGCCACCACCACGTCCACGTCCGCGCACCAGTTCGCGTGCGCCCGCGGAGCGGGGTAGTAGAAGAGGCTCACCACCATCAGCATGGCGGCGAAACCCCAAGCCATACGCCAATTTACAGCCGGCAATACCTTTCGGTCGCCCATTGTTCTCACCCTCTCACGCCGTTGTGAGAGGCCGAGTGACTCTTGTCAGTGACAAGTGACACTTCACCCGGCCATGTGACCCAAGGTACGGACGCCGATAGGCTCGGCAACGAGTTCTACTGGAGAGATACCCAATTGGGGCCTATTTGTATCATCATGAAACTTGTTATCTACAAGCTACTTTGAGGCAACGAAAGCGCATCGAACCGGTCCGGCGGCGTGCCGCAATCGGCACGCAAGCGGTAACAAGTTCTCATAGTGTGTTGGTATGGAACGACTTACCGGACTCGATGCGAGCTTCCTCTATCTCGAAACAGACACCCAACTCCTGCACGTGTGCGCACTGCTCATAGTCGATCCCGCCGCCGACGGCGTGGACTTCGACTTCGAGACCTTCAAGACCGAACTGGGCAACCGGCTGCATCTCATCCCCGCCATGACGCGGCGGCTGCACACGGTGCCGTTCAACCTGGATCATCCGGTGTGGGCGGCGGATCCGGACTTCGATCTCGGCTACCACGTCCGCCGGGTCGAGCTGCCCGCGGGCGGCGGACACCGGGAACTGGCCGACATCACCGCGGAGATCGCCGGGCAGCCGCTGGACCGGCGGCGACCGCTGTGGGAGATGTGGGTGGTGCAGGGACTGCCGAACGGCAAGGCCGCCATCGTGTCCAAGTACCACCACGCCATCGTGGACGGCATCACCGGGACCAACATGATGATGCACCTGTGCGATGTCGAGCCGGGCGTCTCGCACACCCCGCCCGCCGAAACCCCCGCCCCCGAAGCCGAACCCAACGACGTGCAGCTCGCCGTGGACGCCCTGGTCCATCTGCCGGGCAAACTGGGATTGGTCGGCCTCGTGCCCAAGACCGTCGGCATCCTCGGCGATCTGGTGCAGCGCCGGCGCTCGGGGCGCGGTCGCGGTATGCCGCTGCCCTTCACCGCGCCGCGCACGCCGTTCAACCGAGCTATCACCCCGCATCGCTCGGTGTCCTTCGTGCAGTCGGACCTCGCCGATATCAAGGAGATAAAGACGGCCTTCGGCGTGAAGGTCAACGACGTGGTGCTGGCGGTGGTCGGCGGCGCACTGCGCGACTACCTCGAAGCGCACGGCGAACTGCCCGAAACCTCGCTCATCGCCTCGGTTCCGGTATCCACGCACGACACCTCACGGCACGAGGAGGGCACCAACAAGGTGTCCACGATCTTCGCGCGACTGCACTCGGACATCGCCGATCCGGTCGCCCGGCTGCTCGCCATCGCCGAGGACAACCGCGGCGCCAAGGAGGAGCACAGCATGATCGGCGCCGACTTCCTGCAGGACTGGGCGAAGTACGCCCCGCCCAACACCTTTCAGCTCGCGGCGCGCGCCTACTCCTCGTTCAAACTCGCCGAGCACCACCCGGTGGTGCACAACCTGGTGATCTCGAACGTGCCCGGGCCCAACTTCCCCATGTACTTCCTGGGCGTGCGCGTCGCCTCGATGTACCCCTTCGGGCCGGTATTCCACGGCGCGGGGCTCACTTCCACCGTGATCTCCAACAACGGCAACCTCGACTTCGGCTTCATCGCCTGCGAGGAACTGGTGCCCGATGTGGAGCAGATCGCCGTCGCCGTCCCCGAGGTGATCACCGAGCTGCTCAAGGCAGCCCGCGAAAAGCACTGACCCCCTGCGGGTTACCGCTTATCCGCTACCGCAAGACAGGCCTCGAGGAAAATCGGGACAAAGACGTCCGCCTCGAGTGCGCAGGCCGCGTGACCGGCCTTGGCGAGGAAGATCTCCGCTCCCGGAATCAATTTCGCCATCTCCAGCTGCCGATAGACCGGCAGCGCCCGATCGCGAGTGGTGATCACCACCGCCGTCGGCACCTTCAGACTTCCGAGCCACTCCGAGGCATCGAAGCGCCCCAGCACCGCCAGGGCCTGCGCCAGCGCCCAGCCACTCGTGCTGCGCATCTCGGACATGGCCCAGCGATCCATCCGGCCCACCGGCCACGAGGACTCCGGCAGCACCGGCAGCCTGTCCCGATGCGATTCGGCTCTGCGCATGGACATCTCGGCGAGCGAGGCCGCCAGCACACCCCAGCCGCGGTGGAAGGCGCGCTCGCGCCGCGTTTCCTGGAAGCGATAGGTGGTGGCGGCCAGCACCAGACCGCCGACCTTGTCCGGATGCCGATGCGCGGCGAGCTGAGCGATGATGCCGCCCATGGAATAGCCGGCCAGAATCGGGCGATCCAGGCCGAGCGCCTCCCCGACCGCGATCGCGTCATCGGCCAGATCATCCAGATCGAAACGCTCGGAACGAATTCCGTGACCGTGCCAGCGCTGGTCGAACAGCACCACCCGGAAATGCTCGTTCAGCTCGCGCAGCGACGGGAACCAGTTCAGCATGGCGGTGGTGGCCATACCGTGCAGCAGCAGCACGCTCGGCGAATCCGCGGCCGGACCGGGCAGATCCACGACATAGGTGCGGCCACGACCCGGCAGCTCGACCATCGAACCCACCGGGACCTCGGTCAACGTCGAAATGCGAGCGGACAGCCGACGGCCCCGGCGGCGTCCTTCACGTGGCGATTGCGTGGAGCTGGAATTCATGATCGAAGGCCTCCCGGCGTGCGGCACCATCAGGCGGAACTGAAACACGTTTCACTTCGATGATGCCACACCGAACCGGGAATGTCGGAGCGTGCCTCGTCACGATTCGCAGTGCTCCGTGCCCGCGATCACGGTCGTCACCACGGCCGGCCGCGGATGCGCGGTGGTGGGCGCGGCGGATTCCGCATCGGGAATCCGATAGAGCCGAATTCCGGTGTAGCGCAGCTGTCCCGACGCGATCGCCACATCCGGGACCAGCACCTGATTGCCGTAGACATCGGTGATGGCCGCGGTGAACGGGCCCGCGCCCGCACCCGAGACGGACCAGTAATTGTCATAGCCACGACGCAGCGGAATCCAGTCACCGCCGGTATCGCGGAGCAGGGCGACCTGCCCGATGGGATTGCCGCCGCCGGAGAACAGCAGCCCCAGCCAATCGCGCGAGGAGCCCTGCTGAACCCGGTAGTACAGTTCGGGCGCGGGATTCGGATCGCGAACCCGATTGATGCGAATCTGCGCCACGCCATCGTGCGGATCGGCGATCTCCTCGAAAGCCGCACGGCTCAAATCGTATTGATGCGGAGCACAGCCGGGACAGCGATCGACGACCTGCGCGCACACTGCCGAGCGGGCCATCGATATCGACGTAGGAACCGCACGGCGCCGAACCGGCGTACTCACCCGTGGAGACGCCGACGTAGTAGCCGTCCAGCGGCAGATCCGGCAGCGAGCAGGCCACACCGGTATCGAAGGCGTAGTAGCGCGCCTCGCCGAACGTCGGATCGGGTTGCACGGGCGGTGAAAGTGGCTGCGTGGTAACAACTTCGGATGTAGTAGTCGCGGGCAGCGTGACCACGGTGGTGGTCGGCGGCGCGGTGCGGCAGCTGACCGGCTGCGGGCGCATGACCCAGGTTGCCGTTCCCACCACCACGATTGCCGCGAGCGCCGTCCACAGCCACGGCCTCCCGTTCCGGACCTCTTCGAGCCCTGTGCGGTGCATGGCCGTTCCCCACCCTCCGAATGGTGCCAAATGATGTTTGCTGCAACGAAGCTGAACCCACTTCAGGAAAGCAGCCGTGTCGAGAGCGGGTGGTCGAATCGGAAACTCGGTCTGAAAATCCCGGTGTGTCGCGGGTGTGTCATGGATCTAGAACGAGAGCGAGTCGTGCCGCGTATCCCCTGGTGACCACCGACCCAGGAGCACCCCTCATGCCCGAGCTCGCGCCGTTCTACCGGCAGGTGCAATCGCACTACGATCTGTCCGACGACTTCTACGCGCTGTTCCTCGATCCGTCGATGACCTACAGTTGCGCCTACTTCAGCGATGAGACGATGACGCTGGAGCAGGCTCAGCGGGCCAAAATCGATCTGGCACTGGGCAAACTGCGTTTACAACCGGACATGACACTGCTCGACATCGGCTGCGGTTGGGGTTCGACCATGATCCGGGCCGCCCAGCACTATGGCGTGCGCGTGGTGGGACTCACGCTGAGCCGCAATCAGCACCGGCACGTCAGCGAGCGCATCGAGGCACTCGGACTCGGGGATATCGCCGAAGTTCGACTGCAGGGGTGGGAGGAATACCGGGGCGAAGCCCATCGCATCGTGAGCATCGGCGCCTTCGAGCACTTTCGCAAGGAGCGCTACCCGGAATTCTTCCGCCGATGCCTGGAGATGATGCCCGCGGACGGGCGAGTTCTGTTGCACAGCATCATCGGCCGCACGCTCGGCGAACTGCGGGACCGTGATATTCCCATCACGCGCGCCGACGCGCTCTTCCATATCTTCGTCAAACGCGAGATCTTCCCCGGCGGGCAGCTCCCGCAGGCCGATACCGTTCCGGCGCTGGCGGAGAGCGCCGGATTCCACGTGCAGCGCATACATTCACTGCAACCGCACTATGCCGAAACGCTGGATCGCTGGGCGCAGGCCCTGCGCAACAATCGCGATCGAGCCATCGAGCTGACCTCCGAGGAGGTCTACGCTCGATATCTCAGGTATCTCGACGGGTGCGCGCACTACTTCCGCGCCGGGCACCTGGACGTCATGCAATTCACGCTGGTGAAGTAGCGACCGCCCGCGCGGATGCCGGGAATTCGCGTGAGCCGGATCACCGGGGTTTACCTCAACCATAGTTGAGGGTGCACAGTGATCGTCATGAGCGCGACCACCACCCCGGCAACGCCGGCCACCGAACCGAACCTCACCGACCTGCTCCCCGGCGCGCGGCCACTGGACTCGACAGCGCTGCGCGAGATCGCGGATTCCCTCGCGTCGGCCGACGTGGTCGGCATCGGCGATGCCACGCGCTTCGCGCACGAATCCTTCGTCATTCGCGATCTGATCTCCCGAATTCTGTTCGAGGATCACGGATTCCGAGCACTGGTCATTCAGGACAGCGGAGATGTCGCCGAAGAACTGGATACCTTCGTACGCACCGGCAGGGGCAACGGCTCGGACGCCCTGGCGAATGCGTGGGGCCCGTGGCGCGCGGTGGAAATGGCGGCCGCACTGGAGTGGATCCGCGATTTCAACCGCACCCACACGCGGGATCCGATTCGCATCCTGAGCATCCGGCCGCCACAGGCCCAGCCCGCTGATTACGAGGCCATCCGCACCGCGGTACAGCGGCACGCCCCGGCCCGGCTGGCCGAGTTGAACACCCACCTCACGCCCATCCTGACCGCTCACACCGTCGACGAACATGTACAGCGAGCCAAGGGATTCCACCCGGGCAGGCCGTTCGCCGAGCATGCCCGCGACGCCGCGGCGATCCTGGCCGGCATCCCGAATCTGCCGGCCGACATCGCCGACCACATGCGCCTGATCGTCGACTTCCACGAGAACAGCGTGGCGGGGCGCGGCTCCTTCGCCACGGACGAAGGCGCTCTGGCCCGCCACCTGCTCGCCCAGCAGGCGGCCACCGGCCTGCGCCTGATCTTCTGGGACGGCATCGCCCACATCGCCGCCACGCCGACGTCTTTCGGCGCGACCGCCGAGGCCGAACCTGAATTCCACCCCACGATCGGCAGCGTCCTGCGCGAACACCACGGCCGCTCCTACGCGGCCCTCGCGATCGGCTTCCACCACGCGAATCTCGGCATCACCGATGTCCCGGCTCCACCGGCGGATTACCTCGACGCGGCCCTCGGCACCGTCGCGCTCCCCGCGCACTGGATCGACCTCCGCCCCCACCCCGCGCTGACGGGCCCGACGAAGCTGCGCGTGATCAGCGGCGTGTACGACCCGGCTCATGACGATGAGGCTCATGTCCAGGTGCGCTCTCTGCCTGCCGCTTTCGATGTGCTTCTCCACGTGCACGAGCCGACGCCGCTCACCTGGCTGGCTTGATGTGTGGATGGGAGCCCTACCGCAGGAGGGAAGCCCGGACAACGGAGTACCGGCAGGGGTACGCCGGGGGGCTCGGCGGTTGGGTCCCCTACCGCCGGAGAGACGCCTAGAAAACGGAGAACCGGCGGGGGCACGTCGGGTGCCTCGACGGCGGTTGAATGCCCTACCGGGGGGCATAGATGCCTGGATAACGGAGTACCAGCGAGAGCACCTCGGGAGCCTCGATGGCGGTTGAGAACCCCACCGCAGGAAAGACGACTAGAAAGCGGAGTACCAGCGGGGCATGTCGGGTGCCTCGGCGGCGGTTGGATGACCTGCCGGGGGAAAGATGCCTGGATAACGGAGTACCGGCGAGGGCACCTTGGGAGCCTCGATGGCGGTAGAGAGCCCTACCGCAGGAAAGACGACTAGAAGACGGAGTACCAGCGGGGCATGTCGGGTGCCTCGGCGGCGGTTGGATGACCTGCCGGGGGAAAGATGCCTGGATAACGGAGTACCAGCGAGGGCACCTCGGGAGCCTCGGCGGCGGTTGGATGACCTGCCGGGGGAGAGACGCCCGGACAACAGAGTACCAGCCGGGGCGGGTTGGGTGCCTCGGCTGCGGTTCCAGCCCTTCCGGGCCGATCGACGGGATCGAAGCCCTTGGATGCGTGGCCGAGTTCGCGACCCGGACCGGGCGTGGCAATCACCGCCAGAGACATAACCCCACTGTGTCGATGACGAGTCTTTGTCTGTGAGTCTCGAGAAGGTTCCCACGGCCGGCCAGCCCGGCTGGAAGGGCGAACGGGCTCCCAACTGGGGAGCCATAAGTCGGGTACGGCAGGCGAGGTAACCAGCACTGCCGCATCTGTTTTGCCCGCTCTCCCGAACCCCGTTGGAGCCGCAGGGGTGGGTGCGGGTTGGGCTACGTCGGCCACGGGCGTGAACACTGATTCGTGTGGTCGCACCGGCCACCCGGGTGGGACGGCCGGGCTGCGGCAAGGCGGGTGAGGCGCGTTCGGCGGTTGGGGCCTGTGGGGCCGCAAACGAAAGTGTGTAGAGCAGTGGGGCGGAGATCACGGCCGGGGTGCGGTCGCTGGCAGGCCGCCGCGCAGGGTCCCGGTGCTGGGGGTGGCGGGGTGGCTCACACAGGGTCGACGGCATGGGCGGTGCCGCCCGCACGAAAGCCTCTTCGGCGGCGAAAGCCGAAGAGGCAGAGTCGAAAGCGGCGGTGAGACTCGATACCCCCAAGACCGGGCTGGCTAACAGCGCCATCGCGCGGGAATACCCGGAAACTGGGGATGATGACGGAAATTCACGCGAGGTCGGCGTTTCGGATCGATATGTGGCGGAGGAATCCAGCCGGTCTTGCCCGGATTCTCCGAATCCTCACCCATCACAACCGTTCCCCACCCGTTCGGGCCGGTGTTGATCTGGGCGTGGCAGGCATCGCACGCGAAAGTCAGGTTCTCGATGTCCGTTTCGCCGCCATCAGCCCATTCCCGGATGTGGTGTACAGCCGAGCGACTCGCTGGCGCGTCGCATCCCGGGCGCGTGCACCCACGTTCGGTCGCGGTGAGCGCCAACCGTTGCGCGGGGTTGGCGAGACGCTGGCCCCGGGACAGGTGCAAGGGGCGGCCGTTGCGGTCGAGCACCACCAGATACGGGGTCGAATTCCTGGCGACCTGGAGTGCTTGAGTGATCGACATCGTGCCGCCGGTCGCGGTCGTGGCAACCCCGGCACGCTTCTCCAGGTCCTCGATGCTCATGGTGATGATGGTCGAGACCGGCAGTCCGCG